>JBGTBX010000027.1:0-19657 GCA_041749115.1 Gemmatimonadaceae bacterium
GCATCGACCTGTCCGGGATCTCCCAAGCCAAGCTCGACGAGGTCGCCAGACGCTTGAACGAACGACCACGGAAAACGCTGGGCTTTGAAACCCCGATCGAGCGATATCGACAAGCTGTTGCGTCGACCAGTTGAAACCGCCCCCAGAAGCGGACACTTTAAAGTTTCCGCCGAGCAGATGTAGAGGGGAACGGACTTGCGTTGCCACGCAACTTCAAGAGGAGTTGACCTAGACGATGTAAACATGATCTCGCGCGCTAGGTCAGATTCCCTCTCTGCGCCACCACAACTCGGAAAGCATTTCTTCCGGCGCGTCCTCCGGCTCGACTCCGAGCTTGTCGAGTCGCTCAAACCACTCAGCCCGCAAGCCGAGAGGTAGCGTTGTGCCACACCAAGGGCAGAGCTTGATTGTGACAATCGAACTGCCGCCGTCCAGGACACGCACCCCAAACTCTCTGAACTTTCGCCAGTACTCAATCCCCGTGGGTTCAGAGAGAGCCCAACTCATCTGACCGCAACAGAATTCCGCGTCGGGGTTCAATGGCCCATGTCCCATCCTGGAATCAGGGGTGGTGCTTGCATCAGACTTCTACAAGTCCAATCGTCGGGAGCAAGTTCAATAACTCGGCACGTTCCACTTCGTCGAGCCAGACGCCAGCATCGCACTCGTGGGCAACAACGAGAAGACCGACGCTTTCGTCGCTTCCCACAAACGAGAGATCTTCAGGCAGCTTCGGTTGAGTCCACTCGAATAGCCCGTTCGAGTTATTGATAAGGACTTCAACTGCGTCTGGATGGCTAATGAACTTCCAAAGCTCGGCTTCACGTCCACAGAGTTGGGTTCCCGGCCAGCAGGAGACCCTCGTTGGGCCCGACGCGACGTGCTCAGCCAGATCGCGCAACATTGATGCACCCTGCGGGGACAAAGGAAGGTCGGGCTGCACGACTAGTTGAAAGAACGGCCACCGCGCAGACAAGAAGCGCAGCAACGTGGCGTACGCATCGCCGTTTGGCTCTTCACGAAATCCGAACTCTTGACGATTCATCAGCGCACCGGGATGTGATTGACTGGCCCAACGTGGATGTGCGGGAACTGGCCCTGAGGTCGGCCCGGATGGGACTCAACTCCTCGAAAGCGCACGTCATACTCATCGGCCCACTGACGCATGATCTCCGCCTGCTCGCGACTTGCACCGTCTCGCTTGGCCTGCTTAGCAAGATCAACTAATGCTTCTTGATTTGGGTCGAACCGCTTCCCGTTATCAGCCATTCTCGACAGGACGTCTTTGAGCTTGGCGGGATTCTTGAGTGCGCGAATCGCGTCGACAATATCGGCGGCCGTTGCAAGGTTGTCTAGGAAGTTGCGGACGTCCTCGTCCGAGTCACAGCCGTAGGTGTCGCGCAGCCAGTCGCGTACTTGCGGCGCGAGGTAAGTGTCGATCAACCAATCAATGGCCATGCTCCCGGCTATCCCGAGAAGGTATGGCACGAATACAATCGTACCGCTGGTGTCGATGTGATTGATGGGATCAGCGTGGGCGTACCGGTAGAAGTTGGTGTCGCTGCCGTTGAATCCGCTCGGATCCTTCGCCGTCCAACGGCCGATCACCGGGTCGTAGTCGCGTGCGCCAAAGCGAGTCAGTCCTGTGTCGCGATCGTAGATGCCGCCGGCAAAACCAAACGGCTGGAATCCGGGGGCAGTGTCGGAAAGCACGTTTCCGAATGCGTCATAGTCAATGCGCTGCGCGATGGTGCCGTCCTGAGTATCGACCACCAAGCGAACCGAACCCAGGTGGTCTGACAGGATGCGGAATACGCGACCGCCCTTGAGCATGTACGCCGGCACATGCAGTCGGTCGGCGTAGACGAAGGTGGCAATCACGTTGCCATTGCCGTCCAGTTCGGCGATCGGCTCAGTCTGGTTGACATACAGAAATGCCTGTACCAGTGTCCCGCCGATTTTCTTGCCAACGCGCCGGTTGAGGCCGTCGGCCATGTATTCAATCTCACGTCCATCGGGCAGATCGACGGTGCGCAGATTGCCGAACTCGTCGTACACGTAGGTTGTCGTGGCAGACGTTGCGGTATCGATCTTGGTGGTCAGTTCGCCGTTGCGCCGATACGCAAAAGTGCACGTGCCGAAGGACGTGAGACGATCCTGCGCGTCGACGACACCAGCAATGGTCACCGTGCCGCTGACCGCGGCGGGTGCGCACTGCGCGGCCTGCCCGGTCAGGGGCGCTGCATACGCGACCGAGGTCGGGTTGGAATTAGCATCGAAGCCGTAGTCGGCAATTAGCGCACCATCGCGACGTACCGTGTCGAGGCGCCCCGCTAGATCGTAGGAGTAGTCGAAGACATTGGTGGCGTTGTCGATCACTTCGGTCTTGCGAAGGACGCGCCCTAAGCGGTCCCGCAGGAATCCAGTCGAATAGTAAGAAACTGAAGATACGGTGGCGGCATACCCCACCGGTTCGGCGAAGGGATTGTAGGTCCATGCGTCGGAAACAACGCCCAGGTTGGTGCCGGTCAGCAGACCATTGCTGACGCGCCTGCCGACCAGCATGACCGCGTCGCCTGTGGCTGCGCGCGTCAGCAAGCCGTCGTTGTCGTACTGGTATGCCGTGCTGGCGACCGTGCCGCCCACTGCCGAGTCGGCTACTTCGATGCTGCGCAGCCAGAAATTGTTGTCGTAACCCCAGCGCACGTGGCGAACCGGGCTGTCCAAATCGCTGCCAATCGTGGCGGATTGGAGCTTCGGCAGCACCCCGTTCCACGCGAGAGACGTCGGCCATGCGCTGCCGCCGATAATGGAGGTGATGCGGCCGTAACCGTCCGTAGTCAGGTGCGTTGAATTTAGCTCACCTTCGAGGCTACTCGGCAGTCCAGAAGACGACGCATAAGTCAGTGCGATGCTGTCGCCGTCGGGTCGCGCGACTGACGTGAGCTGCCGGTCGAGGTTGTACCCGTAGCCCGTAGCTACCGTACCCGGGGACGGTAGCGCTGGAGGCGTGTAGTTCGTCAAGCGTTGCACGGCGTTGTACGCAAAACCGTGCTCGTCCCGTCCGGGTGGCGTTATACCCACAACATTGCTCGCCACATCGTAGCGAAACCCTATCTCTCGCAGATCCGGCAATCGTTGGGTAGTCGTGCGCCCCGAAGCATCTTTCACCAGCGTCAATTCACGCAATGCGGCGTCGCGCATCCGACTGAAATACCCGCGTGTGTCGTAACCGAATTCCGTCACGCGAGCCTGCAAGCCTGAGCCGGCCTCGGTTCGTTCCAGACGTCCTCGAGCATCGTAGGTGTACTGCACAGGAGCCAAGTCGGGCACGGCAATCGAAAGCGGACGCCCCTGACCGTCAATTTCAATAGTGGTGGTGCGACCCATCGGGCTCGACAGGGTCCACGTTCGGGTCGGAGCGTCGAATCCACGAATATGGACTCGGCCGTTGACTGTCGTGGTATCAGTGAGGTTGAGCGTGCCTGGAGGACCGTCCGGTACGGTGGGAGTCGCCACTCTCTCGAATGACCGCGTGTGCACGATGCCGTCTTCCGGCAGCGTGGTTACGACGCGCTTGGAAATGGGACTGCCCGCGCCGAAGCGTGGATCGGCGCCCTTTATCGTACGAACGCTCACGCCATGCCTGTGATCGGAAATTTCCACACCGGCTTGGTCCGCGCCGAATCCTGACCGTATGCCTGAAGACCTTGCGGTCACTCGAGAGCTTCCGTTCTGCCGAAATCGATTCCTGAAATATTGGCTGGTGCGGACCTCGGCGGTTTCGGTCTGGACGATCTTCACGCCGACGCTGTCGTACCTGCTCAAGTCGAGCTGGACGAAGCCTCCGACAGCGTTCACGTTTCTCGACAGTCCGCCGTCGGGTGCCCAGAAAAACTGGCTCCGGCCATCGCGCGGATCATCCATGGTGCGCATAAGACCGTCAGGAAAGTAATCCATGCGCCAGCGATCGCGGGTCGGTGTGGCGAGAGACGTCAGGTAACCAGCGTCGGAGACAACTAACTCTGTGCGTACGTCGTCCTGACTCACGATAGCCGTCGGCTTATTGCCGGCGTCGCGCTCTATCCGGCTCCGGTCGCCGTCGCCGTCCTCGACTGCGACGAGATAACCAGATGGGTTGTAGAGGAAACGCTCAATTACCGATCCGGTGAGCCCGTGCAGCGATTCCAGATGCCGTCCACGACGATCAAAAACATAGATTTCGTCGCCGCCGCGCGAAGCAATTTCGTAGCGATCCGGGTCGCCGCCGTACCCGCGGTACGAAGCGAAAGTGCTGTTGATCACCGCGCCCAAGTACGAATCTGAGGTGCCCGATTGAGACGCGGCGAGATAGGCAAGACTGCCTTCGGGGAGTATGTCGATGTCTTGCGTGTAAAGGCTCAACTGACGGGCAATAGAGCCCGTGTTGGTGAGTGTCCCCACCCCCTGATCGCCTCCGCCTGCGCGTGTGTGCACCAGTCCATCGGAGCGAATTTCGCGCAGTCGCCCGGTGCTTACTTCGGCGAACACGATGCGGTCGTCAGTCGTGCTTGCGAGAGCCGCAATACTTCCGACCGGGGAACCTTTGGCCACACTCCCGTCCGGCGTGAATGCGGAAGTTCCGTCGCCGATCACGCTCTCCACCGCGCCGTTCGAGCGAACGCGCCACAGCACGCGGCGCCCCTCGTCGAATACGAACAGGTTGCCATCAAAATCCATGGCAAGCTCGGTCGGTTGCAGCAGCTGCAGTGCCTCGGCAGCAACTCCGTCCTCAGCAGTCGATCCGCCGCCCGCAATAAGTGCGGTCGCACCATTCGGCCACAAGACACCGACCCAGCCGTCATCTCCGCCGCGCTTAGAGACCGGGTCAATTCGGCCGGGACTGAAGATGACCGCGCAACTAAAATAGAGGCGCTGTTGGCGAGACAGAAGTCTCCGCACATCACATGGCTGCGGAAAACCCGACTGCGATACGAAAACCTCTGGCGCTTGCGGACTCTTGAAGCGGAATATCCGCACACCATCGGTGACAAACACGTGCCCGTTTGCATCGACCGCCAAGTCGCGCGCCATCGGGACGTATTCGCCTTCGCTGCCAACGCAGTCCGTATCAGGGATTGCGCAGAGGTCTCCCCAGTCTTCTCGAGTGCCATCTGCGCGGAATCGAATAAGACCGTCGCCAACCGGCGATCCGTCCGTTCCTAACAAATTGGCCAGCATGAAGACCGAACCGTCGGGCGCGGCTGCGATTCTGCGGCCAGAGGGAATCGCAGCCGGACCGATTTGCTTGAGCAACAGGCTGGAAACCTGAGGAACGTGACTACCGGCGGAGTTGGCGCGCATGCGCTTGCCCGTGCCAGCGAAGAGTCGGCCCGACGCCAAGTCGAACACATGATGGTTGCCGAGAGTCCAGCCACCGAAGCCTTGGCCTCGCGCGTCCCAGAACCCGGGCAATAGCCGGCTGGTGTCTCCCAACACCCGGCTGGAGGGGGCCCAATAACGCCGCACCTCATACCCGCCATTGTCCCCGGCAGGGCTGAGAAGCACCATGGGCTGCCCGAACCTTTCCCAGGAACGTCTCCTGTCTGCGTCGTTTGCGGGCTCGGAGTAACGGGCCGGATAGCGGTATGCAAGTTCGATTGCGGGCTGCATCGAACCCAACCAGGTGCGGGAGTACGCGTCCTTGTATTCGAACCGCAAATTCACGATCTGATTTGGTGTTGGATTCTTGAACACCAACTCTTGCCTCGTACCCAGGTTCCATGCCCGGATTCGCGCTTCCTGAAGCCGCGGCGGTAGTGATTCGCCTGTGATCCTGACGCGCGCGTTCACGACGGCGACGTTGCCCTCGGTCCGAGCCGGCACTCGCTTACTGTGATAGTTCAGAGACAGCCCAGTGCCAGGTACCGAAAGGGTCTCGCCGAGCGCGCGCGAATTGCAAAAGATCGCGCTGCCCTTCACGCAGGGGTCGTCTTCCTCTTCGTCATCGTCGTCTTCGGGATGGTTCGGATTTTCGGTGCATTCGAGACCTCCCGTGCAGGGAATATTGGAATTGGGATCGCCTTCAGGGTCCGGATCATTGGGATCGTTTTCGCGCTGCTCTGGCGGAATCGCGTCGTCCGGATCAGGAAGAAGCGGCAGGTTGCAATCCCACGGCGTGAAGTGGGAGGCGCGGTAACGCCAGAGCTCCGTGCCGGCGACGTATGTGGACGCAAGTGCGGTGCGCTCGGAAATGGTGATTCCAAGCTCGAGCAGGTCGGCTTCGCCCGCCGCATTTCCGGAACCATCGATATCAATCGTCGCGATCCCACCACTGGTGCTCAGGATCTTGATCACGCGGCCGTCGTCTTCAGGGTTCCACGACGCTTGCCTGAAACTATAGGAACCAACTGGAATCGTTGAGCCCACAGGAGCTTGGCGGAAGTTCTCGAGATACATAGCGACGGGCTGGCTGAACTCGACGGATTGCGCCCCAGCCGCGACGGCTTCGTCAGCCGAGAGTTCGATGGCATAGGTGTATGCGGTGGTCGGCGGCAGGACACCCGGCATGCGGTCGAGGCCATCGGCCCCGACGGTGTATTCGGTCGCGCGGAAGCTCAGTTGCGGGGCAGGTTGGGTCGAGCCGTTGGCGAACTTGAGCCAGGCTTGAGTGCCGGCGGAAAAGAACGCAGTTGCTCGACGGCTACCGTCAGCGTCTGTGACGGTACTGGCGCGCGCCACAGCAGGCCCTTGTGCGCCAGTGGTGGGCACCACGGTCATCGCAGGATCGACCGGAATCATCGTCGCGTCGTCTACCCAGCGCCAGTCGTTCCAAGGTGTGTCGATGCGGCGCTGTGCGCGCAGGTATCCGTTCTTCGTGTAGTGCACGACGACGTCGCCTCCGCCGTTGACGACCATGTCGAACATGCCATCACTGCGGGTGTAGGTGTAACCGAACTCAGGACGGTCCAGGACTCGCACGAGCACACCGGCGAGCGGCTGGCCTTGATCGTCCTTGACCAACCCGCGCATTACGGCTGCGCGATAGTCAGCGATGGTGCCGGGGCGCACGCCGCGTTGAATCGGATCGACCCCTTCATAGATGAAAGTCGTGGCGTCGTAGTAATTTGCGGGTACGGTCGGGTCAAGCGGTGGCGCGACAGTCGCGGGGTCCGCGGGCACGAACTCGGTAACGCACGCCAGATCGCGCAAGCCATCCCCATCGCGATCACCGAACGCGCCGTTGCAGAAGACGGGGCCGGGCATCTCGCCCGCCTCGAAACTGCTCGCGTGAATGCCATCGGGCGGCACGCCCTTGGGCTCGGCCGCGTTCGAGGTGAAGGTGATCGACCGGACATTCGACCAGTCGCCGCTTGCACCTGCGGCGGTGACGACGCCGGCGGCGAAGACAAAGTAAAGCACTTTCTGCAGCCAGTGTGATTGGCGTGAGCGAGACCGCATGACGACTCCTTGATGGCGATCCGTTGCGGCACGATGAACGGCTCGGCCCGCGACACCTTTGTCTGGCGGAGCTTACCGAACTTTCCTAGGTCATCAACTCAGCAGTACGCCGGTTCAAAGGTCGGCTTTGGGTCGACAGTTGCCCTTCCCTACCCTCGATAAGAATGGCTAATCGACAGAACGTTGGCGTCATCCATATCGTCGTCACCTCATGACGTGGTTGGAAGTTCGCACTAAATGAGCCGGTCGCCGTAACATGTGCTCTCTTGCTGGCGGTTACCGACCAGCGGGATACGTTTCGATTTCGCAAGCGGTTAGCCAACGATTTCAGGGTGATCGATTGGGCCGACGAAATACTTTGACTTCTCTTCGAAAGGGCTGCGCCCTAGGGGGCTCAATGACTCCCAGACCCAAGCATTCGATCGACCGGATTGCGGTCGTTGTACACCACCCAAATGCTCATCTGCCTGCCAGCATCGGCTGCCTGCGTCACAGTGAAGGCGAATCTGACCGGATTGCTTTTACGACTGATCGTCATACGCAGAGGACGCGTGTATTTCGCGTCCTGCAGTCTCAAGTAACCAATCGGGCGGCAATCTTGTCCAGACACGGGCCACGTTATCTCGCCGAGATTCACCATTCGCTGCTTAGGTGTTCCATCCGCAAGCTGAACCATCACGTTGATTGAAGCGTTCAACGGCTGCTTGCAATCGTAGTCGCGTACGACAAACGCAATATCTGCTTCGCCCCGAGGGAGGTCGATGGACTCAGCGACCGTGCCTACTTTGCCAATGTCGAACTGCGCGATTTCGGTGCCATTGTGAAAGTCATGCATCATTGTTCCCGTGCAGCCAATCAAAAGCATCGACATGCACGCCCAATGGAGCACAACCCGACTAGATTTTAACTGGCTCATGTGGCATCGCTCATTGGGGGCCAGCCGGTTGTTGGCCCCAGCCGGGCTTCGGCCACCCTCGGGCCGGTGGAGTGAGCCCGCACTGATTCATCAAAGTGTACGCAAATGTATTGCTATTTGGTCCCCCCGGTCCTGAGTAGCGAGAGGGATTTTTGTAAGCGGCGAGCTCACGATCAAGACAGTTGCTCAGCTGGCAATCGGTCGTCCAACTGCCACATTTCGATTTGTTGGGATCGTCGAAGCCGTGATCTGTGAATGTTTGACCTCCACCGTTGCTCGAATCACCAAACGGCGGCGGACCCTGCAATCCAATCGTGCGCTTCTTCGACTCGCACGGGGGGCCGCAAAAATCTTCATCGATATCGTCGTAATCTTCCTCGATAAAACAATGCGCTGCAGGAAGCCAAGGAATCTTTCGGCAACATACTCTCGCTTTAAGTCCTAACGGGTCGACCAACAGCAAGGGACTGCCCCCCACATAGCCGTAGGTGCTAATTCCTCCGTTCAGCCCGATTGGATCGCTCTCGACATACCGCCCAGTGCGGGGCTCATAGTCGCGCGCCATGTTGTAGTGCAGGCCGGTCTCTTGATCAAAATAATGGCCGGGGAAGCGGAGGTTCAGCGTGAATTGCTGGCCGTCCGCGTCCGGGTCCGTCAGCGGAGCGCCTTCGCCGAACGCGTCGTCGAGCAGCGGCCACTTCCAGATTGCCGTGTTGCGTGCGGGATCGATCGCGGCTCGGGGCGTGCCGAGATGGTCGGGCTCGATGTAAGCGAGGATTGGCGGAGCGGCCCGTTCGCTATCCAGCACCCCGATCGGGAGATCGTCGAGCCAAACGTACATGGCTTCGCGCAGGAACACATTCGGACCACCAGCAGTCACCGCGGCCGTGCCCGCAGTCTGCGATCCCATGGGTTCCCCGCCGATATCGCACGCCACTGCGGGGCAGTACTCGCCAGGCGGGCAGTAGCACGGATCTCGCCGCCGCTGCTCGAACAGCACATGTCCGGATTCGTCGTACACGAAATGAGTCATCAGTGTCGGTACATAGCTGCTGCCGCTGCCCGAGCTGGCGGCAACCTTGCGGATGCGTTCGCCACGAGCGTTGTAGGCGTAGGTGAATCCGGGCGCGGCATCGAGTCGCCCGCGATTCCCGTAGGTCAGCGCGCCGGTACCCCGACTGGTGGTATTGCCCGCCGCATCGTAGGTCCGCGGGACGCCGCCGACGGATTGCAGACGGTGGCTGTCCGGGGGGTAAACGTAGAGCTGCGTGCTCGCGCCAACCTGTTTGCTTTTCCGGTTGCCGGTGGCGTCGACTTCATAGGCTGCGATCAAGCTCTGGTTCAGATCTAGCACCCTAGTGAGACGCTGCAGCCGGTCGTAGTCGAACGCGTTTCCGTCACCTCCGGTCGCAAGGCCGGTAATGTTGCCGGCGATGTCCGTGGTGAAGTCGAGGTCGATTCCGCCGACATTTTCGCTCTCCACGCGATCGATCGTGTAGTTCTGGTCGAGCGTGCGGGTCAGCTTGCGACCGTTGCCGTAGGTGATCTCTTGAACAGGTCCGTACGGGTAGTACGTGACACCGCTGACCAGCACGGTTTCTCCGCTCTGAGCCGGTGCGCGATAGGAGACTTGCTGCACGCGTCCCGCCGCATCTCGGGCATAGGAAATGCGCGCGGCATGGGGATAAGTGATGCTTGTAACGCGACCCGCGGCGTCATATTTGAAGGCAAGATCGTGCGCCAGGTTGAGCGCGAACGGATTGGACGTGTCGCGCTGCGACTTGCGCGTCAGATTCCCGAAGCGGTCGTAACAATGCGCTGTGTAACCCGTGTGATCGACGATCCGCGTCAACCGGCCTTCGGCGAACGCCTCTGTCTCGAGATTGCACTCCGCAGCCATCTGGTCGTAGATGAAACTGACGTTCTGGCCAGGCGTCGGGTAGGTAATCGCGGTCAGACGGTTGAGCGCGTCGTAGGTGTACGTAGCTTCAACGTTGCGCGCATCGCGCTGTGTCTTGCGATTGCCGGCCTCGTCGTAGGTGTACACCGTGGTCCCGGTGTCGGGACTGCGCAGCTCCCTGAGGTTATTGTGCCCATCGTAAACGTAATCGGTGGGCAGTCGCTTGGGGTCGATGACCTTACGCAGGTTGTCGCGCGCGTCGTACTCGTAGTTCGTCTCAGCGTTGAAGTGGGGAACTGCACCCACGTCCTGCAAGGCCTTCGACAGGCGACCGAGTGGATCGTGGTCCTGATTGGTCAGCGTGCCACGTCCATCCGTCGTGATGTCCGGGTTGCTGCTTGCATCGTAGGTATGTTCCGATGTGATGCGGCCTTGCGAGGGATCCAGAACGGCTGCGCCTGTCAGCGGCACGCCGGTCGATTGCATCGCGTCTCGTAGGATCCTTAGTTGCCCGAGCTGGTTAAATTGCCGCGCAAGACGGCGCTTCAGCGTGCCGCCCGGATCGAGCGTGCGCTCCACGGTGCGGTTGCCCGCATCGTCTAGCGAGTACACGAGCTTGTTGCCGAAGTTGTCCGCGACCGCTTTCAATCGGTGCGCATCGTCATAGGTGTAGTGCGTGTAGCTGCCGTCGGGTTGGATCACCCGACGCACCAGACCAGTCGGCTCGTACTGCATTTCCGTAATCTTATCGTCCGTCTCGCTACGCGGATCGGTGCCACGCACCTTGCGGTGTGTGGGCCAGCCGCGCTCGTGATAGACCAGATCAGTCAACACGCCGTTCGCATCGAGCGTCGACAAGGCGCGGCCGGCGCCGTCGTACTTCAGGTACTCCGTGGCGTGGCCGAGCGCGTTCGTGACCGTGCTGAGGTCACCTTTACGGTACTCGCATGCGGCGGGCACACTCGCGCAGGCGTCGTGGTCGTCGGCGTAATACTGATAGTCAGTGGTATCCGCAATATCGATGCGCGGTCCGTCAATTCGGAGCAAGAGTCCTCGCACGGGACACAAACCCTGATCCACGTCTTTTTGCGCGCAGTATGTGTGCGTAGTCTGGCGTACACCGCTGGGCGCGTTGGTGTTCAAGCCACAAACATAGGCCTCAGCACCGCTCACAGCCGGATCGATCTCGCAGCTTGCGATTACCTGGCTTCGGTCGTTGAACGACGTTCGACGCATGCTCTCGAGCGTGCGGTTTTGTCCTTCCCCCTTGTAAGTCTTTTGCACCGCAATCCGGTTGAGTGCGGAAGTTGACCATTCGAACGCAATGGTCCGTGCCTCGGGGGTTCCCGAGGCCTCTACCCGTGCAGCAAGCTTGCCTGTGCCACCGGGGAGATATTCATAGCGAGTAACCGCGCCGCCCTGGTCAGTCTCGGAAGTGAGGCGGTCTAACGAATCGTATGTTCGCGTGGTGAATCCACGATCGACACTGCCCTCCGAAAGTGATCGGCGATAGCTCGACTCCTCTCCGGCATAGGTGATCGTCTCGATTTCTCCAGACGGATTCTGCACAACGACGGTGCTGTCAGTGGGATAGGTGATCGATACCCTTCCGGCGTCGCCCCCGCCATGCCAGCTATCGGTAACGCGGCCCCAGTCATCGTAACCGTAGGAGGCAAAGCGCCCGTTCTGTTCATCCAAGATGCCGGTCAAGTGGTGGGGGAAATTTCCTTGCAGGTAAGCTGGCTCGTTGTATAGATAGCGACGAGTTCCACTCGCAGTCGTCACCGATGCGAGATTCCCTACGGCGTCGTAGCTGTATTGAGCGAGCTCAAGCCCGCTCTCGCTTGTGATGCGCGCGAGCCGGAAGTCGGGACCTAAGTACTCGAAGTTCAATCCTCGGTTCTGTCCATTGCGCACGGTGCTCACACGAAACTTGCGGTCCGCAACCGTGGTGTCATTGACATACTGGAATTGAAGAGTCCGCCGAGGATCGTCCCTGTGAACGACTTGCGTTGGACGACCATGATCGTCGAAATGCGTCACTTCGGGGCCTTCGTCGACGAGCTGCCATCCGTTCGCAACCGTCAACAGTAGTTTGCCCTCCGTGACGGCGGAACGCTTGACGCTCGCGGTGGGAGCAGGAATGAACTCCTCGAGCATTCCAGACTGGTCCTGGATGAATTTCCCCGTTGCCGCAGAGTGTCCGACACCCATGTAAGGCGTCAGCAACCGGGTTGCAAACGAGTGCGTCCAGTTGCGATCCATGAACGCATAGTTTCGGAGCTCGCGGACGGAATTGTACGTACGCTCGAATCGCACCCCAGCGTACTCAAAATCGAGTTCCGTTACTTCCTTGTTGCCAGTACCGGGAACGCACGGATTGCCACGCTTTGGACACTGCTTGTGCTGCTTGAACGAAGTGGCGTCGACCTGGAGTTTGAAGTACCCGGATTGGCAGGATCCCCCGCCCGCTTGCGACGCCGTGAAACCAGCCTGGCAACTGAAGTTCTCCTGCTTGGATACCCCATAGCTGACTGACTGAGCTGCCTTCTGAGCCTTTGCCGAGCTTCCCACCGGACAACTCGCCAGCTGAGCTCGCATTGACGTTCCCAGCGGCGGAGAAAACCACTGTCCAGCACTTCCAGAGCCAGTGAAAACCGGAGTGCCGAACGGCGTTCCGGTTTCTACGATATCGAGACTCTGAAGATTCCAACAGTAGCTGTGGTTAGGGGGAGACCAAGTCGCCTCGAGCATGCACTCCAAGCGATCCTTCTCGAGCTTTGCCGGATGCAGCGGCAGAGCGCTGGCCGGGCATCTCCCGCCACTCGCGGAACACGCGGCCCTCTCAGCGGCGCACGCGGTCCAAACTGCGGGAGGCGGCCAATTGCGAGCCGCAATTGCGTACGAAGTGGTGGTCGTCAACGGAGGGCGGGTGATGGGTTCGCTGGAGGCGCCGATGCTTCCGACCGCGCGGTAATTTAGTGCGGTCCCCGGCTCGCCGATTGCGGTCACAGAAGTCCATGCCATCTCGCTCGCGGCATAGTTTGAGTTTCCAGAATACGCCCGGGCGTGACGCTCTGCTGCCTCAAGTGACTTGAAATGGCAGCGCTCGTTTGCGATCGCTACCGAGTACCCGTATACCGAGCTTTGGGGTTCCGGAATCGCCTCCGACCCACACTCAGCGCGCGCATCTTGAAGGAGCATGTTTGCAATCGCCAAGACCGAGCAAGTAAGCAGGCGAGGGATGTTCATCGTTATGGCGCTCCGCACATCGGGTGGCTGGGACTACGCGCCGTTGCGCAAACCTGAGTCCCAATCAGGTCCGTGGTTCTAAAGTAGGCCGTGTTCGACTGGAGCCGAAATACAAGGCGTACCGAAGGAAGGAGAGCGTTAAAGGTTGTCGGAAACATCGCATCCAAGGCGGGGGTATATCTGAAAGTGGCGATGCCTTGAGCGTTGGTGGCCACGCCGCTCGTCTCGCCCAACACGAAGCCGCCATTGATCGGTTGCATGGTGGCCTGTACAAACGTACCTGCCACTGGATTCATGGAGCAATCTCTGACCTGTATCCCTACTTCGATCGGAGTGTCCACGATCACGAGAGCACTACTCGGGTTAATAGCGGTGGGTCGCCCAGGCATGTTGATGAAGTGACTCATATCGAGGAAGCACTTTGGAACCGCCGGCTCAGGGCTAGCGGCCGCGCTTAGGCCGTGCCAAAGAAGCGTGGTGAGCGCGGTCATGCACAAAATTCTTCGATTCATGGCGAAGTTGGCCCTAGCAGGTCAGCGTAAAAGGGGCCGCCCGCGACAGAAGCACGGTGGCGGATGACGTACGAAGAGGAAGAACAAATAAGATCGATCGGACAGGAGCTAGGCGGCGTTCGCCACCCGCACGGCTCTGTGCGTCGTCGAGGTGCCCCAGCGGGCGGGGCATTGGGCTGTGCCGGGCGCAACGTCGTTGCGACGCAGTTCGGTTCGGGTCGCGCTCAAGCGCGGTCGCAAGCTGTTGCGAACCGCGAGGCATCAGGTGTATCCGCATGCTTCGCCACTCCCTAGCTACAACCATCCCTGCAATCAGTGCGAGTACTGCACTCGCCGACGACACATCTGTCGGATCCGCGAAAGTTCGGCTAAGGATCTGCGACGTCGCGGACGTTAGTTGCCGCGTCGAATTTAGTCAAGGTTCAGTTCCAAAAAGCTTTTGCACGGATCCGCGTGGCTCCCCTACCCTCGATAAAGTCCCCTAATCGCAATGCGCGCAGCGCAATTTCCGCCGCGTGGGTGTTTTCCAAGGGCTCAAGCTGTCGTAACCCTTGGGATGATGCTTTACGAGCCGTCAAAGGCTCGGACAACCGCGGCCATATCGTCTGCCGCATAGCCCAGATCGAGCGCTCGCTGATAGAGGCAAAGACAAGCGTCGACCAAGGGCGAGCTGGCCCCTACTTGGTGCGCCGCATCGGCAATCAACTGATTGTTCTTGAGCACGTCCTTGATTGACGCATGTGCGGAGAAATCCTCTGTCGCAAGCTTTGCACCCTTCATCTTCGAGACGGCACTCGCCATGGGGCCTGCATCGAGAATGTCTTTGAACTGTGCGACATCGAGATTTTGCCGTCTCGCGAAGTGGAACGCTTCAGCCAGCCCGGTAACGGTCGTGATAAGGAAAATGTTTACGGCCAGCTTCATCGTGAGAGCCGAGGGGACGGCACCGCAGAAATGTACTGCGCTACAAATGGGGACGAGCAAAGGATGAATTTCGTCCACCGTGCTTTGCTCGCCCGCCGTCATTCCAATGAGCTCGCCCCGCTCCGCTGGGGCCCGCGAACCAGACACGGAAGCTTCCACGAACCGTCCCCCCGCCGCGGCAACGTCCTGGCCTAGACGACAGGAATACTCTGGCCTGAAAGTTCCCATGTTGACGATGACGCAACCTCGCACTCGTTCGGCAAAACTTCCGCCTTGTCGATCAAGCACTTCATCCACCCCTTGTTCGTCAGAGAGCATCAACAGAACGGCCCACGATTGATCGAAGACCTCTCGGCAACTTTGCGCCACCACGGCCCCGGCCTTTTGAAGGCTGGCTGCTTTGTCGGGGGATCGGTTCCAGACCAACAACGGGGCGCCGCTGGCCAACAGGTTGGAAGCCATGGCCCCACCCATGGTGCCTAGGCCTATGAAGCCCACGCGCGGTCGATCACGCGGGCGAGAGCCTGATCTTGCGGGTTCGTCAGATTGCGTCATCGCGTAAGGCCTCCAGTTGAAAAGCCCACAGCGCGAGTAGGGGCTGGGGCTGCTTGATACGGTCTCCAATTTATATATAATAACCATTATGCCAAAAGTAGTCGACATCGCATTGCAGCGTCGAATGATCACGAACGCGGCCATTGCCGTGATCAATCAAACCGGACTGGACGGCGCACGGTTGCGCGACGTAGCCCTCGCCGCCAAGGTCACGACGGGTGCTGTAACCCACTATTTCGATGGCAAGGACGCGGTGCTCGAAGCAGCCCTCGAAGAGATTGTGCGCCGCACGCTGGAGAGGATGGATGCATCGCGGCAGAAAGGTGCTCCAAGGGACGTAGCGGCATTTGTGAAACGATTGTCGGCTTTCCTCCCTGTCGACGAACCGAGCCGGCAAGAGTGGCGTGTGTGGCTGGCCTTCTGGGGGCGCGCGATTTCAGACGAGGGTTTGCGCGCAGTGCACCGCACTCATTACCAGGCGATCGTGAGTCGGTTGATTCCCTCATTGCAGGGCCTGCAGTCCCCCGACCGCCCGCATACGCAAAAGCAGCTACGCGGATGCGCGGACGCCGTCATTGGTGCAATCGATGGCGTGGGGACGCGCGCCACGCTCGAGTCCGAGCTTTGGACGCCAAAACGTCAGCGCGACACGCTCGGTCAATTGTTGCAGCCCATGCTCGCCGTGTTCACGTCCCGTCCCCACGCTTAGGAAAGAACTGGCGAGCAATCGATTCTAGGTCGACGCTGTCATACCCAGTGAAGTGCATCCTCATGCAAGCGAGAACCGTTCAATGACTGCCTATGCCGTTGCTCTACTTCGCCAGGTAACCGTGACCAGCGAAGTCGTCGAGTACCTACAGAGGATCGGGGACACCTTGCAACCCTTCGGAGGCAGGTACGTGGTGCACGGCGGCAAGCCGGACGTACTGGAAGGGACGTTTGACGGCGCTCTCGTCGTCATAGAGTTTCCGGATCGCGAACACGCTCTTGGGTGGTACCGCTCCGCGCCTTACCAAGAAATCCTGCCATTGCGAACCGCGAACTCAGTGGCAGACACATTTATCGTCGACGGAGTTTCCGAAAACTATCGCGCCACGAGCATTCTCGTCGGATAGCGATGTCAGGCGACCGCAATGCTCGGCGGGGACCCGCGCATCAATGCAAAGAGCACAGCGATACTCGCGCGGTCCGCAAGCCTTTTTCCCGCCCGAAGCGCTTGCTTTCAATGTTTCTCATAGGGAATCAGTCGATGCCAAAACGAAACATGCATCAGGATGATCCGCTCGATGATTTCACTCATCGCGAGATCGCATTTGATGGCGTGGCCAAAACGGTGCACGTGGCCGGAACAGGGCCTGCCGTGATCGTGATGCCTGAGATGCCTGGAATCAGTCCCCACGTGGCACGTTTTGCTCGATGGGTTCGGGAGGCGGGTTTCACGGTGTATATGCCCTCCCTGTTCGGGCGCGACGGCGTCGTGGTCAGCGCTGAAGAGGGGGCCGCGATCTTCAAGCGGGCTTGCGTCAGCGCCGAATTTCGCGCGTTGGCCGCAAATGCTTCCAGTCCTGTCACCCAATGGCTCATGGCGCTGGCGAGAACGGCTCACCAGGAATGCGGGGGGCCCGGGGTCGGGGCTATAGGCATGTGCTTCACCGGCAACTTCGCGCTCACCATGATGCTCGAGCCGGCGATGTTGGCTCCGGTTCTGTCTCAGCCAACACTACCGCTCAACGACCCTGCCGGTCTTGAAATCGCGCCGGATGATCTCGAAGCCGTTCGCAAGCGCCTGGAGCGCGAAGACCTCACGGTGCTCGCCTATCGCTTCGAAGGAGATCGTTTTTGCACGGCGCAACGCTTCGCGGCCTACTCCGAGGCGCTTGGCACACGTTTCGTGGGACGCGTGCTACCCGACAGCGCTGCCAACTCCGACGTGGCGCCGTTCTTCGCGCAACACGTGCCTTGCCCGCACAGCGTGGTCACCGCACATCTGATCGATGAAGCCGGTCAGCCGACCATCGCCGCTCGCGACGAAATCATCGCGTTTTTGTCGCACCGACTCTCGTCGTGAGCACTGGCAAAAATGGACGACTCTTCTATGGATCACGTACCGAAACCCGTCGCCCTGGTGGCCGTTGACGCCGCCTCACGGCGCAAACGCTCGCTCTATCCCGAGCCGTTTGCCTCCCGCATGGAAGGTCGTGAAAAGAAGCCTTTGGGCGATCTTTTCGGTCTTAGAAATTTTGGTGTGAACCTCACGCGCCTTGCACCCGACGCGGTTTCCGCACTGCGTCATGCACATGGCGTGCAAGATGAATTTGTATATGTGCTGCAGGGCAATCCGGTGCTGATAAAAGACGCGGGCGAATCGCCTTTGCGCCCCGGCATGTGCGCCGGCTTCAAAGCCGGCAGTGGAGACGGACATCATTTGGTCAATCGCTCACAGGAGGATGTTGTGTATCTGGAAGTGGGCGACCGCACTGCTGGCGACTTCGTGGCCTATCCCGACGACGACCTAGAAGGCGTGATGCTCGGAGGCAATTGGCACTTCCGGCACAAGGATGGCTCGCCCTACGAGCAGGGCTAATAGTTCCAGCAAATTGATGGATAGCTGGGCCCGAGCTTCAAACCTCGAGCCGCACAGGGTCAGCTTTGTCCTATCGGATCTGTCCAATGAATAGAGTCATCGTGATCACCGGCGGAGGTCGAGGCATCGGGGCGGCCACTGCCAGACTCGCGGGGCAGCAAGGCTTTTTCGTTTGCGTGAACTTTTGTACGAACCGGGCGGCAGCCGAGCAGGTTGTCGAAGCGATCGAGGCTGATGGAGCGAAGGCGATAGCCATTCACGCGGACGTCTCCATCGAATCAGAGGTGGAGAGGCTCTTTGATACGGTCGACGAAGTGCTCGGTCCACTCACAGCGTTGGTGAACAATGCGGGCATCTTGGAAACACAAATGCGCGTAGACGCGATGAGTGCCGCACGAGTTCGTCGCATCTTTGAGACCAACGTCATCGGACAGTTTCTTTGCGCTCGCGAGGCCGTGCAACGCATGTCCACGAAGCACGGCGGCGTCGGAGGCGCCATCGTGAATGTGTCTTCTGCTGCCGCTCGATTGGGTGCGCCTGGCGGCGTCCAAAGGCGCCATCGATGCGCTAACGGTTGGCCTCGCACTGGAAGTCGCGGACGAAGGAATTCGTGTCAACGCAGTTCGCCCGGGCTTCATCGATACCGCCATTTACGCGAGTGGTGGGGAGCCTAGTCGACTGGATCGGGTCAAAAAAAGTAGTGCCTATGCAGCGGGGCGGACGACCCGAGGAAGTTGCTAATGCGATTTTGTGGCTTCTCTCGGAAGAGGCTTCGTTTACAACTGGTTCCTTTGTGGACGTGGCTGGCGGCAAATAAGTCACGCTAAATTCCAAACGGCAATGGGCCTAAAAGTTGGCGTAGCCCGTCGCTTGAGCGACAACGCTCCTTCTGGTGGAAAGCTGCCCTGCCCTACCCTCGATAACAATCCCTAATCGGCGCATTGTCATGTTTTCAGCTGCGGTCAACGATCTTGCTGATCTGCCCGTCCTTGAAGGAAAACTCAGACTGGCCTTGCAGTTCAAGTACGGTCCCGGCCAAAGGACCGCCAGGTATGTCAACAGCGAGCTGGCCACGGTAGGAAATGTCAGCAACGGCCGAGTCTGGGCTGAGTGTCAGCTTGGTGATGCCCTGCTCCCTCTCGGAGAACAAGGACTTGGATTTCTCGGCGAGCTCCCTGAACTCGTCAAGGCCGGTTGTGGCGTTAGAGAGTTGACCCTTCGAGAAATTCTCAAAGCGGACGTCCGTCGATAGGAGAGCAAGCATGCCCTCAATGTCGAAGGAGTTATAGGCAACCAAGTAGCGATCTACGAGCTCTTTGTTGTCTGAGAAGTTCACCATATCTCCTTGCACAACCGACGGCTGAATTGGGCCGAGCCGCGAACCGGCATCGGGCGAGTTAAATTATTGCGTATCACGGCGATATGCCTCCTGCAGTTCTGGCGGGTTTTTCCAGATAGCGCAATGCTGATCTCGCCGAGCCTGAAAATCTCTTCGGCACGTGAGAACAGCGGCTGAGGTGGCGCTGCTGTCACCACCTTGCCCAGCGAGCCGAATATAGGCAAGGCCCCGCATA
>JBGTBX010000028.1:0-5433 GCA_041749115.1 Gemmatimonadaceae bacterium
GCCTTCTCCTAAATAAAGAGCCCCGCCGTGCAATGCACGGCGGGGCTCCTCTGATCCTTCAAGCGATCTTATTAGCGGTTGTCGTAATCTGAAGCAGGGCGGCAACCACTGAGTGCTGACGTTCCCCTGAGATCCCACAGCTCAACGCGACGGTTGACACTGTGTGCTGCCCTGGATTGCGTCGGGCGATCGTGATTGTCGTCGAGGCGCAAGCAGCGCTCGCCGAAAGCAGCCTGTGCACCGATCCGGCTGGCGTCGACGCCACCGTTACTGCGGGTGAGGTACGTGAACACCGTGCGCACGCGGCGCTCGGACAGGCTCTGGTTGTAGGTCTCGCTACCGTACGGGTCCGTGTGACCTTCGATGGAGATGCTCATGGCCGAGCCGGCAGATGCATTGATCTGGCCGATTACCCAGTTGAGCGTATCGCGACCTGCACGGGTGAGGTCTGACCGATTGAAGCCGAAGTGCACGTCTGAAAGGTTCACGACCATTGAGGCGCGCGGCGGCGGCGGCGGCGGAGCCGTGCAATTGATCGTGGTCGTGCCGGAGCGCGTATCACCATCAAATGTCATGGTGCCGGTAATCGTCGCCGAACCACCCGAGACGCATCGCACGTTGCCCTGGTTGTCGACGGTTGCGACGGCCGAGTTGCTGGACGACCACGCGATGTTTCCGTTGACGGGCTGATTGCGTTCATCAGTGCCGACCGCAGAAACCCGTGTGCCCTGACCCACATCGAACGTACCGCCGCCACTGACCGCGAGACGCCAGTCTGGCTTACGCACGGTGATTGTGTGTGACGCGGATTGCATGACGCCGCTCACCATGCCGCTGCAGGTGATCGTGGCGGTTCCCGGCGCAACGGCCGTGATTTTGCCGGTTGCGTCAACCGTGGCGACGTTCGGATTGTCCGAGACGCAGCGATAGTTCCTGACCTTGTTCATCGCGATGGCGTTGCCCTTGCTATCGCGCATGGTGACGGTCATCTGCTCGGTCTCACCGACGAGGTGACGGCTTGTTGCCGGCGAGATCGCCATCGTCCACATGAACGGTGCATTCGGGCAGTCGCCGCGAAGCATCGTACCGATGCCGGCGCGGACGCCGAAGGAGGTTGTCTTGCCGTCGAGCAACTCGGTGCTGCCCGTGAAGTTGGGCGACGGAGCGTGAGTACCTACGCCATCCACACGGAAGTTCCACTTGTCGTTCATGCAATACTTGATACCCACCAGGCCGGTGAACGCGTCTTCGTATTCATTTGGCGCGGTGGCCGTCGCGGTCACCTGTCTGACGCGACCGTCATACACGTTCTGCTGGTAACCAGCGCCGATCAGAAAGCGCGTCTTTTCATTCATTGGGATGCCATAGACGAGCCGCGCGGCCCATGGCCTCAGTGTCAGCGACGTTGTCGTGGCTCCGTTCTGCCAGTCGGTTTTGCCGTACTGAATGTCGCCTTCCGCGGCGAGATTCTTCAACAGGTAGATTGCAAGGCGACCACCGACCGTGGGACCATTGTCGAGGTTCAGTTCCTTGTCGTGGAAATTGAATTGGCCAAAGGCGCCGACTTCGATGTTGAGTGGTCGCTGCGCCATGGCAGGCGTCGCCGCCATGGCGGCGGCCAGCAGTGCTGCGCTGAGAACGTTCTTTCGCATGTAAATCCTCTGGTGGATGGAGCTGAGGAGACCGCCTGTCTCCGAAGTGATCAACGCGTGGTACAATCTAGGCGAAGGACGGTACGCCAGAAGTCAAGAAAAGATAATACGTTACGGCAGGGTTGAAAGGCCAGAATGCCCCCCAAATGCGTTTTGGGGCACCAAATGCCTAACTGCGCTCCCGGTAATCAAGCTGACCTGCTCAGCGACCGCCGCACCGTTTTTTTTCCCCGATCGCTATCCTGCGGTACTGCACGTGATACTTTGGAGTAAAGAGGAGCTATCCCTTACGGTTGACGCGGGGCGGCGACGACGCGTTCCGGATGCACTCGCTGCGGATCCTGTATGGTTAAAGCGGGGCGGTGGCTTCGTGTTCCAGACATACTCTCCGCGAATCCAGTATGGTTAAAGTGGGGCGGCGACTTCGTGTTCCAGACGCACTCCCCGCGGATCCAGCCGCGTCACGCGTACACTCGCCGCAATCTCAAGTGCCGCGTATGCGTCTCGCATAGCGTGCGACACGCGCTGCGCAGCAACATCACTGTCGCAGAGCGCAAACGACGACGGTCCTGCCCCCGAAATCGACGCAGCGAGCGCCCCTGCCTCGAGAGCCGCAGCCTTCGCTTCGCGAAATCCCGGCAAATGCGCCGAACGCGCAGGCTCCGCCACGCAATCACAGAGCGCACGCCCCATCAGCTGGATGTCTTCGTTGAAACACGCGGCAACAATACTCGCGACGTTGGCCATCTGATGAATGCTCGTGTTTAGTGAGACCTCTGTCGGGAGCATCGCGCGGGCGTCAGACGTTCTGAGCTGCTGCTCAGGGTGCGCGATCACCACGCGCAACCGCGTCGGGACCGGGAGGCGCACGACATCGATCGGGTCCAGCGAACGCACCAGCACGATGCCTCCAAGCAGCGAAGGGGCAATGTTGTCCAGGTGGCGTCCCGCGACCGCCGTTTCCGCTAGCAGGCACGCTGCGAGGAGCTGCGTTTCATTCAGTAGCCCGCCCAGCAGGCCGTTTGTTGCGGTCGCCCCGGCGACCGCGGAGGCAGCGCTGCCGCCTTGCCCTGCACTTAATGGAAGCCCCTTGGTCACCGTTAGGCGAATGCCGCGTTTGGGTTGCGGATGTCCCATGGCGGCGGCGGTGTCCAGCACCGCCGTGGCGGCGATGCCGCTGGTATGCAACGCGGGATCGGAGGGCAAGTCGGGGTGTCCGGAGTCCGCGATGGTCACACCGGGCGTGCGGCACCACTCCGCGCTCACCACATCCCAGCCGCCGACGACGGCGGCGCCCAGCACATCCAGCCCCGGCCCGAAGTTTCCGATGGAGCCGGGAGCAGATGCCGTAAATCGCGCGAGCAGACTCATGACCAATACTGTGTCGTGCAGAGGTCAGGAGCTAGTGCAGGGGAAACCCTTCAGAGCGTGATGGCGGCCGCGCTGCAACGGACCAACTCTGCGCCACGAAAGCTGAACGAACTCGTCTGGTCAGAACAACCAGCGCAATATTCGGAGCCCCAGTTCGACGTTGGCCACGGCCAGTGGCAGCAAGGAGAGGCCGACAGAGAAAGCTGTTCCGTATCGGAAGAGCGTGGGACCTACGACGTTGTTACGGCGACCCATCGCCGCATTGAACGCGAGTTCAGCTGCGGCACCGCCTGTATAACAGACGTTCGCAATGACGCCGACCGCGATGAGCCCCAGGAGCGGCGGGAAGCCCAGCACGCGACCATAGGGGCCGATCAGGCCGACCACGTTGGCGAGGAGCAAGCTCGTCACCCCCGAGACGCCGACGATGACATTGTACGCGATGCGGCGCGACTCCCACCACGCCACGACCTGACCGGTCGAGTACGGAATAGGGGAGTCGCGAAAGAGGAAGCGTCTGAGCGGACCGGGGCGTTCGCCGTCGACGGGGCTGAGGTCGTACATGCAGAGTACTTTACAGAACAAAGCCAACGTGCGCAAGGATGCGTTTTGCGCGGCGATGATGCACCTTTCCGTGCCGCACGGGTGACTCTGCCGGAACAACGGCAGAGGCGAAACGAGGCGCTTCGCCCGCGCTGAAACGTGCGACGGCCACGCCCATCCGGTCTCAAACAATCTTCAGCGATTCCTACGCACTTGAGCTCCATGTTATTGAATTTGTTTGATTTCGAGAAGGAGGCCTCATCCAGGTTCTCACCCGCTGCGTGGGGATACGCGATGGGGGCGGCGAACGACGAGATCACGCTCGCTGACAACCGGCGGGCCTGGGATGACATCGCGATCCGGTATCGCACCATGGTCGACGTCTCCCGTCGCGATCTGCGAACGACCGTTCTGGGAACACCCGTCAGCTTTCCCGTGATCGTCGCGCCGACGGCGATGCAGCGTCTCGCTCACCCGGACGGCGAGCTGGCCATGGCGCGGGGCACCGAGGCCGCGGACACGTTGATGATCGTTTCCACAACCGCTACCACGCCCCTTGAAGAGGTCATGCGCGCGTCGATGGGGCCCAAGTGGTTTCAGGTGTACATCTATACGGATCGGGGAGCCACGGAGGCGCTGGTGTCGAAAGCACGCGACGTGGGATACACGGCGCTGGTTCTGACGGTGGATGCCCCGATTCTTGGCCGACGGGAGCGCGACATCAGGAATGGGTTCACGCTCCCCGTTGGGCTTCGGATTGCGAATGCGGTGGCGTCGGGGGAGCAGCACGACAGGGTTCCGACGGCGACAGACGACGCGTCCGGATTAATGCAGCATTTCAGGGGCCTGCATGACCCCTCGCTGACGCCGCGAGACATTCAGTGGCTTCGGGATGTCTCAGGGTTGCCGGTGTTGGTCAAAGGGATCGTACGCGGAGATGACGCTCAGCGGGCGGTGGATCATGGGGCGAGCGGGATCATCGTGTCGAATCATGGGGGGCGGCAGCTCGACACATCGGTCGCGACGGCGCGTGTGTTGCGCGAAGTCGTAGGTTCCGTTGCGGGGCAGGTCGAGGTGCTCGTGGATGGAGGCATCCGGCGTGGCACGGACGTGCTCAAGGCGCTGGCGTTAGGCGCGCGGGCGGTGCTGGTGGGACGTCCCCCGCTATGGGGGCTCGCGGTGGGTGGGGCAGAGGGTGTTACGCAGATCCTTGATCTGCTCCGATGTGAATTCGATGCGGCGATGGCGTTGGCGGGGTGCCGGTCACTGGATGACATCACCGATGACCTGTTGTCCCAGTAGTTTTCTGTTTCCTTCACAACCTTTCATTTGATGATGCGTTCATTCGTTCTCGTGTGCAGTCTGGCGTTCGCGGCGTGTTTACCGAACGATTCCACGGAGCCGTTGCCGCAGGCTGAGACGGCGTTGGTCGATCAGACGTGGGCCTCGAGCCTCGGTATTAATCTGTCGGCGATGACGCTGTTGCCCTCGGGCGTGTATTTTCAGGACACCGTCGTTGGCGCGGGAGCCACGCTGACGGGGACACCAACCATTCGCGTGTACTACATCGGATATTTCGCCAATGGTCGGCGTTTCGATGGCAATATCGGCGCGGCATCGCCCCAGCTCTTCCTGCTTGGTCAGCTGATCGAAGGGTGGAAGGTCGGGTTGCAGGGGATGAAAATTGGCGGGAAACGACGCCTTGTGATCCCGTCACGCCTCGCGTACGGTCCGGCCGGACAGGGAAGCTCCATTCCTCCGAACTCGAACCTCGTGTTTGATATTGAGCTGGTGAGCATCAACTAGCGGCGAGCGTGAATGGCGCCCCGTTTCGGTCACTGAAGCACGCGCGGCTGATGCCGACGCC
>JBGTBX010000029.1:0-80596 GCA_041749115.1 Gemmatimonadaceae bacterium
TGCTGGGCAGTCGGCGATGATTACGGGCGTCCGTACACGGGTTTTATGGCCGTGGCGTTTCCCGAGGGAGCACCGCCCAGTCGCGCGGGAGTCATGAATCAGCTGTTTGGTACTCCCCTGCCAGACGGCGCCACCATCGACACCGTACTCAGTGTCCATCCCACGCAGCTCTACGAAACCGTGCTTGGTTTTGTGATGTTCCTGATTTTGTGGCGGCTTCGCAATCACAAACACGCAGAAGGATGGCTGTTCGGTGTGTACTGTGTGCTTGCCGGCGTGGAACGTTTTATCATCGAGATCTTCCGCGCCAAGGATGACCGTTACTTCGGGCCGTTTACCGCAGCCCAGATGATCGCCATGGGCATTGCCGTCATCGGCGTGATCATCATGTGGCGGCGCAACACGGTCGGAGAAGGCCGGACAGGTATCATGGCCACTGATTCACAGCGGAGTTCAGCGCCCGCGTAGGCGATGATCGGCAGCCCCTGAACACTCCTTGCGCGCTGCCCAGCTGCCGGGCGAATCCAAGTGGCTCCGAGTCACTCGTGCGGTGCCCATAGCTCGGTGGAAGAACGTGGTCCCGACCGTCAAAGCACAACTATCGCGCACACCCCCTTGCCGCAGCTGGAGGCCATGCTTTACTGAACCTACGGTGCGCTGAACGGTGTGCGCGCCGCCTCTTCGTCGATGACGGATTCCAGTTCGTGCACTTTCGATTCGAGTGCCTCGACACGAGCATTCAGGGGCGGATTCACCGGCGCCGATACCGTGGCTTCAACCGTGGGTAAACGCACCGAGCGCTTGGGCCAGAAGGTCTTGAGCAGGGCAACGGCGAGCAGCACAACAAGCAACAGCTGCGCCAACAACGTCTCAACACTCGGGAAAATACCTAACGCATCAATCGCCGGCCACCCGGGGAGCGCGGTCACCGAGATCAGGTTCCCTTCCTGAAGCTCCCGGATTCCCTTGCCCATGAACACAAACGCCATGTAGTACAACAACCCGCTGGTCACAGCAAAGAACGGACGCAGTGGAATGCGCACGCCGTACCGGTAGAACAAGGTGAAAATGACCGCGAGAGCGGCAAAACCCACGACAACGCCGAGTGCGATGGGCAACCCGGCCCCCTCGCGCAGCAACGCCTGATAAAACAGTGCGGTCTCCGCGCCCTCCCGATACACCGCGAGGAAAGCGACCACCACGAGCGCGCGGCCACCACCATGCTGCAGCGCTTCGTTAACCCGCTCCCGAATGAACTGCTGCCACCGCGCTGCCTCAACTTTCGAAATGAGCCAGTAGCTCACCGAAAATAGCACTGCAACCGCCACGAGCATCGTGACCCCTTCGATGATCTCTCGAGACGCCGGGAGTGCCCGCAGCGTGGTGGACAGCACAACAGCGGTGACGCCACTGGCCACAAGCGCCGCACCAACGCCGATCCAGATGTCCCGCAGCCGTTTGCGATGGCCCGTCTTGATCAGAAACGCAACCACCGCACCGATCACCAGAATGGCTTCGAGCCCCTCGCGCAGAATGATCAGCAGCGATTGAAGAAAATTGCCCCAGAATCCGGAGACGGGCTCCGTGAGCGCCACAATTGCCGGGAAACCCGCCTCAATCGCATTACGCGCGTTCTCCGCCGATCGCCAATCGCTGGCGCGCACCCCTGCCTTAAAATCAACAAAGTGGCGCTCCATCGCGGCCACCGCTCCCGGGCTCCTCGCCCTCGCCGAACTTTCGATCGGCTCAAAGGCGATGTACGCGTCAAACGCGAGGTCACCCGCCTCTACCTTCTGACCGGCTCGGCCCCGCGCCAACGCGTCGTCCAGCAGTCCCATGACAGCCAATCGCACCGCGTTGCGGTCCTGGGCGCCGCTGGCCACAACAGCCGGCACGTCCCGCAACGCCAGCGTGCGTACGTGGGCAACAATCTGCGTGATCTCCGCACCAGTCAGCTCACGCGATGCGGGCATCGCAGTGCCGTCGATCCCGTCCCGAATCGCCCGTACAATCTGTGCATCACTGCGGTCCGCCTGCCAACCAAATGAGGACAGCTCCACCGGCAGCTTATTCAACGTCGCAGCAAACGCGCCGTCAGATGCGCCTGTGGCGCCATGGCAACCGGCGCACCGCTGCAGAAACAAGCCCTGGCCGGGCGCGGCGATCCGCGGTGCCCGGAGTTCATTGAGGTACGCAATGATATTCCAGCGTTGGTCAACGGTGAGTGTCTGGCTCCAGCCCGCCATGGATGTCCCCGCAATCCCAACGCTGAGGATGTTGAACGCCAACGCCGGAGACACATCGTGCATATGGCCGGCATCACCAATGGGTGGTGGCAGCGGATCCAACCCGCGGCCCTGCTCTCCGTCGCCCTTGCCGCTCACCCCGTGACACGAAGCACAGTGGGCCGCATACAACGTGCGTCCTTCAACTAAATCGATAATCTTCGTCGGCATGTCCAACGCGGCGTCAGCGCCGAGCGATGCCACAAAGCGCGCATGCACCTCCATCACACGAGCCGGAAGTGCCTTCGCTTCAGTCACGAGCACCAGCGAATCAAGCAACTGCCTTGTCCGCTCCGCACGTTCGCCGCTGAGTCGCGCGGCGACGTCACGTGCATCACGCAGAAACGTCTGCGCTTCTTCCAGCTCAATCGCGGAGAGCAGCTCTCCCGACGGTCCGACAGCCTTGGAGTACTCCACCACAGCCACGCTCACGATTGTCGCCAGGCGCTTTCCGGGGCGTTCCTGTGCTCCTGCGTCCTTCCCAAAAAACAGCGCCGTCGCGAACAGCAGACTGATTGCCGTGCGGCAGTGGGGTAACGACTTCGGCATCCGCAATCGTGTCGACAGAGTGGGGGGGCGAGGGCCGGCTTGGGAGGCTCAGCCTTGTACGATTCTATTCCCGAACGAATCTATCGGATCTACGCCGTCGGGCGCCAGCCTCGGGGCTCAGAGCCCCTTCGCGCCACCGGGTGCGACCCGGGCGACTGCCTGCCACGACCGCTCCGATTCCACAAAAACACACCGGAGCACGCGCAGCCACTCGCGCCACTCGGCGAGTCGCCTGCCGTCGGCGCATTCCCGCACCACGGCCGTCTGGGCGTTCAGCTCGGCGAGCACTCGGAGCAAGTTCTCAGTCGCTTCATCGAGCCTGGCTTCGTGACCACGACGTCTCGCAGCGTCAGTGGGATAATGGTCCAGCGCGATCTCGAGAAGGACGGCCTTGATGCGCACAGTGACTGCGCCCGCGTCGAACGCGACGGCTCGGCGCTCTACCGTATCTGACGGTATGAGACGGCGACGTGCCGCAAGCAGGGGCGCAAGAAACAGTTCGTGATGCGCCGGCACTCCGCTTCGCGGTCGACCGAGATTTCGGAGGCCGCGCGCCACCTCGGGGACTTCCCCCGCCTGTGAAATCAGTCGCGCCCATACTGCGGCGAGATCGTTGTGACGCGACTCCGCCGCAGTGATGCGCAGGGCGTCGGGCGCGGCGTACAGGACTAGAACCCCACGGGCCCACGTGGCATCATCCAGCGTCTCACATCGGATGTGCAGGTCCTCTCCTCCGCCGGTCAGAACGAGTTCGATCTCCGCGCAGTGCAGCGCAGCTAAGCGAACGACGTCGCGACCGTCCCAGCGCCCTCGCGCCTCGACATCGATCGCCGGAATCCGCTCCTTAACCATCGGCGTCGCTGAACAGAAAATCGCCCGCGAGTTCTCGCGCGCTGAGGGCCGCACGAGTCCCGGTTCGCGCTTCGAAGCGTGCCGCGAAGTCAATCAGGCGTTCCGTCGTAAATGACTCCCGCGAAAGTCCCAACACCTCGATCGCCCGTTCAATTTCGGCTGGTTCACCTTCAACTTCGATCAGCGTGTCCATGCGTGGATACGTCTCGAAACGCACCGTAGCGCCGCGAAAAGCAAACACCTCAATTTCGCGTTCGATCTCACGTGTGACGACGTACCCGAGTTTGCTCAACATTGTGTGCAGCGTCGCCTCATCGTCCACGACCACGCCGATCTCCTCACGAATCTTGTATCCTGTCGCGAACGAGGCCGGCCCCTTGTGTTCCAACTGAACGTGATGCGAATCAACACCGTGCGCGACGCGGACCCTCAGCACTTCGTCGCGAAGCCGCAGTGCACGGGATGGTGTGTCGTATCTCCGATCGGCTGTGCGACCGACGAACAGGAGCGTGGCTCCGCTGTTCAACAAGAGCCGTTTTGCGCGGTCTCTATCGACGACGACACCTTTGACCTCGATCTCACGCATTGACGATCACTTCGATCAGGCGTGCGGTATCCCGCAGATCGGGGACAGCAAAATGCGGTGTGTGTTCATTCAGTTGGTCCACGGAGTAGTGCCCGGTGGCGACAGCGATCGCCCGAGCTCCGATGCCGCGACCACATTCGATATCGGCAGGGGTGTCCCCGATGATGATCACACGCTCTCCGGGCACACCCACGCCGAGCCGGTCGCGGGTACGTTCAACGGCAATCGCGGGCAACGCATGGCGATGTTCATGGTCTGACCCGAACGCGCCAACCCGAAAACGTTCAAAGACGAGTGAGGCCGCGGCCAGTTTCCGCCTGGCTCCGCCCTCCAGATTTCCGGTCAGCAACCCTACAATACAATCAACTCGTGCGTCCAGTGCATCAAGCAGGGGCAGCACACCAGCATACACCTGCGTGGCGTCCGGCAGCCGCGTCAATTCATCATCGAGACGCTCCAGATAACCCGCCAACACATCGGGCATTCTCGCATCGATCGTTGTATCGTCGTGACCCGCGTTACGCATGGACTCGCGCACGATCTGCGCATCCGTCTTGCCATCGTAGCGATACCCGACCGGCCCCGGCGTGCCGAAATGTGCAACAAGCGACGACTCCATGGCACGGCGCCCTGCACCACTGGTTGCCAGTATCGTTCCATCGATGTCGAAGAGAACAAGTTTCATGGTTTAGTCAAATGCCTCGCAGGTCACTGTCCGTTCGCATCAGTTCTCCTCAGTCCCGTCTTCCAGACGAGTCAGCAACAGGCCGGCCACGATCAGCACGCCGCCGGTGACCTGCGGCAGCGTGGGTTGCTCATGCAGGACGGCCCACGCCACCGCCATCGCGATAATCGGTTGCAGATTCGAATACATGGCCGTTCGCGTTGGTCCCAGTACCCGCAGCCCGCGGTAATACAGCAGGTAAGCGAGCACCATTGCAATAAAGCTGGAGTAGGACAACGCGAGCCAGAACGAGATCGGCAGATCCCACGAAGGTGTGAGCAGCAATGCCGGCACCCCGAAGACCAGTGCTACGATTGCCCCACCCAGCATGGTGTAGCCGCCCAGGTACCACGGCGCCACCCGATGCGACAGACCCTTGAGCCCGGTGGCGTAAAAGGCCCAGGCGAGACAGGCCCCGAGTATCAGCAAGACGCCGATGAGCGAATCTTCACCGCTACCGCCTCTCATTGCTCCAACGCTTACCGCTGCACATCCGGCGAGCTGCAAAGCAATGCCACCCCACTGCCGCTGTGTGAGAAACTCACTACCTCTCAAACGTCCAACTATGCCGATGAACGCCGGTGACGATGCAATCAACAGCGCCGCTGTTCCGACCTGCGAGCGCGACAAACCGATGATAAACAGCACCTGGTAGACCCCGTTGCCAAGCATGCCGAGTTTGATCAGCGAGATCATGTCTGCGCGGCTCGGATGTACTGCGCGGAAGGCGCGCGCAACGACCAGCTGCAAAACCGCCGCGACGGGAATGCGGACCGCGTTAATGGCCAACGGTTGAAAGAATCGCGTGGCGTACTTGAGGATGCTGAAGTTCATCCCCCAGAACACGGCCACGAGCAGCAGCAGAGCATCCGTATGCCAGCGCTTCTCTACTTGCGTGGTGGGTATGGGATACTCGGCCGTCGCGCCCGGGAGGTACGGCGGTGGTACTGATTGAGTCTGCTGCGTCATGGCGCGAAAGCTAGCAGCCTCGGCGAGCCAGCGAAGAGGTGATTCGCGGTACCACGCTTCGCGCTAGGTTTCGGCCATGCAAGTTTCCTTCGCTCTCTTCGCAGACGCTGCCAACCTGTCTCAGGAAGGCAAGCTCAATATCCTTGGCGTATTCGACGCGGTGCAAGTTGCCAGTCTGCCGGCACTCCATCCACGAGCGCATCTCGTCGTTCGCCTCAAGGGAGTTCCTGCGCAGGCGGGAGCGAGCCATCGAGTCACGCTGAATTGGATCAATCCCGGCGGGAACGAGCTCTGGTCCTCGGACGGGCAGCTCGACATCACCCCGAATTCGGGACCCAGCGGCGAGGTGGACATCCCAATCATCGCGTCGGTCGACTTACCGCTCGACGTGCCCGGCATTTACAGGATGCGCATATCCGTGGACATGGAAGTGCGCGGCGAGGTGCCACTGCACGTCCGGTCCAACCTTCCACTGCCGGCGGCGACGGGAATCGTTTCGTAGGCGTTCTCCGAACCGGGACAACCGCTTGTCTGGTGTGGCGAGGGAGAGCCGCGCCGTCGGTTTCATGGTCATGAGCCTGCGCTTCGCCCGACGGTGGACGAGAGGCGCTGGGTGCGAGCAGACACCAGAAACCACGGATCGCGCGGACCAGCGGCGGACTCCGTCGACCGGGCCAGGGACCTAACGAGGCCGGTCGGCGAGCCCTGGCACGCTGTCGCGACCCACGGCAAATCGCACAGCCCGTTCGATCGCGATTTCCATCGCCTGTACGGCGAGTGCCTCGACCGTTAAAAAGGAGACTTCGGGACCGGTTTCGGGGCCGAGGGCAAAGATGGTGTCGCCATCGTAGCTGGTGCCCGCGGGTGTGATGCGACGGTAATACGCGGCGGACGTCGCTGCTGCAAGCTGCTGCAACTGAACACGACTGCAGCGAGCATTGGTCGCGATCACCGAGATGGTCGTGTTCTGCATGGGGCTGTCTTCGCGGCGTGGGCCACCGGTGGTCAAGACTTTGGTGGCATCCAGAAAGGCGCCACCCTCGCCCCGTGCGCCTGCGATAATCTGCCCGCTTCCGTCGCGGATATCACCGAAGGCGTTGACGACGACCACGGCCCCCACGGTGAGCGCACCGGCCTGAACGACCCACGTACCCACTCCACCCTTCATGGCTCGGGCGGCGCCGGCAGCTTTACCAACCGTGGCGCCGGTTCCTGCTCCCACCGATCCTTCGGCCGGTTCAGCGGTTGCACTGTCACACGCATGATACGCCATCTCGCGCGTGGGACGGGCGCTGAACCTGCCGAGCGGTGACAGATCAAAGATCACCGCGGCCGGCACTAACGGTACGACACCACCACCAACAGGGTACCCTCGCCCACGCTCCTCCATCCAACGCATCACCCCTGCAGCTGAATCCAGTCCGTACGCGGAGCCTCCCGTAAGGAGCACCGCGTCTACCCCTCGATCCACCAGATGGCGCGGCGAGGCAACGCCGAGCTCGCGCGTGCCGGTCGCCCGGCCCACCACGGCCACCCCGCATCTCATGCTCCCGGTCGCCGGCCGGACCACGGTGCACCCGGTGGCGCCGTCGGCGTCACTCGCATGCCCAACTACCAGGTCCAGCGGGCGAAAATCCGGCATCAGCCGTGAATGGCCCGCGGATTGGCGGCGTTACAGACGGTACACCGTGTGACACCTTTCAAATTGCACATTACGCAGATAAATGTACCGCAGGTATCGCACGGATACCCTTCCGACGCACGTTCCTCGTTGCCGCAGGCGCGGCATTTCATGGCATCGTTTTCCTGAAGTTCCTTCATGTGTTCCTCCTGTCGTCAGCGCCTCGCAACAGCAGACAAACCGTACTCCTGAATCTTCTTGATCAGGGTCGCGCGGGAGACGCCTAAAGCGCGCGACGCATGTGTCCTGTTTCCATCAAAAGCGCGCAATGTGCGCTCAATATGTGCCCGCTCAACTGCATCGAGGGACTCGGGCTGAAATGTTTCGCGGCCCCCTCCCCCACCTCCTCCAAACCCACCGAGCCGTCCGCCGGCGTCACCCATATCAAGCGGCAGCGCCGATTCGTCCACCTCCTCCCGACCGCTCGACAGGATCATTGCGCGCTCGAGCACGTTACGCAATTCGCGGATGTTTCCGGGCCAGTGGTGCCGCAATAGACGACCGAGTGCCGCCTCGCTGAGCTGCCTGGGCGCGCCGTTGAGCTGCGGCTCCAATTCCTCCATCAGCCGCGACACCAGTTCGACCACGTCCTCGGCGGAGCGTTCCCGCAGGGGCGGAAGCCGTAATGGCATCACGCTCAACCTGTAATATAAGTCCTCGCGCAATCTGGAGGCGTCGACCTCACGAATCAGGTCTCTGGCGCTGGCTGCGACGATACGCACATCGCTCCGTAGTTCCGATCGCCCGCCAACCCGTCGATACGCGCCGTGCTCGAGCATCCGCAGGACGCGCGCTTGCACCGAGATCGGAAGGTCTGCTACCTCGTCCAAAAACAGTGTTCCACCCACGGCCAGTTCAACCAACCCGGGCTTTCCGCTGCTGTCCCCTTCCGAGTCGTCGCCGAACAGCTCCTTCTCAAGGGCGTCGGCGTCGCTCGCCCGGCAGTGAACCGGAACGAAAGGTCCCGACGCACGCGACCCTTCTGCATGAATCATCTCGGCGATTCGGCCCTTGCCGGTGCCGCCCTCGCCAAGAATCAGTACCGTGGTCTTATCCGTCGATGCGAGCATGGACACGTGCTCCATGATCGCCGCCATTGACGGCGATGATCCAAGTGCCGCGCGGCCCGTACGCGTCCTGTTTGCCGTCACGTATTGTGCGAAATGCCGCAGCTGAACCTTCTCAAGGGCCCGATCCACGGCGACCCGCAGATGAGCAAAATCTGTCGGCTTCGTCAGGAAATTTTCGACGCCTTCCTGCAGAGCGCGTACGGCGAGCGGCACATCGGCATGTCCGGAAATCATGATTACGACGGGCTTGTCGTGACGCAGCGCGGCGTACACGTCAAAACCTGTCATGTCCGGCAAGCGCACGTCGAGAAGTATCAGGTCGGGCCGAGAGGCTCGATATGACTCCAGCGCCGACTCCCCGGTCGGTGCGCAGCGTACGGAATGCCCGGCCTTGACCAGAAATCTCGAGTAGGCGCTTGCGAGCACCTCTTCGTCGTCGACGACGAGGACATCAGCCACCGATCGTCAACCTGGCTTTGCATATCTGCATCGCGTCAGACAGCATGCACGTCCACCCGTGAGAATGTCACAACAGCTCCTATCGGATGCGGAGCCGCACGCACGTTGAGCTGGAAGGGCTGCCCGTCCCGAATTCCTTCCAACACACAGTGGGATTCCACGCCTTCGTGCAGCGCCATATGTACGGGATCCTGATCAATCGGGGGACGCACGCCCAACACCGCATCGTAGATCGGCTGTCCCACAAGGGCAAGCGGCAGCACCGCATCGGATAGTTGACGTGCCCGCGTGTTGCACCGGACAATGCAGCCGTCCTCGTTCACGACGGCCATGCCGACTCCGATCGAATCGAACGTCTGTGACCACTCGCGCGTCGCTGCCTGCACATCCTCGAAGAGCCGCGCATTCAACACCGCCACGCTGACCTGGTCCGCCAGGCGACGCAACACACGAGCATCACCTGGATTAAAAAGTTCGCTCCGGTTAATGCATTCAATCGTCCCGATCGCGCCGCCCGCACTCAGAAGCGGCGCCGCCATGATACGTTCAATGCGCACCGGACTCGTCAACCGGGTGTGCATGCGGTGATCAGACTCCGCGTTGTTGCTGATCACGACATCTCCCGCGAGGCACGAAGCACCCCCTACACTGGCGTCAACGGGCACCATCACTCCAGCCAGGACAGAGGCGGAACCGAGGGCCGCCTGGACTGCCAGATAGTCGCCCTCGCGCAGGGAGATGAAGGCACCCTCTGCGCGGAGCAACGCCATGGCGTGTCGAAGGATGCGACGCATCACCTCACCCGTCCGCAGCGACTCGCCGACGGCGCGCGCCACATCGGCCATGGCATCACTTTGCCTCCTCTCCCGCTCGCTCTCTGTATAAAGCTGTGCGTTCCGCAGCGCCGCACCGGCCTGGATCGCAATCGACTGAATGAGCTCCTCTCGCTCCGCGTTCGGCGTCGCGCCCGACTCTCGCACAATCACTGCGCCAACAAGACGGCTGGCGTGTTTCATTGGCGCGACCACGACTGTGTGGCCGCCGACCACGACGGTGCGGGCCTTGCCATCGAGTAGTGCAGATCGCACCCCGTCAGAGGACAGAATGGTTTCATCGAATGATTCAGCGTAGGGCGCAACTCCACCACTGCGCAGTCGCAGCTCGCCGGTTTCCGGATCAACCAATGCAACCAGCGCGTCCGCCTCGCCCGTCGCCCGCTGCAGTCCACGCACAAGTTCGGCGATCAGAATTCCCTCATCCAGTGAACGGCTTAATGCAATACCCAGAGTCTGCAGTACCTGCAGATCCCGGGCACGCTGTTCGGCACGCACCACCACATCGCGCACCTGGGTGAGGTCCAGCAGGCTCGCAGGCTCGGCGCCGTCGTTGCGCGGAACGTCAGCGTGGCTCACAGGAACCACTCACCGGCGTGTGATCGCGCTACCATCGCCATGCCTTGAAGAGATCGAAACCCCATTGCCGTTCAGTCGGGAGGAATCCTATACTGGCGAGACCGGAACGCCCGCAGAGCAATGCGTCCTGCGGCGGTTCGCTACTCAGGCTCAGGCCGTAACCGGCTCCCAGCCTTTGCTCAAGCGCCAATCCGAACAGTTCGGTAATCTGACTCGCAGGTGCGGTTTGATTGAACAGCCGTCCGATGGGACACAGGCCTGCCGTCAAACTGATAAACGTATCCTCACCCAGCTGTTTACCTACCCCCAGCTGGGACCCGACGAACAACCGCTCAAAGGCGCTGGCCGAGCTGGTGCCGCTTTGTGATCTGATCGCTGACGCCTGCAGTTCTATCACATCGAAGAATTTGCCCGACAGGCGAGCCGAAAGGAAACTCGCCGCCGTCGACAGGAAGAGATCCGGAGCATATCCCTGCAAACCACGAATCTCGGCGCTGGGCCGACCAAAGAACAGGTAGCTGATCAAATCCGATTCCGAGAGCTGCAGCGAATCTGCACTCTCGAGTACCAGCCTCGGCTGCACCAGCGTACCCAGCAGGCGGGCGCGGATGCGTATGTCGTTGCGGCTCCCGTAGAGGGAGGAGGACTGACGCACCGTGTAGAGCGCTCGGATGTCGAGATCAGGATTGAAGTCAGCGTCGCCGAGGAATTGGACCTGCCCTTCTTCAATGCGGAAAATCCGCTCAATGAAGATATCAGCGAGCCGGAAATTGAACGTCCCTTGCTCGGTGCGAAGCGCCCCTTCGAGCGCGAGCTGCGGAACGCCGCCGGCGGCAAGTCCGCGACCGTTGATGACGTTGACCGACCCGCCAAGCTTAATGTTCGTCTCCACAGACTGAAGCCACACGTCCGGCCCCATGTTCACCCGCAGGTTGCGCACGTTGAGGTTTCTGGCGAGCGCCGACGGTGTCCGTGGCAGAATGCGTCGATTCGAGACAAGCGTCGTGTCGACCAGATTGAAGAGCTGATCGTCGGCCAGTGAGACGACGCGCTTCGAATTCAGCTCGGGAATAACAACGGAGGCGCTGTTTACAGTGACATCGCCGCTCAGTTCGGATCCACTCGTGCTCCCCGTGAGGCGAACGCTGCTGCTGACATCTATGCGTCCGGTGCGCCGCGAATTGATCGCCCGAAAGTTGTTGGTGCCCAAGCGAAGATCGAAGCCAACCTCGGTATCGCGTCCCGATGGCGCGAAACCGGATGCCCAATCCTGACTCGCGATCCATCCGGACAACCACAGAGAATCGCGGTTGGTCTCGCCGCTGACCGTCTTGAAGCGGCGCACATACACGGTGTCCTTACTCGCCTCAATGAGTGCCTCAAACGCCGTCAGATCAATGCCCAGGTCCGGCAACGCCGCGCGTCCCCGCTCAACGCGCATGAACCCCGACAGCACGGCGTCGTCGCGCGGACCCGCCAGTGAGATGTTGGCGTTGAACCGCCCTCCCGCGTCCTTCACGGTCGGCGTAACGGTTTCTACGAGCGCGAGGTCAACGTCGCGCGAAACCAGCGCCACGCGAAGTGAATCATCAAGCAGGCGCGTGTCACGGGCCGCGAGGGCGAGGTCGATCGGCACATTCGCGATCAGGCTGAGCACAGTGGTGTCGTTGCGCACAATGCTCAGCTGCCCATCAAAACGCTGATTTCGACCTCGGCCCTCGATCGTTGTTCTCTGGAGCGAGACATCTGCGACGCTTGTCCCCTCGATGCGACCAGTCAACGCGACCTCGGGTGCATCGCGATCTCCGCTGGCGATTACCTGAAAACTCAGAGCGCCGCCGAGTTCAAAGGGCGACTGTGCCAACACGCTGAGGTCCTGCAGCGCGACCGAGTCACCGCTGAACGTAAGGCGAGACGGTGCGTCGCCCTGAACGGAGGCATCAAGTGCCAGACTGCCGCCGCGTGAACTGTGCAGCCTGAGCGAATCCACCGACCACGCATCGGGCGCGACCACAATGCGGGTGGGGTTTCTCAGCGTCCAATCATGGTCGGTGAACGACACCTGAAGGGTCGAGATCAGGCTCGTGATCGTGTCATTCCGGGACCGCAGATCAATCACCGATTCGAACTCGGGACCATTGCTCAACGCGATTCGACCGCGCAACTCCGCCTCTTCGCTTGAGCGCACGGTTGCTTCAACATTCAGCATCTGCGATTTAATGGCGCCGAAAAACATTGAGTCGGCTGTCAATCGCACCGTACCGTGCACGGAATCTGTGGCCGCCTCGGACAGATCAATCCTGGCGATCGCTTCGCGCGCCCTGATTCCGAGCGCGTCAATCCCTCGACCCTCGATGAGTCCCGTTGCCCGGAGGGACATTGTCGATCCAACGAGCCCGACACTGGCCTCGATGCGCCCGGTCAACGAGTCCGCGACGGCTCCGGTAGAGTCCGGCGCAGCTGCGGGGAGCCACACTCTCGCACCGCCGATGGAATCAGCAACAAAATCCACATGCAACGAATCCGAACGATCACTGCGAATCCCGATGCCTCCCACGGCCCGCACAATACCGATCGGCGACTCTCCATACAACGAATCCACACGCAGAATACCATCGTCGAAGCGCAGCCTCGCCACCGCACCCGAATAGATGAGTGCCGAGTCCACAGTCGACCGGGTAAGCCGCACGTCGACGTCACCGATGTAGTTCGCTACCGAATCTCCGGTCAGCGCGAGCACTGCATCTCCATTCAATGCACTCACGGGCATCGACGCCGTGTCGTACAGTGCGCGAAGGTTCGCATTGCGGAACTGGAGCGTGCCGCGATACCCGTAGCCACCAACACTGTCGAGGTCCACCCGTCCATCATACGCAAACCGGCCGGCGCCCCCCTGCAGGACCGCCGACAACTCCAGATCCGCGAGTGTGCCCTGCAGGCGAACAGGACCGCTGAATGCACCGCGCTGCACGAGCTCAAGTTCGGGCCAGGCGCGCGCGATGGATGTGAGGTTGATCGGATCGACATCCAGGGCCGCGTCGTAGGTCAACGTCGTCTCACCGATCGTAACCCGTCCGTTCCCCGTGAGACGACTCGGCTCTGCGTCTTCGAAGTGGTGTGTCAAATCCGCGTTGCGAAAGCGGACGTCAAGCCACGTCGAATCGAGCCGTGTGCGACCGGTGATGTACCCATCGAGTCGCGCGAACGCAGGATTCAGATATTGAATCGACTCCAGATCCAGCCTGGCCAGTTCTACATCGAATCCCCGAAAGACCGTCGTGGCGGGAAAGAGAATGTCGAGCTCCCCTCGGACGCGCGCAGTCGCTCCTTTTCCCGGTACATTGGCATCGCGAAAAACAAAGGCGGCATCATCCAGACGGAAACGGTTTACGGGACCGCCGCTCGCCTTGACCGTACCGTCGAGTGTTCCCCGCCATGGATACGGCAATGGCCCGGTCAGCTGTTCAATCAAGACCCAGTCCAGAGGGGCCATGGTCATGTCGACGTCATTCACACCGAGGACTTCGCCTCCGACGGCGAAGGTCATTGTGCCGCGAAGCCTCGAGCGCATGGAGCGCACATCCATGTCACTGATCACGTAATCAATCACGCTCGGGTCTCGCTGACTCCTGATTTCGAGCGTCATGCTTCCGCCACCGCTCGTCGGCAGCGTGGGATACACCCAGGCGATATCCGCCATCGCCATCGAATCGCTGCGAATTGTGAGATCGTATCTCGTCGGGAGGCCGTTCCCACGCACCACCTTACCACTGCCGCGCGCTACGGAGCCCGGCAGTTCAACATGTTTCACATCGAGCCACGTGGTATCACCGAGCAAACGAACCGTTGCGCGTCCGTTGCGAAACTGGAACGGCGGGTCGAATTCGTCCGCGTCTATCCTGTCGACGACAAAGTACTGATCGCTGCTGTCAGGATCGTTGATCCGCGCAAGCGGAATACGCAGAAAGCCGTTGCGCCACGTTCGAGTCTGGACATAATGCGATCCCGACGGGCGTACGATCTTGTCAGGTCGATTCATGGCATACCGGACCGCACTGTCGCGGCGCACGCCGCGTAGCGAGTCCGGCGGACGCCACCGCTGCACGAGGTCAAACGAAAGGTCCCGGATCTCGGCGTCGCGCACCACGATGTAGTCCCCGTACCCGCGCGTGGTGCGTTTGGGGAGCGGCGGACCCTCCGGGAAAATCTTCCGATAATTCCAGACCCCCATTGAATCTTCGGCGATCCGCACGTACGGATGTTCGATGATCACCTGGCTCACCAGAATGCGACGATCAATCAGATCCCGCGGGTCGAAACGTACGCTCACGCGACCCGTCGCAATAAACAACGAGTCCTGCAAATCGTGCAGCGTGAACGAATCGACAACCAGATCAGTAAGCAGCGACCCCGACACGCGGCCAATGTAGACTTTGCCCTGAATCTTCGCGTTGAGGAGATTTTCGACGTAGGTCCGAACCTGATCTCGTCCCCATGTGGTGCGGGTCGTGACAATGGCCGTGCCTACTGCGATCACCGTGGCCCCCACGAGGATACCGGCACTCACATACGCGACCAGGCGTCGGCGCGTCATTGCTAGAACGCCTGCCCAATCGAGAACTGGAATCGCAGACGCTGCACCAGCGAGCGCCCGCGCACCGGTTGAAACGTACCCGGACACCGACCGGCTGTCTGCACCGGGTTGCCGGTGCCGCTCAGGTCCACGGGAAGGGTGTTTCCCGGACTGAGGCAGTACACCGGCGGCAGGTTACTGTCCGACAGACGGTTAGGTCGGAAATAGACGGGCCCCGCAGGCAGGTCGGCCGGACCCATAGCTAAATCCACTCGCAGCGGCCCAATCGGAGTGAACACCCGCACGCCAGCGCCAGGCGTGACTTTCAATCGTTTGAGCCCGGCATTCACGCTCGCCGAGTTTCTATTCCACACTTCTCCCGCGTCGGCAAAAAGTGCGTATTGCAACAGCTCTGGATAAATGGGACTGGTGATGCGTAGTTCCGCATTTGCCACGATCAAATTATCACCGCCCGTCGGCTGCAGCGGGAGCAACGGCTGATTGGGCGCCACTTCGAACGTGGTCACTCCTCCTGTCACGACCGTGTCGTAGCGCGCGACCACGTACACGATCGGCCCGAGCTCGTTCTGTCCGAACCCGCGCACCGAGTTGGGACCGCCGGCATAGAGACGTTCCTGCGGTGGCACAAATTCCGCGCGTTCGGTAAAGCTGAACCGCGATCCCAATACCGTACCCGCCCGCAGTCTGGCAACAAGCACCGCCGATGAGCTCAAACTGTAAATCACCGTTCCGTCGAGCGTGCCTTTGGTAAACCGCAGCAACGAGTCAGAACCGACGATGCCCGACGCGTGTCGCACGTCAGCGCGGATCGAGTGACCTCTGGTCGGATTCAACAGGTTATCCTGCCGGTTGTTTGCCACGGCCCAACCAGCAATCCCTGTCCGGCGCTTTTGCTGCAGCGTACGCGCCGTTTCCGCATCACATGCGTTGAAGACGGCGCAGAAGTATGCCGGCTGCGCCGTCGTGGCTCCGTACTCGATCTGATAGCTGAACGTCATCGGATAGCGCGCACTGGGCCGCTGCAGCGAAGCACCGAGTCCGAAGGGCACGTCGCGCACATAGGTGGGATACTCAAAGCGACGTTCGCTGAACACCGTCAGGGACGGGAGCGTGCGACGCCCGAACAGGGCCGGCTGCGAATACGACGCGCTGACGTAGTAGTTGAGTGTATCCGAGCGCCGATCCTTCCTCACCTCGCCGTAACACAGCCCGTCGGCAACATTAAACGGCACGCCGGCGCCGATGCGGGAGAGCCGCCCCGTCACATCCAACCGCCGCAGTCCCCTAGCCAGGTTCAACGTCGTGAGACTCCCACGCAGCCGCAGACATTCGAAGTTTCCCCAGCCGATCGATAGCCGGGATGCACGCAGATCGCCCTCCACCAAGCGGATGTTGATCTGCACAAGCGAGTCGCCGTCGCTCAGTGTCGCGCTGTCCACCGCGACATCGACGTGACGATACGCCTCGGAGAGGTACATCGCCCGCTTCACAGATTCGAGTGTCTGCTCACTGAAATATTGCCCCGTGCGCAAGCCCAGCGCCTGGCGCGCCGCCGATGCGGGGATGCCTATCTCACGCCCGCGCTGCGATTCAACCACCACGTGTACGCTGTCGATGCGCATACGCGGCCCCGGCACCGCGTCGAACCAGACCACCGCGTGTCCTGATGTATCCGTGTCGACGTTCCTGAATACTTCGGCGGTCGGATACCCTTCGTTCCGAAGTCGTCGGGCAATGCCATCGCGCATGGCCTGCAGGGAATCGCGATCCAATCGCGACCCTTCCCGGAGTGGCAGATTGCGCACGATGCGTTCCCGTATCGGAATATCGAGACCGTTGATCGCCAGTGAATCAATGACCACCGGAGCGCCCTCGCGAATACGAAACGTGACGATGAGCCCCTCGGCACCATCGGCGGCCATATCGGACTCCACCTTCGTACCCGTAAAGCCACGTGCGTCATAAAACAACAACAGCCGTGCCACGTCCTCGTTCACAACCACACTGTCGGCACAGTAACGCTGTCCGATAACCCGCAGGAGACGGCGCGCCAACGTGGACTGTGTGGTCACGATGCGATCGGCCAGATCACCGTCGCGAAACGTCTCGTTGCCCTCGAAGTTCAGCTCGCGCACTTCACGCACACGGCCGTCGCACGCGACACCTTGCGCCGCCGCAACCTGCGGAATCAGGGCAAAGAGGACGGCGGCAACGAGCCGCGCACTGCGAAGGGAGCAATCAGGCACGCTCGACCAGCACACCGCCCGGTCCTTGCTGCTTGGCACGACGCTTGGCGTCTGCGGCGCGGCGCCCGAGATGTGCCAGATCAACCCATGACTCCGGTGTCACCATCATGACCGCGGCAGATACGCTGGCGAGCGGAAACTCACGTCGTCGCCCGTCGCGATCGAGCCCGTCGAACCCGCCCCGTGTTGCCGCATCACCGCCGACCGCGGCGGCCACGACGGCCCGGCAACGTTCAGCACACACTGCCACAAATTGCTCCGCACGTTCGATCCACGTAACCACAATAAAATCATCGCCTCCGATGTGTCCCACAAAATCCCGATGCGCCGGCCCGGCGATGTGCGTGGACGCCTCACGTATAGCGTCGCCCAACCCGCGAATGACCTGATCGGCCACAGCAAAACCAAAGGTGTCCGCAAACGGTTTGAAATTGTCGAGATCGAGATACACTACCGCGAACGGCTCCCCTTCCGAGGCGCGTCGCTGGATTTCCGCGTCAATCGCCCGTCCACCAGGTAAACCACTCGTCGGGTTTCGATCCGATTCACGCTGCACCAGTCTCAGCAGCGCTGCCACGCGGGCGCGCAGCTCGCGCGGATCGAACGGCTTTGCCATGTATTCATCTGCGCCGGCACTGAATCCTTCCACTTTGTTCTCGACTGCGCTCTGCCCCGTGAGCATGAGCACCGGTATACGCGCCGTGAACGGGTTTTCCTTAATCTGTCGGCACACGTCGATGCCCGTCATCACCGGCATCGAATTGTCCAGCACCACCAGATCCGGCTCGCGTTTCGCGATGAGTTCGAGGGCCGCTGCCCCATCAGGCGCCGTTGCGACCTCGTGGCCCGATGCTACGAAGAGGTCGCGGAGCATCGACCTCATGTTTTCGTTGTCGTCTGCGACCAGGAGATAGCTCAAAACGGCAGGAGGTCGATGCGTGTAAGGTGAGGAATGACAATAATTTCGCTCATTCCACCCACTCAGGTCAACGCCAGATTTTGGGTCTTTCTTACGACGTGATCCTCCTCACAGATCCGAGCGCCCGCCTAACGGCCGCGCTTTCTGCACGTGGCGCCTCGCTAGTCGTCCGTCTGACCAAAAATTGCCATGTTCGAACTGTGTCCCGGCGTCACTTTTTTCTCCGGATAGATCCAGTGCACCGCCTGATTCACGGCCACGGCCGCTTCACTGAAACCGCTCGCGATGAGCTTGAGTTTGCCGGGATAATCAGTGACATCACCGGCCGCGTACACCCCCGGACGACCCGTCTCCATCAGCGAATTCACCTGTATCTCGTCTTTCACAATCGTGAGACCCCACGAGTGCAATTCGCCAAGATCCGACTTGTACCCCAGCATCGGCAGCACCACATCGGCCCTGATTGCGTGTTCAGCCTTCGTCTTGGTTTCGCGCAAAACCACCCCTGTCAGCGTGTCACCAGACCCCTCGGCCAGCACGTCATGCAGTTCGTGGAAGGGAAGCAGCGCGGCCACCCCCTCAGCCACGGCTCGCTGCACGTCTTTCACCGTCGCTCCATGGGCCCGGTATCTGTCTGAACGGTGCGCAATCGTCACGCGGGCCGCGCGACCGATCAATTGTTGACCCCAGTCGAAAGCGGAGTCCCCTCCCCCAATGATCACCACGTGTTTCCCGCGATGTTCTTCCGGATCCAGCATGACGTCGAAAATACCGCGTCCGTACCACGGCTCCGCGCACGCCTGCGGCAGCCGCCGCGGTGCGAACGCTCCGATCCCTGCCGCAATCAGCACCGCGCGTGTCTGCAGCCGCTGCTTGTCGGTCACCAGCACCATGTGACCATCCGCCTCCTCCAATCCGATCACCTTCTGGTTGAGGTGCTCTCCTCCACCGAATTGCCGCGACTGCTCGATCAGATTCCGCACCAGGTCCTTCGCGAGAATCTTCGGGAAGCCGGCGACGTCGAAGATGTATTTCTCGGGATACAGGGCCGTGAGTTGACCACCGAGTTGCGGGAGGGCATCCACAATTTGCGCGTTGACGCCGCGCATTCCTGCGTAAAAACGGGCGAATAATCCGGTCGGCCCGCCCCCGATAATCGTGATGTCAGTAATCATCCGCCTAAGCTAGGGATCGCACGGACGTCGGAGAAGCGGTAGTCACACTGACGGCAGCCCACCGCAAGGATCGCACGGAAGTCGGAGAAGCGGCATCAGACTGACGGCAGCCCACCGTCGAGGATACCTTCGAGTTGAAAACGCTTTCTCCTCACAGAGGCCAATGACTTTCAAGATCTACACAAAGACAGGTGACAGCGGCGACACGGGGCTCTTTGGCGGTGGCCGCGTGGCCAAAGACGATGCACGCGTCGACGCCTACGGCGAGGTGGACGAACTCAACTCCGTACTCGGCCTGGTGCGCGCCATCGAAGTGATGCCGCGCATCGACGAGGTCCTGATTCCCGTCCAGCGCGATCTGTTCAGCATTGGCGCGCTCCTCGCGACTCCTGATCATGACAAGATGCAGGAACAGCTGCGCAAGGCGCGGCTGGACGATGAGCGCATCGCACAGTTGGAGCGTGCCATTGACGTCTGCGACAAGGAGTTGGAACCACTCAAGGCGTTTATCATTCCGGGCGGAACGCCAAAGGCGGCAGCGCTGCACCTGGCTCGCACGGTGTGCCGGAGAGCTGAACGCCGTGTCGTGGGCCTGCGCTCCTCGCAGACCGTCCCGGACCTGGTTGTCGTTTATCTCAACCGTTTGAGCGATTTGTTGTTTACGTTGGCGCGCGTTGCAAACGCTCGCGCAGGAGCGGGTGAGGTCACGTGGTAGAGCGTGCCGCGAACCCCGACAATCTTCCCGCCACCGACGTCATCCAACTACTCGGATGCACTATTCACGTGGCGCCATGGCTTATTGAGAGTGTGGGGCGCATCGCTCGTCAGGTCGCACCGGCGCGCACATTTGCGGTCATTACGGATGAACATGTTGCCGCGATCGTAGGACCCGCGGTTGTCGGATCACTGCGGCATTACGCACCACACAGCCGCACGATCGTGACCAGCATCCCGGCTGGTGAGCAGCACAAAACGCGCGCATCGTGGGAGCGCGTCACCGACTGGATGCTCACTGAAGAATGCACGCGCAGCACGACCGTTATCGCGTTAGGCGGCGGGGTGGTGACAGATCTGGCAGGGTTTGTCGCGGCGACTTTCATGCGCGGCGTACCGGTGGTGCAGGTACCCACGTCACTTCTCGCGATGGTCGATGCGTCCGTGGGTGGCAAGGTTGGCGTGGACACGCCGCACGGAAAAAATCTCGTCGGAGCATTCCATCAACCGTCAGCGGTTGTGATCGATCCGGTTGTACTGCAGACACTGCCGCTTGAACATCGGCGCGGTGGCATGGCAGAAATCGTCAAACACGGCGTCATCGCCGATCGTGATTACCTGCAACAAGCGTTGACGGTTGCCACTGCGATGACGGGTCCGGGCGACACCACCATGGAATGGCACGGCACCGCACTGACACAGCTTATCGCTCGCAGCGTGGCCATCAAGGTCGGCGTCGTTGCCCGGGATGAACGAGAAGTTGGTTTGCGACACGTGCTGAACTTCGGGCACACCACGGCTCACGCGCTTGAGGCCGCCGCGGACTTTCGCATCCCGCACGGCGATGCTGTCGCGATCGGTATGGTGACCGAAGCGTTGCTCGCGGAGCGCATTGGTCGCGCGTCGCGCGGCACCGCCGCTGAGGTGCGCGCGGCACTGCAGCACTGCGGTCTCCCCACCTCACTCCCCGGGGACATCGGCGCCCCTCAGCTTATCGAACTCATGCGGCGCGACAAAAAATCGCGGGCGGGCGATCTGGTGTTCGCGCTCCCTTCCGAGATCGGAAGCATGGCCGGCGCCGACGTTGGATTTGCCATTCCAGTCGAAGAATCGGACGTTTTGGCCGCTCTTGAGTCCAACATCGGCACATGAAACGCCGTGTCCTGGTCCGCGGCACAACGGCAACGGTTTGTCTGCTCGGTGGGGTAGGAGCGACCATGCTCGGCGTGCCAATCGTCGCCTCCTTTGTGGCAGCCTCTGCCGCGCTCGCTATCGCGTGGCGATTGACCGGAGACAGATCGACCGAAGCCCATCGCGCACCTCACCGCGACAGTGATCCGGCTCAGGACCGCGAAAGTTGACAAGTGTGGGAATTATGGCGCTTTTCCACAACACGCCCGGCATCTGTTCGGGAGAAATGATTCGGATCGTGTGCCAACAGTCACATTTTTTTGGTCGCCGTAATATATTGTACCTCAAGGGTTTACGACGAAGCCTCCGCGCGGCGCAGGGCCTTGCCGCAAAAAAAAGTGTTGACGCTTTCGTTGCCGTTTCTTACTGTGCCCGCCCGAACTACTGAACGTTGTGAGCACCCCCGCTTGCGAATCCCAAACGCCGGTTTCGAGATCATATGCCGCCAGTGACCGAAAGCAGAGCCAAAACGAAATCCTTCGTTCGTGCCGCCCCCTCCTCCGCTTTCGACCAGTACCTGCTCGACATACAAAAACTCCCATTGATAGCGGATCCCGCTGAAGAGCGGCGACTCGCTCGACGCGCTCAGGACGGCGACGAAACGGCCGCCGAGCGACTGGTCACGGCGAACCTCAGATTTGTCATTTCGTACGTCAAGAAATATCAGGGGCATGGCCTCGACCTCAGCGAGTTGGTTGCGATCGGCAACGAAGGTTTGCTCAAGGCTGTGCGAAAGTTCGATCCCGATCAGGGAGTCAAGTTTATTTCGTACGCTGTGTGGTGGGTGCGTCAGGCCGTACTGAAGGCCCTTGCTGAACAAACGCGATCGGTCCGCATCCCGCTTAATCAAAATTCACAGCTGATTCGACTGTCGCGAGCCGAAACTATTCTCGCTCAGGTGCTGCGTCGTGATCCGACGGATGCGGAAATTGCCCGCCTTGTCGGCGACAGTCCCGAAGGAGTACGCACGGCACGACAGATGAGCACAACAGAGTGCTCCCTGGATGCTCCCATCGATCGCAGCGATCGCGAAGCGTCAACGCTCGGCGAACGTTTTGCCGGGAGCGACGGCACGGAAGTCGAAGAAGTCACCGATTTCAAGCTCATGCGCGATTTTATCAACCGGGTGTTTCAGCTGTATCTGAGCCCGCGGGAACGGAAAATTCTGAGCTTGTACTACGGTCTTGAGGAAGGTTCGGAGGCTATGACGCTGGAGCGCATCGGTGCTCTCCTCGGCGTAACTCGCGAGCGTATTCGTCAGATCCGCGAACGTGCGTTCGAGAAGTTGCGCGAATCTCCCGATGGTGGAGCGCTCGCCTCGTTCTGGACTGCTGCCTGACGGTGAACCCAGCCGCTCACACCGACCCTCCTCACCCCACGAAACATCGCGCACTCGTTATTGACGACGAGATGACGATCAGGGCGGCCCTGCGTCGATACTTCAAACGACTGGGCTGGGACGTTGAGGAGGCCTCGAACGGCGAGAGTGCGTATTCACTGATCGTTCTGGACTCGCAGCAAAATGATGTCCCGCATTATGACGTGATCCTGTCGGACCTTCGTATGCCCGGACTCAACGGCATTGAGCTGTATGAGCGTCTGAGGGCCAACGTTCCCGGCACGTTGAACCGAATGATCTTCTCTACCGGAGACATCGTTTCCGAAGAAGCAGCGGTGTTCGTACAAAGCGCCGAATGTCCGGTGCTGCAGAAACCGTTCGAACTCGACACACTGCGCGAGACAGTCGATGAAGTTCTCAGGAATTCCGCCAGACTTCGTTAGGCGCGTCCGGCTCGACTGGTCGTCGCATCACTGCCGGTCTCTTTCTCCCACGCGCTCGATCCATCTGCCGTATCTCCGGCTCTGGGCGCGACGATCCAGCTCGGCAGTCAGCGTTCGGTACTAGCGCCGAAACAGATAGGACAGCTTCATAAAGATCTGGTTACCCGTCCGCAACATCTGATGCCGTGGCACGACCGGCGTGTCATAATCCTGCTGCAGTTCATTGTATCCAACGAACAGAAACGAGGAAGGCGCCAGCTCGTACGTGACCAGAATGCTGGACGTGTATCGAACGATGCGTTCGGATAATGGATTACTGACCAGTGTGTTGAACTGGTCCGAGTATTCTCCGATGAGCCGCGCACCAAGCCGACGGCTGAACTGATAGGTCCCGCGAAGGCGCACTATGTTGGCGTCGTCTACCTTGGCGCCACCCCAGCCATCGTAGTGGTTCGACCGCTGTCCACGAATTTCGAGACTCGACTGCGGCGTCGGCCGAACGGTCATCCGCAGATTACCGAAGATACCTTTGGTCACCCGCGGATCGGCCGGATCGAACAACTCACGATCGCCGGCATAGAGGAATCCCCCGAACTGCACCCACTGCGAGGTTTCGACGCGGAAATCCGCAAAGACACCCTGTTGCGCGAGTTCGCGCCCCAGAATTGTCTGCCTTTCAATCATCCAGCTCGCGTTGAGTGCGGCCCGCTGGCGAAACGTGATTTCAAAGCGCGGCGTGATGCTGTAATCCAGAAAACCGCCACCGAACGCGTTGACTCTGCTCACTGAAAGCGACTGTGTTACCTTCTGAACGATACGATTGTTCGGATATTGATCAAACTGCGCGCGCGCTGCGTAGCTCTCGATACCGATTCGTGAGTACCTCCCCAGCTGATTCCGGAACTCCGGGGAGAGCCCCGACGCCGACAGCGACCAATTGAAGTTGCGGCCCGCCTGCGCCAATCGGCTGCTGTAGTAGCCTCCGTGCCTCGTTTCACCATCGAATCGCGACGAAAGCAACGGGCGATCGGGCTCACGTTCACTGGAATAACCACCCTCGGCGGCGAACGTGAGACGTCCCCTCCGCAGCGCGATATCGGCCTCACCCACCGCTGTCTCTGAAGATCCGCCTCTGCGGCCCAGGAACGATGCACCGATCCAGGAGTCGTTCAGCACGTCGCGCCTCACACGCGACACCAACACATTCGCCGGAGATCCGATCGTGCGCTCCACACCACTCCCTTCGTATCCGTCGTAGTAAAAGAAGGCAGGGTTGTCATCGCGCGCGTAGAGAAAACCGTAGCTCGTCGACCCGGTTTTCCCAGTGATACGCCCACCCACAGACGGATCAACGATCGCCCGTGTATACAGCAATTCACCAGCTCCCCCGTCGCCTCCTCCCGGACCACCACCTCCGCCCCCCTGACGCGACACTTCGAACACATCCCTGCTCTCGAGAAAGAACGGTCGTCTCTCCTGAAAGAAGAGCGTAAATCGTTGATTCACACGCACCTGCTCGTCATCCGACTCGACCTGCGAAAAGTCCGGATTTACCGTGGCGTTGAGCACCATTGACGGCGTGACCGTTGCGCGCAGATCCAGCCCCGCTGAACCGGTGGGCCGCGCGAGTGCAAAACTCTGGGGTGAGTTGGCGCTGTAGTACGAACCACCGATCAACGCCGAATCGGTAAGAAACGCTCTCGTCCCACTCTCGTTGGCCGACACGTAGGGAAGAAAGTCGATCGTACGGCCCGTGGAGAGTCCAGTTAATCCCTGAACGGTGCCCTGCTGGCAGATGTCGCAGGGATTGCCACGTCGCCGTGGCGACCATGAGCTGCGCACACCTGCTTTGCCGTGATAGCGCACCATATCCATGCCGAATTGATGCTCAGAACCGGGGGGAAGCCGGAGCGAAGCGAACGGGATCGCAAGCTCGGCAGTCCATCCGAGGCTGTCTATGTTTGCGGCGGCGTACCACACAAAATCCGGCGTATCATCGGTTCGCTGTCCCTCCGTCTTTACCCCGTCGAACTGCAGCCCCGCAGGCGAAACACGAAACACGTAGGCGCGCCTGTTGTCGTTGTACGTGTCGATTGACACGGCCACCTTGTCGTCCAGCTCGCCGCCGCGCTCACGCGGATGGATGGTCGCGCGGATGTTCGATCTGTCAGGCTCGAACGCGCGGAATGCGACGTAAAGGAACTCGGAATCGTAGGTGACACGCCCTTCGCTTTGCTGAGGTGGCAGCACGTTGTCTACCGGCTCGTACTGCACAAAGCGGCGAAAGACCGGCGCACTGTTCCAGGCTTCGTCGTCCAGTCGACCATCGATGACGGGACGCTTCTCAGCTCGCTGCAGGGTGAGGAGCATCTCAGTCGGCGTCTTGTATACCACCACGGAGTCCCTGGCACCCGGAGCGGCCTTGGCCGCTTCAGGCGGCAGTGGAGCCTGCAAAAGCATGAGTACGGCGATCGTGAGCATCTTAGATCTACGATCCAGCGGCCCATAGCGCTGGCCTGCACTGCGCTTTTCCGCAGCCCACAAAAAATGGTCAGGCCCACGGACAACTCATTCCGCTATCATCAGTGCGTGTCAGACATTGCCACTTCGCTCGCCCGGATCGTCGGCCCGCGCTACGTCCTCGAACGCGCGGGGCAGCTTCTTGCGTACGCGTCGGACGCGCTGCCGGGCTATCGAAAGACCCCGTCGATGGCGGTTTTTCCGGGAACCCGCGATGAGGCGGTGGAGGTGGTGCGTCTGCTGGGAGAGCGGCGGATTCCCTTTGTTCCGCGCGGCGCCGGTACAGGATTAAGCGGCGGGGCGCTGGCAGACGCGGATGTACTGATCGGGATGCAGCGACTGCGGCGCGTGCTGACGATCGATGCTGACAATCGGCTGGCGCGCGTGGAGCCCGGCGTAGTGAACGCCCACCTCACACGCGCGGCCGCTCCATTCGGCCTGCACTATGCTCCCGATCCTTCGAGTCAGGCAGCGTGCACGATCGGCGGAAATGTGGCCGAAAATGCGGGAGGACCGCACTGCCTCAAATACGGAGTCACATTAAACCACGTGATCTCGGCGACGGTGGTTTTGACCAGTGGCGATGTCATCACGTTAGGCAGTTCGGGTCCCGAGGCCGAGGGGTATGACCTGCTTGGCGTCTGGGTCGGGAGCGAAGGGTGTTTCGGCCTCACGCTCGAAGCGACGGTTCGTCTGACACCGAATCCGGAAGCGGTGCGTACGCTCCTCGCTGATTTTACTTCGATAGACCAGGCGGCCCGAGCCGTGTCAGCGATCGTCGCGTCGGGCATTGTTCCCGCCGCGCTGGAGATGATGGACTCCGGGACGATCCGCGCGGTCGAGGCATCGATATACGCCGCAGGTTATCCGGTTGATGCTGCGGCCGTTTTACTCATCGAACTCGACGGGCTGGCTGCCGGCATTGAACAGGACACGCGTCGGGTCGCGGATCTGTGCCGAGGACATGGTGCGCGCGGCGTGCGCATCGCGGCGGACGAAGGAGAGCGTGCCAAGCTATGGCAGGGCCGCAAAAAGGCCTTTGGTGCCATGGGGCGCGTCTCATCGCATCTGGTTGTGCAGGATGCCGTGGTGCCGCGCACTCAGCTGCCGCCTGTTCTCGACGCAATTATGGCGATTGGCGCGGAGGAAGGTATTGCGGTCTGCAATGTGTTTCATGCCGGAGATGGCAATCTGCATCCGAACGTGCCATACAATGCAAACGATCCGGATGAGCGGGAGCGCGTGGAGCGGGCGATGCGCCGCATCATGGATGTCTGCGTGGCAGCCGGGGGAAGCGTCACCGGGGAGCACGGCATCGGTTTGGATAAGCTGGACTACATGCGATTGATCTTTACGGAAGCCTCCATGGAGGCGATGTGCCGGCTGCGGGAAGCGTTTGATCCGTTGCGGCTCGCCAATCCGGGCAAGGTGTTACCGATGCGCAGTTGTCGCGAGTGGCACGCAACGCCCGCGGCTCGGCGGCCAAATTCCAGTGAACGCGGCACAATGGTACGAGGCGGGTCGACATGACTACGCCGGTGCGCACCGACTCGGGTATCGTTGAAACGGGGGGGGGCCCCGCGGTGGTCTCCGCACCATCGACGCAGGGCGTTGCCCTTGCCGTGCAGGACGCGCTCAGCAACCAATCCCCCATACGCATCATCGCGGGTGGCGGATGGCTTGACGCCGGAAACCCGGTTCATGCCAATACCCAGCTGAATATTCAGGGGTTGAACGGCATCCTCGAGTACAGCCCCGGTGACTTTACGCTCACCGCCCGCGCTGCGACCCCCCTGTCAGCCATTGCCGCGGCCACAGCTGAACACGGTCAGTGGCTCACACTCGATCCGTTCGGCTCACCACACGGCACACTCGGCGCGACGCTGGCGACGGCGTCCAGCGGTCCCCTGGCGATGTCATTTGGTCTGCCCCGTGACAACGTGCTGGGCATCGAAGTAGTCACTGGCGATGCCCGGATAATCAGGGCCGGGGGCAAAGTGGTGAAGAACGTGGCCGGGTTCGACCTCGTACGGCTTAACATCGGAGCCTGGGGCACCCTCGGAGTCCTGACTGAAGCAACCGTGCGGCTGCGCGCTCTCCCCGAGGTCGACCGCACGATGCTCATTCCGTTGCCGAGCGCCGATCCGGACACCGAATGGTGGAAAGGGTTGCGAACGCTGCCGTCCGTGGTCGTCGCCTGCGAAGCGTTCACTGGCACGCTCGCCACGCGGCTTGGGCTGTCACCAATCCCGGCCGTCGCGGTGCGGATGTGTGGCAACTCCAGCGACGTGTCTGCTGTGGAATCAATGCTTCGCGATCTGGGCACACCGGGCGAGGCACCACCATCGCTGTGGACCGACCTTCGCGCGTGCGAGCCACGCGAGGCGCGCGTGATGCGCTACAGTGCGCTTCCGTCACACTTCGATAAGCTGTGGGCGCACGTCGCGACGCCCGGAAACGGGCCGATGGCGCATGCCAGCGTCGCGCGCGGAGTTGTCCGTTGTTTTTCTGACGCTGCAACAACGATCCCGCCCATCCCGTCCATGCTCGCGTTCGATGTCGGCCTCCGCGTGGAACGAGGCCACACAACACCCACGGTGAGCGCTCCATCGGCGACAGGTGACTTAATGCGACGGGTCCATGATGCGTTCGATCCGCAGCGCATGCTCAATCCCGGAATTATGGAGGCTGTGTGAGCAGCGGCGACTCAAACGTCTGCGCCCTGCCGGGCACACCGCTCGCGGCCGCGGCTCACGGGCTCGATAACTGCGTGCATTGCGGATTCTGCCTCCAGGCGTGTCCGACGTATCTGGCGATGGATGACGAGAACGATTCGCCGCGTGGGCGACTGGTGCTCATGCGCGCACTGCTCGAAGGCGACGTGTCGCCCGACGATCCCGACGTCGGCCAGCATATCGTCCGGTGCCTCGGGTGCCGTGCGTGCGAAACGGCATGCCCAAGTGGCGTGCCGTACGGCCACCTGCTGGAAGCAACCCGCGCGACACTGGCCACGACCCGGCCGCTCCCCGTGATGGCCAGATTAATATTGGCAGTCTTTCAGCAACCGGCGGCGCTCCGCATGTCGCTGTTTCTCGCTCGCATCCTTCGTGACACCAGATTGTCGCGCCTCCTGGCCCGGCTGCCCGGCTCTGCCGGGTTTCCCTTCGCGATGATCGAGGCGACTCGGCCGGTGTTCGACACGGCGGACTATCAGCCACAGATGAATGAAGGAGGCATGCCGGTCATCCTCCTGAAGGGTTGCGTCATGTCAGGTCTCTTCGCGCATACCAACCGCGCCACACAACGAGTCCTCGCGGTCAACGGTTGCCGCGTCCACGAATCAGCGGGCGACGCCTGCTGCGGGGCCCTGCACGTTCACGCCGGAGACGTCCAGAGCGCCAGATCGCTCGCGCGACACAATATCATCGCATTCGAAACGGCCCCCGACGCACTGATCGTCGTGAACGCCTCCGGCTGCGGTGCAATGCTCAAGGAATACGGTGACTTGTTTGCGACAGATCCCGAGTGGCACGAGCGCGCCCAACGCATCGCGGTGCGCGTCCGTGACGTCTCTGAGGTGCTGATGAAGCATGATGGTGGACCCATGTCCGGACGCCCGTTGCCACTGCGCGTAGCCTACGACGCCCCCTGCCACTTAGTGCATGCGCAACGAGTGATCGCGCCACCCCTCGCCGTGTTGGACGCCGTGCCCGGATTGCAGCGGATGCCTCTTGCCGATGCCGACATGTGTTGCGGGAGCGCCGGAATCTACAACCTCGTCGAACCTGGGCTCTCACACCGTGTGCTCAAGCCGAAGCTGGACAACATTGCCGCTAGCGGGGCGCAGTTGGTCGCGACCGGAAATCCGGGATGTATCATGCAGATCGGTGCCGGCCTGCTGCGCAGCGGCTCGTCGGTGCGCGTCGTGCATCCGGTCGACGTTCTTGACGCGTCGTACGGAGCGTCCGCGTCAAACGCACCCACGAACCCGACGGCACCATGAGACCCGTCGACGCATTGCTCCTGGAGTTCGACGGCATCATCGCCGATACCGCCGCATCGCGTCGTCAGGCGTTTGACATTGCCTTTGACGAATGGCAGCTGAATATCTCGGCAGCACGGTTCCGTGAAACCTGTGTTGGCTCACCAACGCGGGATGCATTGCAGCTGCTGACGACTCAGTTCCGGCGGCGGGTCGATGCGGTCGACCTTGACCTTATGGCAACACGGGTCGATGCGGGGTTCGCCGCGGAAATTTCCCGGGGCGCGGTGCTCATTGCGGGATCGCGTTCAGCCATTCTGCAGCTGAGCAACAACCTGCGCCTCGGCGTTGTATCGCACCTTCCGCGTGAACCGATGCAGTATCTCCTCGCGATGGCGGGCCTCAGTGATGCCTTCAATTTTGTCATCGGCGAAGAGGACGCCTTCCCTCCCAAGCCCGATCCCTCCCCATACCTCGCGGCGCTCGCACGACTCGGCCAACACACGGATCGTGTCGTAGCCGTCGAATCCAGTGCCTCGGGCATCAAATCGGCGCGCAGCGCCGGCCTGCAATGCATCGCCTGCGGCGATATTCCCGCACATTACGCACTCGATGCCGAGGCGTTCGCCCCATCCATCGCAGGATGGACGGTGTCGGGCATCGCCGCATTGCTTCCGCCCGCCGACCATCCTCCTGTTTAATGCGACCGTCACTCGAAGGGTTTCCCGACCACGCACTGTTCCTCCATCGCAGCGACCGCTCGCGTATGTCCCTGCAGGGGGATCGTGCGCGCGACGTGTTGAACGGGCTTGTCACCAACGACGTCTCCGGTCTGGCTGTGGGCGCAGGTGCCTATGCCGCCACACTCACGCCGAAGGGCAAGCTGCTGACCGACCTCCGCGTCTTTGCCCGACACAACGATCTGTTGATCGACGTTCCACCACAGGGTGCCCATGCCTGGTGGGGTATGGTACGCAAGTACATTAATCCACGACTGGCAAAGTACGTCGATCTGACCGAGAGCCTTGATGAAATCCTCGTCTTCGGTCGACAGGCGGAGACCGTGCTGAGTGGCCTTGGCGTATCGCTTCCCGACGGCGCGGACTACTCCGGATCGGGAACGGCGGATCTGTGGGTCGCACGGGTGCCTGATCTCGGGATCACTGCAGCTTCCCTCTTTTTTCCCGCATCAGAACGACCGAGCGTGCAGCAGAAACTTGCAGCAGCCGGCGCGGTCGAAGACACGGGCGAGTACGCCGAACGTGCGCGCATCGAAGCCGGACGACCTGTGATGGGAATTGATATGGATGACACATCGCTGGTCCAGGAGGTCGGATTGGAACGGCTGAGTGCCATCTCGTACGACAAGGGCTGCTATACCGGTCAGGAAACGGTGGCACGACTGCACTTCCGCGGGCATGTGAACAAACGTCTGATGGGGCTGCAGCTGAGCACCTCAGTTCCCCGAGGTGCCCGGCTCTCAACCGAGGCAGTCACGCTCGCGGGCGATGTGCGCTCGACAGTACACTCGCCGGTCTTCGGCCACATCGCACTCGCCATGGTGCGACGGGAGGTCGCCGCGGCTGACGCCGTCGGCATTCAGTGGGAGAACGGTAACGCAACAGCTACCGTGGTGGAGCTCCCATTCAGCTGACTTCATCGCAGCGCCCCAGGCGTCGTGATGGGACAAAAAAAGGCGGGCCCCTGCGGGCCCGCCTTTTTCCTCGCTGTTGGCGAGATTACATGGACTTGGCGGTCGAATCATGAACCATTCCGCCCATGGTGCTGTCCGTCATCGCGCTGTCCGTCATGGCGGGGGCCTCGACCGGAGCCATTGCTGGGGCCGGTGCTGGATCAGCGGCCGGGGCCTCTTCCTTCGCTGCGCAAGCGGAAAGGACGATGGCGGCGGCGACGAGGGCAAAACGCTTCATTGGTAATACTCCTGGTGAAGAACGAGGTTGGGGGGGTCGAAAGTTTGTCCGGCAGAAACCAAGATCCGGTTCGCCGTTCACTTTCGAACGAGTAAATGTAGAGATACGGCCGACAGAGTCAATGCCGGTGCTGCGGCAGCAAGTCACGCTATTGCAACACCTTCCAGCCAAACTGGCGGCCACCTGCCCCTTGTCCTTCGCGGTAGCGTCAACAACGACTTATGCTTCTGGAGTAGCGCCCCTGTACCCAAAGCAACCTTCCCGAAATGGCCACCACGCTTTCGCCGACGGACACAGAAACCACGGTCATTCGCGGCGCCTGCCCCCACGATTGTCCTGACACGTGTGCGACTCTGACTACCGTGAAGGATGGTCGGGCGACCCGGATTCAAGGTGACCCGAATCATCCAGTAACCGCCGGCTTTCTCTGCGCGAAGGTCAATCGCTACCTGGAGCGAACGTACCATCCCGAGCGCCTGCTGTACCCGATGCGTCGCGTGGGGCCCAAAGGAGCCGGCAGGTTCGAGCGGGTGTCCTGGAATGTCGCGCTGGATGAAATCGCCGAAAAGCTGCGGCTCATCGCTGCCTCCAGCGATGGCCCGGAGGCCATTCTGCCCTACTCGTATGCTGGCACGATGGGGCTCATCCAAAGCCAATCGGTCGACCGTCGCTTCTTTCATGCACTCGGAGCCTCCCGCCTCGATCGGACGATCTGTGCTACGGCCGGCGGTGAGGCGCTGCTCATGACGAATGGCAACAAGCTGGGCCCCGATCCCGAGTCGGTCGTGCATTCAGACCTGATTCTCCTCTGGGGAACCAACACGCTGACGTCGAACCCACACCTGTGGCCGTTTGTGCTCCAGGCGAAAGAACGCGGAGTTCCGGTGCGTTGTATCGATCCCGTCCGAACTCGCACCGCCGATCAATGCGACGAGTGGATATCCATTCGCCCTGGTACCGATGCCGCGCTGGCGCTCGCAATGATGCACGTGATCTTCGCAGAAGGACTCGAAGATCGGGAGTACATGGACAGCTATACACTCGGGGGCGATGCGCTACGTGAACGTGTGGCTGCATGGAGTCCCGCTCGCGCCGCACCGATCACGGGCATCGCAGAGCAACGCATCATCGATCTCGCGAGAGAGTACGGCGCTGCCAAAGCGGCGTTTGTGCGGATCAACTACGGTCTGCAACGGCATTCCGGTGGGGGCATGGCCGTACGGACGATTGTCTGTCTTCCGTCTGTCACCGGACACTGGCGGCGACCGGGTGGCGGCATTCAGCTGTCAACCAGTGGTGCTTTTCAATGCAACAGCAGTGCTCTTGAACGACCGGACCTCAATCCGGACGTCCGTCATATCAACATGAGCCTGCTCGGCACAGCGCTCACGAGTCATGATGCAGGAGTGGGAGGACCTCCGGTGCGGGCGATGATCGTGTACAACTCCAATCCAGTCGACGTCGCCCCCGACCGCAACACGATTCTCCGGGGAATGGCGCGCGACGACCTCTTCACCGTTGTGCTGGAGCACTTTCAGACCAATACCGCCGACTGGGCGGATTATCTGCTTCCGGCGACAACACAGCTTGAGCACTGGGACCTGCACACGGCCTATGGACACTACCACATCGCACTGAATAAACCAGCGATTGCTCCCGAAGGTGAATGCAAGCCGAATTCGGAGATCTTCCGTGAGCTGGGACGACGTTTGGGACTGCCGACCGAACTCTTCAGTGATGATGACCAGACGCTCATAAAGCAGGCGCTCGACAGCAGCGACCCGCGACTCGAGGGTATCACATTCGAAGGGTTGTGTGAAACGGGTTGGATGCGGCTTAACGTGCCTTCACCGTTTCTTCCGTACGCCAACGGAGGGTTTGCCACGCCGTCCGGAAAATGCGAATTCCATTCCAAGCGAATGGAGGACGCCGGACACGACCCCGTGCCGACGTACACTCCACCCCGCGAACTCCCCGAAACCGCACCCGAGCTGGCCAAACGTTTTCCGCTGGTCCTCGTCTCGTCGCCCAGGCACTACTTCCTGAACTCGACGTTCGTCAACGTCGCATCGCTCAGGAAACAGGCAGAACCAGAGTGTGTCATGCATCCGATTGACGCCGCGACGCGAAACCTCTCCACCGGCGCTCAGGTGCGCATCCACAATGATCGTGGGCACTTCGGCGCAAAACTCCGCGTTGAAGACAGTGTGAAACAAGGCGTCGTGTGGGCACCCTCGATCTGGTGGGGCAAATTTTCCCCAGATGGAAACAACGCCAACGCAACCACGCCGCAGCACCTCACAGATATGGGAGGAGGGGCGGCTTTCTACGACAATCTCGTTCAAGTCAGTGCAACTGACTGAACTTCTTTCGCATCCGGAGTAGTCCGTGTCACTTCCAACAACCATCGGCGCACTCAAACAACATCCGCTCGGTGCGCCGTCCCGCGTCAATCGTTCTGTCAAAGAGGAACTGAGGGACAACCTGCTGACGAAACTGACGGCTGAGGAGCCCCTCTTCCCGGATGTCCTTGGCTACGAAGATACGGTCATGCCGCAAATCGTGAACGCCTTGCTGGCCAGACACAACTTCATTCTGCTGGGCCTTCGAGGACAAGCCAAATCGCGCATCCTGCGCTCACTGGTGCGATTGCTTGATGAACACATTCCGGTGGTAGCCGGAAGCGAAATCAACGACAACCCGTATCAACCCATATCGAAGTACGCCAGAGAAACCATCCAGCGTCTCGGTGACGAGACTCCGGTTGCATGGATCGGACGCGAACAACGCTTCGTCGAGAAACTCGCCACCCCTGATGCAACGATCGCCGATATCATTGGCGATGTCGACCCGATCAAAGCTGCGCGGGGAGGCCACATTCTGGCAGACGAACTCACGATTCACTACGGTATGCTGCCGCGTGCCAATCGTGGGATCTTCGCGATGAATGAACTTCCCGACCTCGCCGGCAAGGTGCAGGTGGGCTTGTTCAACATCATGCAGGAAGGTGATGTGCAGATCAAAGGATACCCTGAGCGGCTTCCGCTCGACGTCCTCCTCTGCTTCACCGCAAATCCCGAAGACTACACGGCGCGCGGAAAGATCATCACACCCCTCAAGGACCGCATCGGTAGTGAAGTCATCACGCACTACGCCGAAACCGTCGAGCTGGGTATGGCGATCACTGCCCAGGAGGCATGGGTATCACGCGGCTCGGTTCCGGTGCGCATTCCAGATTTTGTCGCCGAGGTCGTGGAACGCGTTGCTTTCGAAGCGCGCACCGACAAGCGCATCGACCGTCGGTCGGGCGTCTCTCAACGATTGCCGATTACACTCCTCGAGAGTACCGTTTCGAATGCCGAGCGTCGGGCGATCCGTTACGGAGAGAGTGAGATCATCCCACGCATCAGTGACGTGTTTGCCGCGCTGCCGGCGATCACTGGTAAGATTGAGCTGGAGTACGAAGGGGAATTGGTTGGGGGAATGGTGATCGCGCGTGATCTGATTCGGCGTTCGTGTGACGCCACGTTCCGTAACAGAGCCGGTGGTGCAAACACAGACGACATTGTGTTGTGGTTCGAAGCAGGATCCGCTTTGCAGGTCAGCGACGATGCTCGTGCGCAGTCGATGCGCGACGCACTCGGCACCGTGCCCGGTCTCATTGAACTGGTGTCACATGTCGGATTGGCTGATCCCAGCGATGCGGCTGTTCAGGTTGCAGCGTGTGAACTTGTCCTTGAATCATTGGTTGCTCGTCGAAAGATCTCCCGAACGGAAGCAGGTGAATACACACGTCCGCCGAATGAGCAACGCCGTCGAGGCCATGACCAGTTCGGCGGCGGACTCTCCGCCTGATGCGTTTCGCTGCGGCCGCATCGTAGCAGACCGGAGCGCGCGCCCAGTCGAGAAGTGCTCGCTCGGATACTCCGTGGTTATGGTAGTTCAACACAAGGCACTTGCTACTGAGCAGGCGTTACCCGAGGACACCACGCCATGAAAATCCGAATCCTCACAATCTCTCGCACATTCGGAGCGGGAGGGAGCGAAATCGCCGCGTTGGTTGCGGACCAGCTTGGCTGGGCCCTGCTGGACAATGTCTTTGTTGAACGCGTGGCGGCGCGGATGCACGCGACCCCGGCGCAGGTCGAGGCGGTGGAAGAGCGTTCCCCGTCTCTGGCCGAGCGGTTGGCTACCGTTCTGACGTTAGGCGCGCAGGAACCCTACCTGGCTCCCGTCAACATCGACCTCCCGCTCGCGGAGGATCGGTTGCTCGATGTAACGCGCGGCGTCATCGATGACGCCGTCGCCCGCGGTCCGGTTGTACTCGTGGGGCGTGGAGCCCAATCATATCTGGCGCATCGCGATGGTACCCTGCACATCCTGTGCACAGCTGAACGCGAGGACGCGATCGCTCGCGTTTCTGCGCGCGAGAAGATCACCTTGGCGGTAGCCGCGGACCGAGTCGATGACGTCAACGCGCAACGTGTTGCCTACGTCCGGCGGAATTGGGGTCGCGACTGGCTCAGCCCGGATTTGTATCAGCTGTGCGTGAATACGTCGTGGAAGGGAGTCGCCGGGACGGCGTCAATCATCGCTCGCCTGGTCGCCGAATCCTGATACGCGTTCACGAACGCGTTCATCTGTGTACGCAACCTGCATCTTCTGCACGTAGTGCGCGGGAACACGACCTCACCCACGCGAGGGAGATCAACCACGACTTCCCACCGCTCTCAGTTCCTCTCGCCGTCGCAGAATTAATCCACGAACGGCTTCAGTACCCGAGCGAACAGCCTCGCGCTCCCGCGGCCACCACCAGAATGCATCTTTAGGCTGTTTTCACCGAAGGGTGGCGCCGGAACGCCCAATACGAATAGAGCATCATCAGGACCGCGCTCCCCCCCACGGTCCACCCCACGCTGGTAAGCCGCGCCACAGCTCCGGCCACGAACGCCCCTACCACTTGCGGCACTCCCACCACCACAAGGGAATAAATTGCCATCAGGCGCCCGCGATATTCGTCTGGCACGATCGACTGCATAATGGTGTTGCCTATCGCGGAGTTCACGATGAAGAAGAACCCCGTAGCCAGGAACAGTGGATAAGCAAACACGGCGCGCTCCGTGAACGACAGCAGGAGCATGACAACCGCGGTCGCATACTGTCCCCTCACAAGCACCAGCCCCTTCGGAAGCCGCGGACTCGAGGATGCCAGTGCCAACGCCCCACCCAGTCCGCCGATCCCGATTGCCGATAACATTAATCCATAACCGCCGGCACCCAGATGCAGCTGGTCACGGGTCATCACGGGCAACAACGCAAGAATCGGAGTGCCCAGAACGGAGAAAACTGCAACCAGTTCCACCAGCGCACGCAAAATCGGCTCGTCAAAAACGTAACGCAGCCCCGACCGAATGCTTGCCAGCGGTGACTCGCGACGCAGCGGCACGGCGTCAGCGTCAGGCACGGGGCGCTCAATCATCCCGATCCCGATCAGCACGGCGAGAAAGGAAAACCCGTTCACCGCAAAACACCACGCCACGCCCCAGCGCGCCACAATCGCCGCACCAATCGCCGGACCCAGAATGCGCGCCAGATTAAATCCGGACGAATTCAGCGCGATGGCATCGCGCAAATCTTCCTTCCCGACCAGCTCCACCATCAGCGACTGTCGCGCGGGAATCTCCACACTCGAAATCGTCCCGCCAAACAACGCCAGACCGATCAACCACGGAATGGACATGTGACCGCTCCAGGTAAACCACCAGAGCAGCACCGCATCAAGCAACAGGAGAGACTGTGCGATCGCCACCAGCTGCAGCTTGTCCACCCGGTCAACCAGCACGCCGGCAAACAGCGAAAACAGCAGGATCGGAAGCGCTGAACATGCGACCACCAAACCGACGATAAATGCGCTGTCAGACAGCGTAAGCGCCAACCACCCGACGGCCATGCTCTGCATCCACGTCCCCACGAGGGATGCGGTCTGCCCAATCCAGAAGCGGCGGAAGTTCCTATGCGTCATTAAGACGCGAAACGGATTCCGCGGGGGAGAGCGTCGAATTCTTCTGCTGGCCACAGACCAAAGCTCGCGGGTTGCGCCCCACAATTGGAGTGCTTCGTATCGATGCGGTTCACTCCCTGTCGGCCGCGCGCCCCTCCACTGCGGCCGCACCACCGGTCCCGTCGCAACTTCGTTGTGGGACGCGACTCCCCGACCGCAGCGACCTCGGCAACCGTCTCGCCGACGAGTCTCCGCCGTGGACGCCGAGACCGACCTCAAGCGCCAAAGGAGTCGCAGGCGGCACGCACCGCGTCTTTGCCGGACCGCCGGTCGACTGGCGCCACGCGTCGATCCCCGCTTCCTTTCGATGGTCCCCCATCCCTGCCGCCACGGCCGGTCGATCCCATGCGTTTCCATACCTACACAAAATTTTCGCCCGAAGCAGCAGACGCCATCGACCTCGACGCGCTGCTCGAGCAGCTATCCGATTTTCTCCTCCAGTCCGGTTTCGCCGGTGGACCGCACTCCGATCCGTATTGGGGCGATTTCGGTGATGACGGCGATCGATCGCTCGACGCGCTCAAGGAAGCGATTCTGCGTGCCTTGATCGACAGCGGGCAGTTTACTCCCGAAATGCTCAAGGCACTGCGCAGCGACGACGACGCCGAAGCCAAAGCTTCACTCGCCAAATTGCTCGACGATATCGTCCAGCGTCTGATCGATCAGGGGCTCCTGAACGTGGATCAGGCCCCCCAACTCCCCGACTCGCACCAATCCGTCGACGGTCCCGGTGGGCTGGCGCGCGCGGCATCGCGCGACGTGCAGTTCTCGCTCAGCGACAAAGGGATCGATTTTCTCGGATACAAAGCCCTCCGCGACATCCTTGGCTCCTTAGGCAAGTCCAGCATCGGGAGCCACGACACACCACACCTGTCCACCGGAATCGAAGCCGATGCCGGTTCGCGCGCCTACGAGTTCGGCGATGTAATGAACCTGGATGTCAACGCCACACTACTGAACACACTGGGTCGCACGGGCTCATTGAACGTCCCCCTGGACATCGACTATCCGGACCTGATGGTTCATCAGGCCGAATACCGGTCGTCGTGCGCCACGGTACTGATGCTGGATTGCTCCCATTCAATGATTCTATACGGAGAAGATCGCTTCACTCCCGCAAAAAAGGTCGCGCTGGCCCTGACGCATCTCATTCGCACGCAGTTTCCGGGCGACACAATCCGCGTCGTACTCTTCCATGATTCTGCCGAAGAGATACCCCTGGGTGCACTCGCACACGCGCAGGTGGGTCCGTATCACACGAACACGGCTGAAGGATTGAAGCTCGCGCGCCGCATTCTCATGGCACAACGCAAGGACATGCGCCAGATCGTCATGATTACGGATGGCAAACCCAGCGCCCTGACCATGGCCGACGGCCAGATTTACAAGAACGCGATGGGGCTCGACGCCTACGTGATTCGCGATACGCTGAAGGAAGTCGCCAACTGCCGACGCTCCGGGATAGTGATCAACACCTTCATGCTCGCGCGCGATCGTGCCCTGATGGAATTCGTCCGGCATGTCTCATCCATCAGCCGAGGCAAAGCGTACTTCACCAACACGATGACCCTCGGCCAGTACATCCTCATGGATTTCCTCAAGAAAAAGACCCGCCGCGTTTCGTGACGTCGAACAACCCCATCGATTCCAGTGAATGGTCAACGGATGAGCTGGCGCGCTACAGCCGCCAGTTGATTCTGCCGCACGTCGGACGTGACGGCCAGCAAAAACTCGGGAATGCACGGGTTCTTCTGGTCGGCGCCGGCGGACTTGGTTCATCTGCAGCGCTGTATCTGGCCGCGGCGGGCGTTGGCACCCTGGGACTCGTCGATTTCGACACCGTCGACCTCTCCAACCTGCATCGCCAGATCCTGCACGGCACGAGCGATGTTGGCCGCAGCAAGCTCGACTCCGCCGCCGAACGCCTCCACGACCTGAATCCCGAATGCACCGTTGTTCCACACCCCGTGCGCCTCACCAGAGACAACGCGCTCGAAATCATTGAACAGTACGATATCGTGGTCGACGGCACGGACAACTTCGCGACACGCTATCTCATCAACGACGCGTGTGCGCTGCTCCGCAAGAACAACGTGTACGGATCCATTTACCGCTTCGATGGTCAGGTCTCCGTGTTCTGTACCGACGCGGGGCCCTGCTATCGCTGTCTCTACCCGGAACCACCGCCACCTGGTACTGTTCCCAGCTGCGCCGAGGGGGGCGTTCTGGGTGTGCTGCCAGGGATCATCGGTACTCTGCAGGCCAGCGAAGCCATAAAGCTGATCCTTGGAATCGGGGAACCGCTGATCGGTCGCTTACTGATCTGTGACACGTTAGGCGCGCACTGGCGCACCATGACGGTTCGTCGACGCCCGGGATGCCCGGCGTGCGACACGCGTACCCTCACACGGCTTCCCGACTACGACGCGTTCTGCGGCACCACCACCGCGCAGACTGCAGCCCCTGAGGACGATATGACCCCACGTGAGCTGGCCGCACGCCTCGCGGATGGGCCGCCGCTGGATCTGATCGACGTGCGCGAGCCATGGGAATGGGACGTGGCGCGCATCCCTGGTGCCACGTTGATTCCCATGGGGCTTTTCCCCGATGCCATCTCGCAACTGAATCCTGCCCACGACATCGTGGTGCAGTGCCGCAGCGGCGTCCGCAGCGCCTCGGTCGCGGACCTGCTCAGATCGCATGGCTTCACGCACGTGTGGAACCTCGCAGGGGGCATCCTTCGCTGGTCCGACGAAGTGGATCCCTCCGTCCGACGCTACTGACGGTGCCTGCCACGACGCAGCGCATTCAGATACCTTCTGCCCATGCTTGGTTCCTTCTCCATCGCATCCCTCGGCCTGCTGCTCGGGATGCGGCACGCGCTTGACCCTGACCACGTGGTCGCGGTCACTACGATAAGCGCCCACGATAGCTCTCTGCGGCGCTCCGCAGCACTGGGCGCGCTGTGGGGCGTTGGACACACCGTCACACTGATGGTCGCGGGCGGTGCGCTGATCCTTTTTCGCGTCGCGATCTCGCCACGCATGGGGCTCGCACTTGAATTCAGCGTCGCGATCATGCTGATCGTGCTCGGGTTACTTAACCTGCGCCCGGAGCGCGAAAAAGCCGCCGACTCCAGTGCGTCTCGCAACCGCCCGCTGTTCGTAGGAATGGTGCATGGCCTGGCCGGATCAGCAGCCGTGGCGCTGTTGGTGCTCGCCACCGTCACCGATCCACGGTGGGCGCTGCTCTACCTGCTCCTGTTTGGCGGTGGCACAGTCATCGGAATGGTGCTGGTCACGAGCGCCGTCGCTGTCCCCGTACGTATCGCTGCATCTCAATGGAACGTGCCACGGCGATGGTTTGTCGTCGCCTCGGGTGTGGCAAGCGTCGCGTTCGGCGTCGCGCTCGCCCTGCAGCTTACCGGTCCGGATGGCCTCCTTGCGGCGAATCCGATCTATACGCCCCACTAAGTCGCGCGCGCTCGATGAGGCGCAGACGCGTCGCATCTCGCGTCGGCTGCGGGCGTGGTTTCGCAAACAGGGCCGGGATCTCCCGTGGCGTCGGACGCGCGACCCGTATCACATTCTGGTGTCCGAATTGATGCTTCAGCAGACGCAGGTGTCACGGGTCCTGGAATACTACGACCGATTCACAGAACGTTTCCCCACGCTGCACGATCTCGCCGAGGCGCCAACGAAGGACGTGCTCTCTGCGTGGAGCGGGCTGGGGTACTACGCACGCGCCCGCAACTTGCATTCACTGGCAGGGATGGTAACGCGGGACGGCGGCGGTATTCCCAGCGACGCCGGAGAGCTGCAGCTTCTTCCGGGAATAGGCCGGTACACGGCGGGCGCCGTTGCCTCGTTCGCGTTCGAGAAGCGGGCCGCGCTTGTCGATACAAACGTCGCCCGGGTACTGTCCCGCGTCTTTGCACCTCATCTCAAGCCGAAGCGGGCGCGGGACCTGACAAAACTGTGGACGATCGCCGAAAACATGCTCCCGCGCCGAGGGCGCGAGACGTGGGTGCACAATCAGGCGATCATGGAACTGGGTGCATTGATCTGCACGGCACGGGTGCGCCACTGCGATGTTTGTCCGATACAGGACGACTGCACAACGAGGCAGCGTGAGCTCCGCAAGCGCAAATGAGACGAGCCGCTACATGTCGTAGCGGCTCGTGTATGCAGCACACATCCGTATGGTTTACCGCTGGCGACTATAATCAAGCTTGTTGGTGTACTGCCGCTCGTCCGGTCCTTCGTAAATCTGACGAGGACGCGCGATCTTCTGCTCCTTGTCGTTCAGCATCTCTTCCCACTGAGCAAGCCAGCCCGCCGTACGCGCCACTGCGAACAGTACGGTGAAGAAGTCCGTCGGGAATTTCATCGCACGATAGATGAGTCCCGTGTAGAAGTCCACATTCGGGTAGAGCTTCCGCTGAACGAAGTAGTCGTCCGCCAGCGCAATACGCTCCAGCTCCAGCGCGATCTCAAGATCCTTGTCCATGCCCGTCACTTCAAAGACATCATAGGCAAGCTTCTTCACAATTTTGGCGCGCGGATCGTAGCTCTTGTACACGCGATGCCCAAAGCCCATGAGGCGCTGCCCCTTGCCGTCCTTCACGTCATCAATGAAACCGGGAATGTGCTTTGCATGTCCGATTTCATTGATCATCCGCAGCACCTGTTCGTTGGCGCCACCGTGCAGCGGGCCATACAGCGCGGCGATACCGGCTGCCACAGCGCTGAACGGATCCACATGCGATGACCCTACGGCCCGCACGGCGCTCGTTGAACAATTCTGCTCGTGATCAGCATGCAGGATGAACAGCACTTCAATGGCTTTCACGAACGTCGGATTCGCCTCGTATTTCGGTTCCGACATGCGCGCCACCATGGAAAGGAAGTTCGCGCAATAGCTGAGATCGTTGTCCGGATAAACAAACGGCAGCCCCTTGGCGTGCCGATAAGCGAACGCGGCCAGTGTGGGCACCTTCGCCAGTAGCCGAATGATTGAGACGTAGCGCTGCTCGGGATCGTGAATCTGCTTTGCTTCCGGATACAGCGATGACATCGCCGCGACGGACCCGCCAAGCATCGACATCGGATGTGCGTCGTATCGGTAGCCCTCGAGCAACTGCTTCATGTTCTCGTGCACGTACGTATGGAACGTGATGTCGTGCACCCACTTGTCATATTCAACCTGCGACGGAAGCTCTCCTTTGCGCAGCAGCCACGCCGTCTCAAGGAACGACGCCTTTTCAGCGAGCTGCTCAATGGGATAACCACGGTAGCGCAGGATGCCGTTGTCGCCATCGATATACGTGATGGCGCTGCGGCATGACGCGGTATTCATGAATGCGGGATCGTACGACATCATCCCGAAATCATCGTCCTTCACCCTGATCTGGCGCAGGTCGGCCGCACGGATCGTGTCGTCCGTTATGGGGAGCTGATATGACTTCCCCGTGCGGGAGTCGCGAACGTCAAGAAAATCTCCGGGCGGCTTTGTACTCATTGCATTGCACTCGCTTTAGGGTCTTGGTCGATCACACCAGTAACACTTCCAAAAGTACACACCGTACCGCTTTCGCGAAGTCCGGTCGCCCCACGGCCCCGCCAGCCTATCACCGCCCCCCATACACGCGATAGTTTCGGCCGTACCGCGAAAGACGGCGAAGCCTTTCCTCCAGCGTACCGACTCTGACATTCGATACCGAAACACTGCAGCTGCTTCTCGTAGTCCTGGCCACCGCGGTCGGCAGCGCAGTGAACTCGATCGCCGGCGGCGGCACGCTCATCACCTTCCCTGCCCTTGTCGGTCTGGGGGTGCCAGCGCTCACCGCGAATGCAACCAGCACTGTGGCGCTGGTACCAGGAGCCATCGCTGCGCTCTTCGGATACCGAAAGGAGCTTGACGGTGCCCGCGAATTCGCGCTGGTTTTCGCCGTTCCCTCGGTGCTTGGAGGACTCGCCGGTGCGTTGCTCCTGCTGGTAACACCGCCCGACACTTTCGACGCTGTGGTTCCGTGGCTTGTCATCGGGGCATCCGCGCTGTTCGTCGTGCAGCGACCGCTCATGGCGGCGATCCGATCCCGATCGGGCCCGGCCGAAGCGTTGCCGGGTGACCCTGCGACCCGCCGCCCATCGGGCGCACTGCTGGGATATCAATTCCTCGTCTCCGTATACGGTGGATACTTCGGAGCGGGGATCGGTATCCTCATGCTCGCCGCACTCGGCTTCATGGGGTTCAGCAGCATTCATCGGATGAACGGCCTCAAGGCGTGGGCCGGTGTGTGTACCAACATTGTTGCCGCTGCGACGTTTGCTGTGTCCGGAATCGTCGACTGGCGAATCGCAGGCGCGATGGCGGTGGGAGCCATCGCCGGAGGTTACGGGGGCTCCCGGTTGGCGCAGCGCGTGAGCCAGATCACGGTACGCAGGGCGATCATCGTCATCGGCTTTGCCAGCGGCTTCTGGCTTCTTTGGCTTCAGATTCAACGGCCCTAATCCATTGGCGCCTCGTACCGATACTGATATGTGCGTGGGGGCTCACCTTCTATAACGAAGGGCACCCTCTCGCACAGACTCGTCGTGCCTCCACCCTTCCCGGCGACACACAAGGATCCATGCTCTCGTTCTTCAATAAGACTCCGTCAAAACCGCCGGCGGCCGCTAGACCCCACATGGGTGCTCCGGCCGATGCGCCAGAGGACGAGAAGGAAGTAGCCAAAGAAGCCGGCATCGTATTGGATGCGCTCGCTGCGATGCTGCAGCACTACGGTCAACATCCGTTCGACGTCGACGGGCGATCAGCTGACGAGATTCGCAGGATCACGCACGCGTGGAAGATGCACGCCACCGTCGGTGCTCCACGCCCAGACCACGAAACCGACAAGAGCAACGCCGGCATTTTTTATCGTGATTGGCGGGGACTGGTCTCATAGTTCGGTGAACAACGACGCGAAGAATCCAGATATATCACCCGGGTGCTCGAAGACTTTCGCGCCGTAACCTGGGCGTTTGTCAAAGCCGTCCACCAGGTGGTGGTCGACGAAAAGGAAGAGTCGCGTATCGCCAAGGATCAACTCGGTCGCATGCGCCATGCCGCAGAAGGCAACTCCACCGATTTGATGCGCCGCGAAGCGCTCGCGGTGGCGGGAGCCATGGAGCAGTTGATTGAACAACGCAAGGAACGGCAGCAGGTGCAATTTGCCGTCCTCGCCGACCGGCTCAAGAGCCTCGGTCGTGAACTCGATGACGCGCGGCGCGAGAGCACCATCGACGGACTCACGGGACTGTCCAACAGGAAAGCCTTCGACGAATACATTGCGCGAAGCATTGAATTGCACACGCTCCGTGGCCAACCTGCCTGTCTCGTGATGGTCGATGTCGACAACTTCAAGGGAATTAACGATACCTATGGACACGTTGTGGGTGACGCGGCACTCAAACACGTCGCCCATTCTCTTTCCAAGACGTCTCTGCGCCGCGTCGACTTCGTGTGTCGCTATGGCATCGATGAATTTGCGGTGATTCTTGAGGAGTGCGCCCTCGACAACGCACATACGCTCGCCGAAAGTCTGCGAACTGCCCTGGCCGGACTCGCACCGGTTGAGGTGTCCGACCGCATGGAGCCGCCGCTCATTCAGCTGTCAATTGGCGTGGCGGAACTTCAAGGGGTGAATACACCCAAGGCGTGGACCGAGCGAGCCGATGCCGCATTGTACGACGCCAAGCGCAACGGACGAAACCGCGTCGCGCTGTACGCGCAGTCATCGACCGGACTTCGCTAGGTTCAGTCGCCCTTGAGCCCGCCCAGAGCTCGCACTTTGCGCCACTCCGCACCCGTGACGGGCTGCACCGACAAACGGTTTCCCTTGCGCAGCAGATTCATCCCCTCAAGCGCCGGTGTCTCACGCAGCTGAGCAAGTGAGACCGGGCGCGGAAGGGCTTCAACGCCCCGCACATCGATCTGAAACCACTTCGGTTTGTCCGGATCACTCTTGGGATCGTGGTAGGGACTCTTGCGATCAAAAGCGTTTGGGTCCGGGTAACCTGCCCGCGCCACCACAGCGACGCCTACGACGGCCGGCACGTCGGTGCTGGAATGATAGATGAACACTCCGTCGCCCTCCTGCATCTCATCCCGCAGAAGATTCCGCGCCTGGTAGTTGCGTACCCCATCCCAACCGGTGGTCTTCTTTGGTGCACGCATGAGATCGTCGAACGAGAACGTACCGGGCTCAGTTTTCAGGAGCCAGAATCGACGCGTCTTTTTGGCAGCAGGCATCGTGTCCCTCAGTTCGCCGTGATTCCGTTCCGGGCCGCCGTGATCATCAAGTCGGCAAAACGATCCACCTCGTCCGGGGTCGTGTACACGCTCGGCGTGACCCGCAGTCCGTGGAATTCCGGATGCCCGATGGCGACCGTCATCACTTTGTGTTTTCCCCACAACCACTGCTGAAGCTTGGGCGTGTCCACTCCCTCTATGTTCACCAACGCGATGGCTCCGGCCTGTCGATTGTCGAGCGGCGTGAGTACGTTAAACCGCGAGTTCTCGGCCAACAGCCTCTTGGCCCAGCGATCGCGCAAGTAACGCAGGCGCGCAACTTTGCGCTCCATCCCGATCCCGCGCGTGAAGGCCACAGCCAGCGAAATCGCATTGTGATTCGCGGCAGGATGTGTACCGATCTCCTCGTATTTCCGAATGTCTGCATCCTGCGTTTTTGCAGCAGCCATCAGTGGCCACAACTGTTTGATTTTGTCGCGACGCACGTACAGGAACCCGGTCCCGATCGGCGCGAACAGCCATTTGTGGAGGGACGTGCCATAGTAGTCACACTCCAATGAGTCCCGCGTAAACGGGAAATGTGCAAAGGCATGTGCCCCGTCAACAAACACTTCAATGTTCTTCTCCCGGGCCATCCGCACGATGTCACGGATGGGCAGGATCTGGCCCGTCAGGTTGGTGATATGCGGCAGTTCAATGATCCGCGTGCGTGGCGTAATGGCCGCGCGGAACTGCTCCACGATGTACTCATCACTCGGCGGTGGCACCTTGAACGAGATGGACTTGACCACGATGCCCTCGCGACGCACACGCTGATCCCACGACGTGAGCATGCGACCATAGTTCTGGTTCGAGACAATCACCTCGTCGCCCCGCTTGAGATCGAGGCCGAAGATCATGATCTCCAGCGCCTCCGACGCATTTCGCGTGATCGCCATCTCTTCCGGATCACAACCGAACATTCCGGCCAGATCGCGACGGACCGTTTCGATCCTGGGCTCGAGATCCTGCCACATGCTGAAGACGGGGATCTGGTTGGACCACTTGAGGTCCCGCACCATGGAATCCAGAACATGTGTCGGCGTCGGACTCACACCGCCGTTGTTGAGATTCACAACGGTGCGGTTGTCCTCGAACGCGCGCTGAATGTGGGACCAGTACTCCTCGTCGTCCGCGACTGCACCGCCGGGCCGACCGGTGGCCACCTCTTCGGCATTCACCAGGCGCGCGAAGGCGTCCGGCCGAAACGCCGGCAGCGCAACCCCAGCGCGCACCATGTGTGATACGAATCCCCGTCGACTGGTCATCTCCTTCACTCCGTCAGAAAGGTGGATCTGCTGTCAGCAAGGTGGCGCCGTTTGATCCCCCCTGCAATGTCAGAAGCGGGACGCCTGCGGAAGATCGAGCGTGAAGTGAAAGCGCGTACCGCGTTCAAGCGCCGAGTCGACCCGCAGTTCCCCGCCCATGGCCAGTATCAGCTTCTGGCAAATGGAGAGCCCGAGACCAGCGCTCGAAAAAGCGTAGTCTCCCGGTTGCTGACGCTGCCGAAACGCTTCGAACAAATGCGCCTGAACGCTTTCGGGAATACCGCGCCCGGTGTCAGTCACCGAAAACTCGACCCGGCGCCGATCCAACTCCATACAGTGCAGCGTCACACTCCCCGCGTTGGTAAACTTGATGGCGTTGGTCGCCAAATTGAGTAGCACACGGTTGAGGGCCGAGCCGTGCCCGAGCCGATGATCTGCCTCGGGGGGAGCAACGTTCAGCGTCAGGCGCTTTTCCTCTGCCATGGGTCGAAGAATATCCTCGATGGACAACAGGACCTGCCGCACAGAAAACGGGCTCGTCTCCTTGTCGAGCAGCGTGGTGCCGCCCCGCGCCAGCTCAATGACGTCGCCCGCGAGGGCACTTAATCCGAACGCGGCGCTGTAGATGAGCCCCAGTTGACGACGATGCAGATCCCGGTGGACCGGATCGGCAGCATTCATCCGCAGCCGTTCCGCCAGCACCAGAATGGACCCGAGCGGCGACCGCATGTCGTGGGCCATCTCAACGATCAGTTGCATGGCATCTGTGCCAGTAAGCCGTGCAGTAAATCGATGGGACGCGTCTGCGTGTAACGCGGCCTGGACACGCTCCATGCCCCGCAGAACTTCAACAATCCGTGCGGGCAACGTGGCCACGACCGGGGCAGCGGCATGCAGCAGAAAGGCGGTGCGCATCTGCTCGAGCACGCGGCGCGCCGGGGTCAACGAGGAGATCGCAGTCACATCGGGTGAGTCGCCGGCAGCCGCACGTCGGATTTGTTCTATCAGCGCACTCGCTGTCGCCTGGACGTCGTCGACCGATGCACTGAAGTGTCGCGCGCCTCGTTCAGCTGCAATGACATCCGCAGCCGCCGATGCCAGCGCCCGCCACACCGACAAATCGGCGTCCGACGCATTCGCCTGCGCCTGCGTGAGCAGCGCCGCGACATCCGCTGACGACACCTGAATGGCCGTAAGCGACGGACGTCGGTACTCCACGGTTGTCATTCGTCCGAGGAGTTCCCCGCGTCATCCCGTCGGAACCCGTGTTTCTCCATCAGACGATACAACGTCGTGCGATCAATACTCGCCAAACGGGCCGCCTTGGACATGTTCGATCCCGCCCGATTAATCAACTCTGCGACGTACTCCTGCTCGAAATTGGCGATGAGTTTTTCCTTCGCAGCATGGAACGGCTCATTCAACATGTTCGGGGCAAAAGCCGACGCGCGCGGCTGACCCATCCCTTCATCCTCGTAGATCGGGACGTCGCCAGGCTCCACCGCGTGATCCGCGTCTGTCAGCACGGACAACTGCTCAATCACGTTCTGCAGTTCGCGCACATTCCCGCGCCACGGCCTCGTTCGCAGAAATTCGATCGCGTCCTCAGTGAGACGCGGCTGTCCCTCGGCCGAACCGCGGTGCCGCTCCCAGTACACAGTCAGGAAGTGGTTGGCGAGGAGCGCTACGTCTTCCTGACGCTTTCTGAGTGGTGGCAGCTGAATGGGCACCACCCGCAACCGGTACAGCAGATCTTCCCGCAACGTGCCGTTCGCGACGCACTCGGCAGGAATGCGATTGGTGGCGGATATGAAGCGGACATCCACCACCGCATCTTCCTTCTCACTCCCCACGCGGCGCACCACACCATCCTGAATGACGCGCAGCAGCTTGGCCTGCAGGGGCAGCGACATCTCGGTGAGCTCATCGAGGAACAGCGTGCCCCCATTGGCGATCTCAAGCAATCCCGGCTTGTCGCGATCGGCACCAGTGAAGGCTCCCTTGCGATGACCGAATAGCTCCGACTCCAGCAGTCCTTCGGGCAGCGCCGCACAATTGATAGGCACCATCTGGCGCGACGCACGCCGGCTATGCGCATGAATAAACTGCGCGATAACCTCTTTGCCGGTGCCGCTCTCACCCATGATCATCACGGAGGCATCCGTGGTCGCCACCTTGCGCGATAAGTCGACAGCTTTGCGAAACGCCGGTGCCACACCCAACAGTGTGATCTTGTCGCTGTTGCCACTTTGTTTCAGCAACTGCGTGCGCAGATCCCGCGTCTCGCGTGACACCATGACCGCGTGCGATGCGCGCCCTACCAGTACCTGAAGGTGCGTCGCCGAGAACGGCTTGGGCAGGTAATCCCACGCGCCGGCGCGAAGCGCCTCTATACTTGTGGTGACGCTCGGGTTCCCCGTCATCACCACCACGATGGTATCCTTGCTCGACTCAATCGTCGCCTTGAGGATGTCCATCCCCGACACCGGCGTCATATAGAGGTCAACGAGGACCATATCGAAGCGTCGGCGCTTAACCAAATCGACCGCTTCATCTCCCCGGCCGAGCGTCGTCACGTTGTAACCGTCCATCTGCAGCACACTCGCGCACCCTTCGCGCAGGGTCCGATCGTCGTCCACGATCAGCAGACTCAGACTACCCTTTACCTCGGGCGAAATCGAAAGGGGATCACGCGCTCCATCCATCACCGTCGTGGCGTTCTCGCCTTCATTCACTCCTGAACCGGTCACGGGCATTTCTTCAGCACTGGTAGTTTGGAAATCTGCGGGAGTCGTCGCGACCGCACGACAGGTCGGGTTTTCCGGGTAACGGTCTGGTATTCGCTTCCACTCGGTAATACGATTGAGATGTGCAGAGGTCAAGCAACAGCGATGCGTCGAGACAACAACGACGTTGGCTGCTGCCGACAAGGTGATGCGCGTCACACGTTCGCTTGGGTGGCCGCGATGAAGCTTCGCCACATATGTGCACGTCGCGCAATGGTTTCGCCACCCGTAGTGAGTCTATTTTACGTCTTCATCACGCCGAAGGCGTCGAGTGCGCCGTTTCTTGCTCTCGGTCGTCTGTTTAGCGTGATTGCCACAATTGTTGCATGTCATCCCCGCGGATGAGGAACTGAATGTCGACGAGTGTTATCCAATCAGGCGGCGGACAACCGCCTTCTCAAGGTGGCTACGCATCTGGCCAGGAATGGGGGGCCCCGCCCCCCGTTGAACGTGGGGGCGGCGGGATAGGCCCGATGCTCACGCGCACATTGTCCGCGCTGAAGCGCTACCGCTGGCTGATCGCTGCGATCTTCGTGGCCGGAAGTGCCGCCGGCGTCGCGGTCACCACGTTTGTAGATCCCAAGTACGACGTCAACGGCAATGTGTGGATCGCTCAGGGCATGGGCGCTGCCGGACCGGTGCAGGCACCCGGGCTGATCAACAACGACCTCGGCTGGCCGGATCTGGTACGCAGTTTCGGCGTACTGGACGACGTGGTAGGACGGCTGGCCCTGTACGTCATTCCCGAAAATCCCAGAGACACTCTCCTTTTCAGGGAGCTGCTCCCTGATGTGGAGCGGCTGGTACCGGGACGCTTCAGATTGAAGCTGCTGCCGGGCCGCAATCAATATGAATTGTCGCAGCTGGGGACCCGAGCCGATGAGGTCGACCGTGTGGTGGACCGCGGCGTCGTCGGAGACTCCATCGGAAGGGCCCTCGGATTTCGCTGGCAGCCCGTGGCGGCAGATTTCCGCCCGACTGACTCCTTCGAGTTCGAGATCATTACTCCGCGCGAGGCATCCGTAAAACTGCAGCAAAGTCTCAGCGTCTCGCTCCGGCTGAATAGCAACATCATGAGTCTGTCGCTCCGCGGCGAGCGCGCCGGACTCCTGGCCACCACGCTCAACAGCATTATGCGCGAGTTCGTGGCTGATGCGCGTCGATTGAAGAAAGAGAATCTCACCGAAATTGCGCGCACCGTCGACGAACAGCTCGGAGACGCCGCTGCCGCACTCAACTCCGCCGAAGTTGCGCTGGAGTCGTTCAAGATCAGCACGATCACGCTACCCACGGAAAACGTTCCGATTGCTCCCGGCGTGAGCATTGCACAGAACCCCGTTTTTACGTCGTTCTTCAACGAAAAAGTCGGATTCGACAACGTGCGACGTGATCGGGAATTGCTCGAGCGCATTATCGCCGAAGGACGCGGTCGTGGAGGCGCATTGTCCGTGGAGGCGCTGCGCGGAGCGCCCAGTCTGCTGGCCAATAACAAAGAGCTTCTCGATGCAGTCAGTGAACTGTCGCTGCGCGAGGCGAATCTTCGCGCACTGCGGCAGACGTACACCGATGCGCACGTGCTCAATACCAAGGAAATCGAACAGATCAACGCGTTGCAACGTCAGGTCATCCCGGGCGCGGCAGCACGTATGCTTCAGCAGCTGCGATCCACGGAAGAGGAAATCAGCCGCCGGCTCGACGGAGCGTCTCAGGAACTGAAGCGGATCCCCGAACGCACCATCGAAGAAGCGCGACGCGTCCGTAACGTGGCCGTGGCCGATATCATTTTCAAAGACCTTCAGCAGCGGGCAGTGACTGCCAAGCTGGCTGAACGCACAGTCATGCCCGATGTGCAGATGCTCGACACGGCGGTCGCTCCGCGCCTTCCGACGAGCGACACCACCACGGGCATCGTGCTCATCGCCGTGCTTGCCAGCCTGAGTCTGGGCATTGCCCTCGCGCTGCTCCTCGATCGTCTCGACGGTCGCTTTCGATATCCGGAACAGGCGACGCACGACCTTGGCCTCGACATCGTCGGCGCGATACCGAGCTGGACGTCACCCAGAAATCAGCGTGCCCGTCTTGAGCAGGCCTCACAGATGGTTGAATCGTTCCGGTCGCTGGCGCTGGCGGTACGCTCGGCATTTGCTCCGGGAACCCCTGTTCAGCTTACTATTTCCTCGCCTGGTCCTGGCGACGGAAAAAGCACCATATCTGTTAATCTGGCGAATGCGCTGGCTGACGGCGGATACCGGACGTTGCTCATAGACGGTGATATCCGGCGTGGACAACTCCATGATGCGGTCAACACCGAGATCTCGCAGTCGCCGGGACTTCTTGACTACCTCGCTGGCGAAGCGGCATTGGCTGATGTAATTAAACAGACCGATCTACACGTGAATCTCTCACTCATTCCGTGTGGTGCCAGGCGGCGTCACGGTCCGGAGCTGCTCGCCTCGCAGCGGATGTCCACGCTGCTGAGAGAACTTCGCACGCAGTTCGATGCCATTCTGGTTGACTGTGCCCCGCTCGGCGCCGGCATTGATGCCTACGCTGTCGGTTCAGCAACCGGCAACATGATTCTCGTGCTCCGCGCCGGTGAAACCGATCGCCGACTCGCCGCCAGCAAGCTCGCTACGCTGGACAGACTGCCCATTCGCCTTTTGGGAAGCGTGTTGAACGATATTGGCGAATCACCGGAGTTCAAATATTACCATTATCTGGAGGGGTATTCATCCCCCGACAGCGTCCCCGAGGTCGGCCTCGTGGGATCAGGTGCCAGATCGGAGTAAGCTGAGCGCGATCCCTCAATCGGGAGCGCCTTGGTCGCCGGAAGAAATAAGAAGCGCCCCGCCGAAAAGCGGGGCGCTTTTTTCAGCTCGTGCAGGCTGCCGCATGGTGCTGTGGCCGACGTCGACACGACACACGATGTCGCAGCCCTAAGCTGAAGACCGGCACGGCCTGCGTGGGTGCCTTCTCGCCAGGGCTGCCCCGAAGCGATCAGAAATCGCCCGGTACAACTCCTTCCCTCGCCATCTGTCTCGCCTCACGCAGGCGCTCGGCGGCGTGCAGCACCAGTGCCCCTGCATCCGAGGTCGACCGAGAGAAGTCCGGCACGGTGGTGACCCCTGAAATAAGCTGCACAGGCAAACGCTCCCCGCCTATCGTGACAGCGGCACCGCTGAGGCTTGTGTTAAGCCGCATCAACAGGTCCGCTGCCCCGGCGCTGTCTGTGTGGGGACACACGATGACAATCTCCGCGCGTCCGAGGCGACCGACGGTGTCCGAGATGCGGGAGGTCGTGCGGCACACCTCGCTCAGCACCAGCAAGGCCCCACTTCGAGCCTCGGACATTAATTCACGCGGCACCTCGCGCTCGGGAATCAGGGTCAGGGCGATACAGCTGAGTGGTTGCCCACGCCGCGCGGCATCGGCGCCGATCTCTCGCACCCGCCGGGCGAGCCCACGAGGGTTGTACAGTCCCGTCGCCTCGTCCAGCAGCCCGGAATCCTCAGACCGTGAAAGATCGCGGCGCGCCCCCACAAAGAGACGAAGTTTCAGACATAACGCTTCAACATCATACGGCTCGTGCAGAACCTCCCACGCCCCCGCGGCGTACGCCTCGAGGCGTTCGCCGCGACCTGGAGTGGCAGACGTCAGCATCAGGACTGGTGTCGACGCCGGGAACCCGGAGAGCTGCCTCAGCTGCCGAATCAGCGCTACTCCTGACATGTCAGGCAAACTGTGGCTCGTAATCACCGCATCGATCGCTACGCTGGCGGTCAGATCCAGAACCTCCCTTCCGGTGTACGCTCGCATTGTCGCGAAACCCGTGGGATTAAGCACGGATTCCAGGGAACGAGCGGACCATTCCTGCTCGTTTGCGATTAGAATAAGGGGGGGTGACCCACCAACGGACTGAGGCATATCGGGAGCAGATGTGGCACGCATAACACGCTGTTGTTGCTCCTGACGTGAGGCAACCGCTGTGCCAAGGGTTGCTGCGTGACGCCAAGCCTCTGACATCGTTTTCCTCGGAGTGGTGTTTAGGGGTGCAACGACTTTGCCACGGCGGGGCCACAGGTTGGGCCCTAATCGGTCGCAATTCCTCCCGTGGCCCCAACGATCTTTGGATTCCTTGGCAATTTGTCTCTCGCTAGCACAGTCTGTGCAGTCAAATCCGGACAGATCTTATGAAAATTCGTTTTGCTCGTTCACTTCTGTTGGCACTGGCTACAATTCTGGGCTCAATCGTGCCCTCGGGCACGGCTGCAGGTCAGGACGCTCTCGGCGTTCAACGCCGTCAAGCGACGCGGGCCGAGTTGGAACAAGCGGTCCAGGTAGCCGAGCAGGTCGCAGCAAACCCTTCAGTCGATGCCAAGACTCGCGAAAAGCTTCGGGGCCACGTAGCTGCTCTCCAGCAGCGCCTGCTCACGGGAGACTTCTTGCCCGGAGATCGCATTCTCATCCATTCGTTGGGTGATTCGGCGTTGAACGACACTTTTACGGTGCGCGTCGATCAGCGACTGCTGCTGCCGAATCTTCCGGACATAACGCTACGGGGGGTGCTCGACTCCGAGCTCAACAGCCATCTGTCGGCCGAGCTTTCAAAGTTTCTTGTCAACCCATCGGTCACTGCGACCGGACTCGTTCGACTCGCGTTGTCCGGCGGGATCGGACGCCCGGGCTTCATTCTCGTCCCGGTCGATCAGGCTGTGACGGACGTGCTCATGAATGCCGGAGGTCCGTCACAGCTTGCTAAGCTGAATGAGGCGTATGTTCTACGTGGCAGCGAGAAGTTCCTGAACGACAAGCAGTTTGGTGAGGCAGTGCGCACAGGACGAACCGTCGGCGATCTGTCGCTGCGCGATGGCGATGAGATCGTAGTACCGATGGGTACGGCGGCGACGGCCGGCCGCTTTGGCGGCTTAGGTCGTCTGGGCGCGATTCTCAGCGCTTCGACCGGCCTGATTTGGCTGTTATTGCGGCGGGGGTTCTGACAATCGATCCTGGAGATTCGCAACAGATGCCCACCGCGCTTGGGGACTCACCGTTCGAGCGTCCTCTTGGAACACGGCACTTGACGCCCACCCGTCCGACCCGTGCCCGCGTCCTGGATTACCCCAGGACCGTGGAGCGCGCGCGGTCAACGGACCGGGCTCAGCAGCCGCCGTTCGAGGACGTTATTCCGCGAGATCGATCCGAAGTGTTGAACCGTGCGGTGAATGTGACGATCGCGGTGCTGGGGCTGATCATCAGCTTTCCGGTGCTGCTTGTCTGCGCCATTGGCATCAAGCTTGGATCACCGGGACCGATTCTTTACACACAGACCCGCGTCGGCCAGGATCGTCGGTGGAAGCGCACGCTGGCCATCCGCGATTCCCGCCTGGATGACCTCGGCGGCAAAGTGTTCACAATTTTCAAATTGCGCACGATGCGCACCGACGCTGAGAGCGGCAGCGGTGCCGTGTGGGCGACCGAAAATGATCCTCGGGTCACCCGCCTCGGAAAATTCCTGCGGACGTACCGCATCGACGAAATTCCTCAGCTGTGGAACGTTCTTCTGGGCGACATGAACATGGTCGGTCCGCGCCCGGAGCGACCGAGTATCGTGGCCAGATTGCGCCAGGACATCCCATCGTATGGTTGCCGACTGCGCGTCAAACCGGGGCTCACAGGCCTCGCGCAGATCAATCAGAACTACGATGCCTGTCTCGATGATGTTCGCAGTAAAGTCAACTGGGATCTTCGCTACCTGCGCGAACAGGGCATCATGCTTGACCTCCGCATCATGCTGCAGACCATTCCATCAGTCCTGATGAAGTTCAAAGGCTGGTAAACGGTCCGTGTGCGCGCCGCAGCCCGGCGCGCGCTGGAACGCAGGACTATCCGAACGTCAGTCGGTTGTACACTCCACCGATCACGCGGCCGAGTATGTAGCCGGTCACGAAGGCGTAGACGAAGCCGATCAGGCTCCCCACGAAAGACACGCTGTAGCCCGGATAGAAGGCCGACAGCATGGCCAGATGTCGGCCGACGGTGGGTCCGCCTTTGAGCAGCAGGAAGTTCGTGGCGAGGAATAGCCCACCACCCAGGAGGAGCCCGAACGCCAGCCCCCAGGCTTGTGCGTTCAACGCCAGAAGTCCGGCGCGAACAGACGACGAATTCGGCTGCAGAGAAGGTGTGCTCATATGTGATCGAGGAAGTCGCGCGTTTGTGCCATCTCGGCACGCGTGCGGATGAAGAAAGCCATTGTGGCGAGCGAAAAGTTGCGAGCAAAGGCGGCAAACCAGCCGGCGACAAAACCCACCAACCCGCCCCACAGCATTCCGATCAGGATACCCCGCCAGGTCACCTCGTACCCGAAGAAGTACTCATTCATTAAGTCGAGCGGAAAATCACGCGCCCCAGGTAGTATCAGGACCGAAAGCGTTAACCAACCAATCAGCACGGCCCCGGCAGCTCCCGTGGCGATACCAAACGCTGCCTTGTGCACGCGTGCAAACGCCAATGTCACTACTGGCTCAATGGTTTCTTCGTCCTGGGACACACGCCGCGTCGATTGCGGGCTCTCTGTCATGATGGGTCCTCGGGAAACGATGTCCACGTACTCGGTCGCTTGCGCTCCGGAACGGGAGGCCAACGCGACACGCCAATCTCCGAAAAAGCTTCCACGCTCGGGTCTTGCCGGGGCGGGCCCACAACGTTGTGCAGAAAGATCGCCGCGGCAAACGAAATGCCATTTAACACATAATAAAGCAGATGGATCGGAAACACGGCCAACCCGAACAAAATACCGCGTTTCCTCACAAAGAAGGCCAACAGCCGGGCACTGACGGTGCCAACCACCGCGACACATGCTCCTGCGAGGACCAGCATACGGGGTTCTCTGATAACGGCAGCCAAAACGATACTAAGAAGTGCAAGCCACACCAATACCGTATTCAATTTCTCGGTCCACTTGAGATTCAGCGAGCCATTCGACGCCATGTCACCGCGCTTCGCCAGCAGACGGGCCCAAGGCACTCCACGATCGCGGACATCGGTGCGGAGCACCTGAGCGACCGTCCATGCCTTGAGATGCTTCGCCTCCAGCTCGGGGCGCAGGAGAATACGATGGCCCCGCCCGCGAATCCTCCCGCCCAGCTCAATATCTTCGATTTGCGGGCGGCCGTAGTGCCACTCATCAAACATCCCGGCCTCGGCGAACACCGTGCGTTTTACAGCGCCGGCACCAGCCCAGAACGTGTCGGCTTCGCCTGGATTCTGTTGATGAACAAAATGATGCAGGAGATTACGGTATTGCGAGATGAACGCGGGGGCAGCCGGCGCATCATCATAGGAACCAAACACGGCGCCCACGTCAGCATGGGCCTCAAGGAGCTCCACAAAACCCCGGAGCATGTCGGGGCCCACAACCACATCTGAATCCACGAACACGACCACGCGACCACGCGACACTTCGAATCCGCGGTTTCGCGCATAGGCCGGACCGTACGGGCGTTGTGGAATCCGGATAACCATATCCGCGTACTGTGCCGCGACCTCAACACTGTCGTCGGTGCTGGCGTCGTCGACGACTATCAGCTCCCACGTGTCGCGATGCAGATCACTCGCCGCGATCGACCCGAGCACGCGCGGCAGAAACGCGCTTGCGTTGCGGACCGGCACAATAACCGAGAGTCGGAGCGTCGTGCTCATGCGACGGTCCTCCGGGTGCGTTGCACCAGCGTGCGCAAACGACGTCCCTGCTCTCTGGCCCACACCTTCGCGGAGAACGACGGTTGCCCAAACGTCTCGAGCGCATGCTCCGTGCGCAGATAGTACATGTCGACGCGTGGCAACGCCGCGGCATCATCGTGCGCACCGAGCACCCCCATTCGCGTGGTACAGCTATACGTAAAGACCGACCCGGTCGCACGCCGAACCCGTGCGTTCCAGGCTCCAAATGGATAGGCGAAAGACAGCGGCCGGATCCCGAGGTGCTGCTCGACATCGTCCGCACTTCCGGCCAGCTCGTCCATCAGACTCGCATCGTTCAGGGTGGTGAGATCCGGATGGCTTCGCGTATGTGCCCCAACGGACATGCCATGGCCTGCGAGTGCCGCCAAATCACTCCATGACATGAGTGGCAGGTCCGGAATCCCGGGCTGCGTGCGGCCGCCCCAGTTGTTCCGGCCTCCGACATGATTCGTGGCGACAAAAATGGTGTACGGCAAGCCGCTGGCACTCAACACCGGTGCGGCGTGCGACAGAAAATTCACAAAACCGTCATCGAAGGTGAGAGCCACCGCTGGTTCCGACGGCGGGGCCGATAACAACGCGTCCAACGAGAGCACACGCACACCCCCCTGTGCGAGAAACTCACAGTGCCGCTGGAACACCTGCGGTGCCACCGAGATCGGCGAACCAGTCTCATCGATCGAGTGATAGGTGAGAATGGCGCGCATCATTTCGCTCAGCTATGCGCCGGCGCGGACGCCGACAGGCGCTCGCGTTGATCAGCGACAACATCGCGAATAATGGTGTCGAGCGGAATCTCGGGCGCAAATCCGGTCAGACGTTGCAGCTTGCTGACATCCGGAACGCGTCGCATCATGTCCTCAAACCCTTCGGGATATGCCTCGTTGTACGGCACCAGCTTTATATCAGACGTGCTGCCCGCGGCATCGCGCACCTTACTCGCCAGGTCCAGCATGGAGACTTCCGTGATTGCACCCACATTGACCACCTCACCGAAGGCAGCCGGCGTACCGATGAGGCGCACCACAGCCTCCACCGCATCTGTGACGTGACCGAAACACCTCGATTGTTCACCGGACCCGAACACCGTGATCGGTTCGTTCAGCAGTGCTTGGCGCGCGAAGCTTGGCAATACCATGCCGTAACGCCCCGTCTGCCGTGGCCCCACCGTATTGAAGAACCGGGTGACGATGACGGGAACTCCCTTTTCGCGCATGTAGGCGAGCCCCAACCACTCGTCCAACGCCTTGGAACAGGCGTAGGCCCATCGTGAGTGCGATGTGGGACCGAGCTGAAGATCGTGATCTTCGCGGAACGGAATCCGCGTGCTCTTTCCGTAGACTTCGGACGTCGACGCAATCAGCACCGGCTTCTGCTTTTTTGCGGCCGCCGTCAGCACAGCCTCCGTCGCACGCACGTTCGTTTCAATCGTATACACCGGCTGCTCCACGATGAGTCGTACACCCACCGCTGCAGCAAAATGTACGGTAAAGTCTGCGCGATCGACCAGCTCGGCAACGAGCGGGAAATCAAGCGCGCTCCCGATGCGATAGCTGAAGCCCGGCAAGGATGTCAACGACGCGATGTTCTCCATCGACCCCGTAGACAGATCGTCGAGCACGATCACGCGATCGCCGCGTGCGAGTAAACGCTCAGCCAGATGGGACCCGATAAAACCACATCCGCCCGTAATCAGGATCTGCAATGGATTCTCCTACGACAACAAGGTGGCAACACGATGATCTCCTTTGGCAACCGCTGCTTCGGCGAGCAGCCCCAGATACTGCGGCACAACAGCATGCTCCGACCAGCGATCCACATACGCGCGGTACCCAGCTTCACTCAGCTGATTCCGCCAACCGACATCTGACAGGAATCGCCGCATCAGCGCAAGGAGTTCCTCCGGTGTCTCGAACAGCGCACCGCCGCCTGATGCCTCAACAATCTCGGGAAACGGGCCCAGCTGACGAGCGATAACCGGTGTCCCCTGCCGAAACGCCTCGATCAGAACGATTCCGAACGTTTCAAAACACTCGGATGGCACCAGACTGGCTACCGCCCCCTGATACCACGCACGAAGGGCCTCCGGAGCAACACGCCCGAGAAAATGCACGTTAGGCGCGCCCGTCGCCAGCTCGCGCAGCACGTCGCTGTGCGTCCCATCGCCGGCAATAACCAGATCGGCCTCGGGCAACTCGCGAAAGAGTGGAATGACGGAATCGAGTCCCTTGATCCGCTCGAGGCGACCCGCAAAAAAGAAGTAGGGGCGATTGTGCGGTGACGCGCCGGTGGGAGGAGAATCCTCACCTTCCGGTGGGTCCGGGAGAAAGTACGGTAGAACGCGCATCTCATGCTTCAGACCGAACTCCCGGTGCTTCTGACGACTGAATTCGCTCATGGCTATCACGACATCCATGCGATTCAGCTCGCGATCAAGAAAGCCCGATGACCGCCAGAGCTGGGGTGGGCGCTTGTACGACAACGTGCACCGCAAACAGTCGCGCCCCGTGCACAGTTCTCGTCCATATCTCCACAGCACGTGCGTCGGGCACACCAGCCAGTGCTCGTGCGCCATGTAGGCCGTCACGGCCTCAGGCGCGATGCCCAATACCCCCGGTCCGCCGATCAACGAAACATTGTGAAAGTTGACGACATCGTACGTTCCGTCGCGGACGATCTGCCGCAAACGCCGGCCGTTGACCACCGGGCGACCAGTCTGCTGCGTCGCAAGCGTAGACAGGAGCGGGATTTTCGAGCGAAGCCGAATCACCTCAACGCCCTCGTCCACATCGTGATCGGGAGCCTCGGGGCGAGCGGTGGAAAGCATGACGTGCGCGTCGGTGTCGTGCACAACCGTCACATGGTGCCCGCGCCTGACAAGCGCCCGCGAGAGTCGCTGGATACCGATGGCGTCTCCGCCGAACGAAAACGGCGGATAGAAGGTGGTCAGCATCAGGAAGCGCGCCGAACTCATCGGGTCACCTCTTCTCCGTGACGTGCGGGGCCTCGTTCATTGAGCTGCCTCAACGAGGGCGGCGTGTGTGGCGGCCGCGGCCCGCTCCCACGTCAGCAAACCCGCGCGCTGAAGGGCTCCCTCGCCCAAGCTGGAACGCACCGCAGGATCAAGCAATTGTCGCATCCCTCGCTCCACCGCGGCCTGGTCGTTCGGCTCAACAAAAAAGCCTCCCCCGGCAAGAAGCTCGGGCAGAGGACTCTCGGTCGTGGCGATCACGGGACTCCCGCACGCGGCAGACTCGACGGCAGGCAATCCGAACCCTTCACACTCAGAGACGAGCAGATTGCCGAGGCTACCTGTGTGTAGAGCGGCAAGCGTCGCATCGTCGAGGTAGCCCGTCCAGATCACGAAGTTGGAAGTCCCGTATTGTTGAATGAGATCCCGGATGCCGGCCGCCTCCCCATAAAATACATCACCCTCGGACCCGGCTCCCACAAACAGGAGTCGCGGAGCGTCGGAACCTAAATCTCGGACCAGCGCGGCGTGTGCCGCAACAATGACGTCCAGACGTTTGTGCGGATTGAACCCCCCGACATATGTGAAATACCGCTGCTGGGGGGCGAGCCCTACCTTGACGAGCGCCGCTGCGACCACATCGGGTGCACGTGGCGTAAACACAGCGGCCGGCGCCTCCACGGCCACGCGGATTTTTTCCTCGGGAACCTTGAGCACTCTCGCGATATCACGTGCCGCGTGATCACTGACCGTCAGGACAAGGTTGGCCTGTGCCCGTGCGAGACGAACTTTCATCCACCACAGAATGCGGGAGCGTCGGGATGGTGTGGTGAGATGTGGAAAGCGTTCCGCAATCACATCATGGATGGTCACGACCGCCCGGGTGCGAGGCGGGAGTGGAAAGTATGTGTAAACCGATGGACTGAAAAACACGTCGCAGCGAAGAGACTGCAGTCGCCGGGTCAGGGCCAACAGGTCACGCAGGGATCGGTAACCCTCTGCCGATGCAGCCATCGTAGGAGAGGCGCTCAGCTTAACCAACACCGGTTCCACATTGGCAGACATGGTCGGTCGTGCTTCGAGCGCACGGTCGTCCACCAGACACAGGAACTGATCGTTCGGGGCGGCACGGGCGAGGGCGTTCACAATCTCCCTGGCGAACCTCCCGTAGCCACGCTGATTGGCCCAACACGTCGCATCAACCGCGATGCGCACAGGTCAGGCGACGAACGATGGACGCCTTTGCCGTGAGGTCACAGAATCGCCGGAGATCTCGTCGGCCGACTTAATGTCAACCCGCTGCTCCTCGTGATACTCGTAATCGGTATTCACGGACCACACATCGTGCTGAGCACCCCGCATGTTCGCGATCGCCATCATCGCGGTCAACATCGAGTGATCCTGATTGTTGTACTTGTGCATCCCGTTGCGACCAACCGTGTGAAAGTTGGTTATGCCGTCGATGTGCTCGCGTACCACGGCAAGATGCTCGGCGTACCTGGAGTCATACACCGGATACGCTTTCTGCATGCGGACCACGGTCCCATCCTCAACATCTGCCGCGCTGGCGAGTCCCAACTCCTCCAATTCGCGCTTGCCCAGCTCAATCAACTCGCTGTCCGCACTGTTCCAGAGACCATCGCCTTCGAAGCAGAAGTACTCAAGCCCCAGACAGGTCTTGCCCGCTTCGGGGACCATCGCCTGAGACCAGTTGTTGAAATTCTGGATGCGCCCCACCCGAACGCCGGGGGTATGAATGTAGATCCAGTTGTCCGGAAAAAGGTTCTCCTGATTGAGGATCAGGGCGACCGTCAGGAAATCTCTATAGTTCAATCCTTCACCAGCGTCAGCCACCGGCTGCGGGACCTTGGGCTCCAGAGCCCGCACGAGATTGCGGATGGGCATGGTGGAGATGAAATGTTCACCCGTGATGCGCAGTTCTCCTTTCGGGGTGGCGACCTGAACCGCGACGACTCGATCACCCTCCGTTTCCACTGCGCGCACGTCGTGCTTCATCAGAACCTGACCACCCATGTCCCGAATGCGATCGCGCGCCATCTCCCACATCTGACCGGGACCAAGGCGCGGATATTGGAACTCGTTAATTAACGTCTTGATCGAATCGCCACGCTTCTGAAGCGCCGCGGCGTTCAGGATCGCTGTTGCGAGCGAAAGCCCCTGGATGCGTTGGGCGGCCCATTCGGCACGAATCTCCGTGCACGGAATGCCCCACACCTTCTCGGTGTAGGTCTTGAAGAAGGTGCGATACAGGCGTTTACCGAACCGATTCGACACCCACTGTTCGAAATTGTCCTCGACCGGGTACGGACGCAGGTGAGACAGGAAATAGCTGAATACGATCGCGATGGCGTTGAAGATGCCAAGGCCGCGCAACGCGTTCATCGCCTTGAGCGGATAGTCGAAATACTTGCCGCCGTAGTGAATCCTGGACAGGCGGGGCACCGAGATGAACTGGTCGCCAAGAATCTCTTTCCAGAGGTCCTCGACGGGGGTGATTTTCGTGAAGAACCGGTGTCCGCCGATGTCGAAGCGATATCCGTTGTACTCCGCGGTTCGCGAAATACCGCCCACTACGTCGTCGGCCTCGAGCACGGTTACCGGCACACCGTCACGTGCCAGCAGATACCCCGCCGTGAGGCCGGCCGGCCCACCGCCAATGATCACAACGCGGTCACCTACGCTAAGCTGTGCCACGCGACGTGGAGAATTAGCGGTCATCACTCACTGTCATCCTGAGATATTTAGCACAGATTCCGCGGAGCGGCACCTGTTCACTAGGACGAACATTGCCGCGGATCTGCAACGACGAAGATCCTGTGGTCGAAGAATGGGCTCTCCGCACGCCGAACGCGCACGTCATCCCCGATGGAACGGAGCCGCCCAGACCAACATGTTACTGCGGTGTCGCCTCGAGCGCGCCTTCAATCTTGCCTTTACGCAGTTCCAATATCGAAAAATCTGTCCCCCCCGAAACGACCACGGACTGTGTTGGCTGTGCGCGATCACGACTCCGCTTGGCAACCTTGTCACCGCAGCAAGCCCGGATCAGATCTGAGACCCAGGCGTCGCCGCTGACACGTCCCGCATCCCGGACCGCGATGACGTCGCCGCCGGCCGCTGCCACACCAAGCCTCACCAAGGCAGTCCTGTCGGACCCGGCGGGGGCGGTCACGAGTACCCCCCCACGTTCGCGGGCCAAGCGCAGGAGCGCACCTTCCTCAAGCGGTGTCGGTGCAGCTCTCACAAGGATGACTTCGCCACGCACGTGCGAAAAACGGCCGAGCGCGGATTCAAATGCATCCCTTGCCGCGGCCGGGTCGTCACCCCCGAGCAGCACTAGCGAGATGGAAGGAGACACGGAATACTGTGCAGAATTGTGCGGCACCTGCATCAGATCGGCGCCCATTGGCGCATTGGCAACAGCTGTCATGGCCGATTCACAAGACAAGAAACGAGCCACGTGCCGTATGGATAGCTCTCCGGGGGGAGGCCAGGGTACCTCTCTAGAATCACCAGACTTTTTGTCTTCACAAACTCCCGGTTTAATACCTCTAATGTTGCAGGCCTGCATCATTCCTGCCTACTTGTTGCATCGCCGAGGACCGGCGAAACGTGCAGGGAATCGATTCTCCACTGTGCGGTGGCTGCGCAGACCATTCGTTCGTCTTTTGCAATGTCTAACTGTCGACGATCATGTCGTCCTGACCGAAACCAGCTGCTCTCCTATGTCGACCAGTAAGAATCTGCCGACTTCGGTCGAGACCCACTGCACCATTATCCAGTGACCAACTTTGCGGCGAGCGAACGCGTAGCACCGTCGGGCACGGCTCGCGCCATGCTGCAACTGCTGCGTCCCCGGCAGTGGGTGAAGAACGCGTTTGTGCTCGCGCCACTGCTGTTCTCCGGACAGTTGCTGATCCCCGGTGCAGTACTCCGCGCCACCTTCGCGCTCGTCCTGTTCTGTGCGCTCGCCAGCGCGGTCTACGTGTTCAACGACATTGTAGACGTTGATGCGGACCGCGCGCATCCAACCAAGCGGAATCGCCCGATCGCTGCGGGGCTCGTATCCGTCGGTCAGGCCCGAGTGACTGCGGCCGTGTTGGCCGTCTCAGGACTTTCGATTGCCTTCGCGCTTGGACGTTCCCTTGGCCTCGTGGCGTTAAGCTATCTGTTGCTGAACATCGCGTACAGCCTGCGACTCAAGCACATGGTGCTGCTCGACGTGTTCTCAATTGCGACCTTTTTTGTCCTCCGCCTGGTCGCCGGATCGGTGGCCATTGAGGTAACCGCTTCTGTGTGGCTGATTCTGTGCGGCGGTCTTCTCGCCCTCTTTCTGGGTTTTGCCAAACGCAGACACGAGTTGGTGCTGCTGGGACCTGCGTCCGCATCACATCGCGGCGTGCTGGCGCGGTACTCCACACCGTTCCTCGACCAGGTGTCCAGCATTATCCTCGCGGTCACCATTGTGTGTTATATTATGTATACGTTGGATTCAGCCACGGCGCGGCTGGGCGGACCTATGCTTACCTACAGTGCCGGGTTTGTTCTTTTCGGCGTGCTGCGGTATTTGCACCTCATCCACACCCGCGCAGACGGCAATCCCACGGACGTTCTTCTCACCGATCGCGCGCTGCTGATTACGAGTTTGTCGTGGGCGCTGTACTGCGCGGCAGTTCTCTACCGTCCGTTCTGAGATGAGTCGTCTTCACAAGCAACCGAAGCAGACTTCGGATGATTTTTGGGAGAGTCGACGCGTCTTCGTCACCGGCGCGACTGGTCTCCTGGGCTCGCATCTGATTGAGGCGCTGATAACCCGCGGCGCCGAGGTGACGTGCCTCGTGCGCGACTGGACGCCGCAAAGTCTCGGTGTAAGTAGCGACGCACTTGCCAAGTGCACCATCGTGCGCGGCGAACTCGAAGACTATGAGCTCGTTCTGCGCGCGTTGAACGAGCACGACGTCGACTCGGTTTTTCACTTGGGGGCGCAGACCATTGTCTCAACTGCGAGCCGATCGCCTCTGTCGACGTTTGAGGCGAACGTCAAGGGAACGTGGGTCGTGCTCGAGGCGGCCCGTCAACTGCCGTCGATCGAACGTATTGTCGTCGCATCAAGCGACAAGGCATACGGCTCACACGAGGAATTGCCATACACTGAAGAAACACCATTGGTCGGACGTTTTCCCTATGATGTTTCGAAGTCGTGTGCCGACCTGATCGCGCTCTCGTACGCGCATAGTTTCTCAATGCCGATCGCGGTGACGCGCTGCGGAAATCTGTTTGGCCCTGGTGACCTGAACTTCAACCGGCTGATCCCTGGAACGATTCGCGCGATTCTGGAGGGCAAGGCGCCGATCGTCCGGAGCAGTGAAAGTGCGTTTCGCGATTACCTGTATGTAGGAGATGCCGTCGATGCCTATCTGCTGCTGGGATCGAGATTGCCCAGCCTCCAGCTGAATGGTCAGGCGTTCAACATCGGCACCGAAACACCCATGTCGGCGCTGTCGATGGTTCGTCGTATCCTGCAGGTGATGGGCACGCCCGGTGCGACGATTGATGTGCATCCCGAAGCCGTGCATGAGATCGAGCGCCAGTATCTCGACTGCAGCAAGGCGCGTTCACTCCTCGGCTGGCACCCACACCGCAATCTCGATGATGCGCTCGCCATCACGGCTCGGTGGTATGCGAGTTGGCACGGACAGCGACCGCTCGGGCGCGATACCACGCAGCCGCGCGCCGCATCGTAGGATCTGCGCGAAAGTCAGCCAGTCTCCGGCAGCTGTGCCCCGCAGCACCCAGGTCGCCGTCCGCCGCAGTTGTGCCCGGCAGCGACTAGGTCGCCGTCCGCCGCAGTTGTGCCCCTCAGCGACTAGGTGGCCGTCGGCTCAACTTCGCCATCCCGTCCTGCGCCACGTAATGCTCGCCGCTCACCACCAGCTTTACTCAGCAGAAACGCCAGGCCTCCTGCGAGAATCCCGCCGGTGACGATGACGACGGCGAACACGAGACCAGACGCGACCGCCTTCGCTCCTGCGACGCCAAAGGGCGCGAACAGCGCGGCCTGTGCGGCCTCGCGTACGCCAATGCCGTTCTGTGTCAGCGGCAGGAGCGCGGCGATCTTGGCCAGCGGCCAAACGAACAGCCAGACGTAGAGCGGGATGTCGATCCCCATGGATCGACCGAGCAACCAGTTCATTGCGGTCAGCGAGATCTGCAGCAGCATGCCTAACGAGAATGCCGTCAGAAGGGCGCCGGGCTGCGAAGCGGTGGCGCGAACAGCGCGACGAACCGCGACCAGCCGTCGACGCACCTTGAACGGAAAACGCTTCACCGGGGCAAGCCATAGCGCGATCAACGCAACGGCACCGAGCACGCCGAGGACCACGCCCAACGTGACGAAGATGCGCCGGCTGCGGTCGTCCAATGCGCGGGGCGACAACAGCGCGCCAATACCCGACACCGCGGCAAGGCCGAGCACGTCCAACAGTCGATCGGCAAAGGAACCAAGGATGAGTCCGCTCTTTGACGTCGTGTGCGACATCGCGACCCCGGCACGCACGACATCGCCGCCCACTACGGACGGCAGAAAGGTGTTGCCGAAGAGTCCCATGTAGTACGCCCGGGCTGCCTCGCGCAGGGTCAACCCCGCACCCGCGGCATTAATCAGCGTGCGCCATTTGATGATGCCTATAAAATGCAGCATCAGATACACGGTGAGCGCGAGCGGCCAGACACCCAGCGGCACGCTGCCCACGGCCGCCGCGACGTCGGCAAACGGAAATGCGACGAACAGAAGAATCAGGACCAGAAGGCTGAACGCGATCCGGACCACGGGATGCTTGAAACTCAGACGTTTTCGGGTCATTCAGTTGTGCGGATAACGCAGGGAACTCCGTGGTGGTCAGCGATCATCTGCTGGCCGATCGCCACGATGTTCCAGCCGACGGATTCGATACAGAGTTTCCTCAATCAGCTGCCGGTTGTTGGCGATCAGATCGGCGAGCAATCCGATGAGCAGCACCTGAAACCCAACGATGATGAGAATCGCCGCGAGAATCAGCGACTGAATGTGACCAACGCGTTCGCCGGTGGCGTAGAACCAGATGAAACGTATGCCGGGAATGCAGCCGGCCAGGATGAGAACCACACCGAGCGTCAGAAAGACGCTGAGCGGACGATACATCGTATACGCCCGGACGATCGTCGCTCCCGATTTCCGAATGTAGTGCGGAATGGACTTCATCAATCGCGACGGACGCGTCTGCGGATTAATGCCGATCGGCACGAACTCCACGGCTGTCCGCCTGGAACCCGCGTGGATCAGCGATTCCAGCGTATACGAATAATTGCTCAACACCTGGGTGCGCAGCGCAGCTTCACGGGACATCGCGCGGAAACCACTCGTGGCGTCCGGCGTTTTGAGGTGAGCAGCGCGGCCTATCACCCAGCTCCCAAACACCTGGAGCCGACGTTTAACGTACGAGAAGTTCGGCAACTTGGACACGCCGCGATCGCCGACAACGAGTTCGGCACGGCCGCTGAGAATCGGCTCGATTAAAGTGGCGATGTCCGACGCCTGATATTGGTTGTCCGCGTCGGTGTTCACGATAATATCTGCGCCCTGACGCAGGGCTTCGTCCATGCCGGCACGGAACGCGGCGGCGAGCCCCTTGTTCCGCGGAAAGCGCACCACGTGCTGAACCCCGTGCGCGCGCGCAACCGCCGACGTGTCGTCGGTCGATCCATCATCAATGATGAGGATTTCGATTGTGTCGATCCCGGCCAATGCCTTCGGCAGTTCCTTCAGGGTGCCGGGAAGGGTCGTGGCCTCGTTGAGACACGGGATCTGAATGACAAGTTTCATGGAGCGAATGGTAGCAATGACGCGCCGGTTGTGCTCACGCCAGGGCGCTGGGGTGGCAAGTTGCACACCAGAACGTCCCCGTCCCCAACCGTGCCCTTGAACACGCGCGGTGAGGGGCACTGGTCACGAAGCAGCGCCGCCACCTCGGGAGCCAGATCCTGCAGATATCGCGGGAAGGTCCACAGCACCCAGGTCCTGCCGCCTAACGACCTCACGCTGTCCAGCTGCGACAGTGTCTTCACGTTGGCCCAGTCCCGACCATATAACATCCGGTACGGATCGGCCTCGAGTCCTGTCGAGACCACGTGATCAGACGGAGCCCGGTTCTCATCAACGAAACCCATCGCCCCACCAAAATCCTGTTTGGGGTAGCGCATGTTGTACTGCAGCGAAATCGCCGACGCCACGATCACCAGGCCAACCGCACCGGTCGCGAGACGCTCGCCGCCTCGCCCCGAAGGACCAACGGAACGACTCCACAAAAACTGTACAACTACAAACCCGCCGCGCACGACAATCAGCAAAGCGGGAGCAATGGCAAAGAAGAAAAAGCGCGGATACATCGTACCGCGCGCCACGGCAGCGCCCAGCACTGTCACCGCTGTTGCCCCGGTCAAACCAAGAATGAGCAGGCGATTGGACCGCACAAACGACACCACGCCGGCGACGCCGACGACCGCCCCGGTCGCGACAATAATGGCCCCCACTACAACAATTCCCGCGCCGAACCCTGACACCAGGCCACGCACCGCCTCGCCGAGTGCCCACGAAGGAGTGGAGAGACCGCGCAAGCCCGACTGTCGAGTGGCAAAGTACTCGCGCACCTCACTCAGCATGGGTGCATACAGCAGCAGCGTCACAACCGCGGCGAGAGAGAAGGCCATCGCTCCTGTCCGCAACGCCGATCGTCGTTGTTCCCGAGGCGCCGCCACGCCGATCCACACCACATACCCGATCGCATGGCCAACCACGATGAGGATCATCGTCAGGTGCGTGTAGGCACCGAGCGCAGCGACGAGAGCATAAAGCTGCCACCACTTCGCATCGGGCGCGCGCGACATCCTGATCAGCAGCCACAAGGCAACGGTGGCAAAGAAAGCGATTGCGCTGTAGCCACGAGCGTTCTGCGAGAACCAGACGTGATGATACGAGACGGCCAGCAGCAACGACGCGAGCAATGCTTCGCGGCGATTGCCCACGGCAAGGCCTAACGCGTATAGAGCCGGAATTGTGGCAACACCAAAGAGCATCGCCGGCAATCGAATGACCCAGGGACTCTCTCCCAGCAGCGATCTGCTGACGTGCGCGAGAATCGCGTACAGGGGATGATGATTGTCTCCCCAGTAGGTCGTGGCGATCGTGCCGAGCGGCTCACGAAAGGACCGGATCAACGAATAGATTTCATCAATCCACAGTCCGCCGTTGAGTCCGATGGCGCGCACCAGCAGGCCCAATGCGATCACGGGCAGCAACATGGTCCATGTTGCGGTCGATGCCCTCGCCGATAGTGCCGAAGTAGATGTCTGGTTCATGCAGCCGTGCGACTCAATCCTCTACAACGTGCGTTGCGAAGATTTCGCGAAACGAAGCCCATTTCTGCTGATCGAAACCATCGGGCTCGAGACAATCCACCGCGCTGTACGCCATAAACAGAGCGTGGTGCGTGTTGTCGTGTGCGAACAGTCCCTGCCGTCCGTACACCAGAACGTTTGGCTGTGATGACGCCCAGGTGTCCAGAACACCAAGCGGCTTCTCGTATCCGCGCAGATAGATCGGATACGCCTGTGGCAGTCGTCGCGTCATGACCGCAATTGGTTCAGCTGGAAACGGAATGCCGGCGGTAGCGGCGTCCTTGCGCATGATCTCCTGCAGCTGTGCATCCGACGCCGTCCACAGATCGTCGCCCACGGTGCACGGATATTCGCCGCACAGCACGGTCGTGCCGTGTGGTTCCGTGGAACGGAAGTAGTTCTTGGGCTCCGAAAGCCGCGTGACGCGTACGTTCTCTTCCGGAAAATAGTGCGCGTCCGTGGTGGTGAACTGATTTACCGGCAGTTGCACGTATACAAGCACCATGGCGCGGTACTGGATCTCCTGAGCGGCGCGCATCACGTCCGAATCCGCCGGTTGCTGCATCAATTTAGCCAGCACCGTGATCGGGATCGTCGACCAGATATGATCGCAATCCTCGAAGCGCTGTTCACCGTCCCGGACTGCCGTCACACGCCAGACTTTGTCGGGATCCGGTGAACGTTCAATGGCGCTCACAGTCCAGCCGAGCGCGAGTTCTGCACCACGAGCGGTCGCTGACGCAGCGTAGGCTCGACTGATCTGCCCGTATCCTTCGCGCATGTAATAGTAGTTGCCACCACCAACCGGTTTCAGCAACCGTTTGATCAGTTTTGCAAAGCTGCCGGCCGAGACGCGTTTGCGGGCCTGGATCCCGGAGAGATCCTCAGGCTCACGCCCCCACATCTTTCTGCCATACGGAAAATAGAAGTGGCGGCTCATCGTGGGCCCCAGGTTCGCCAGCAGCACCGAGGCATACGAGTCCCCTTCGGGACGAGACCACACTTTGGTCGCGATCATGTCGCGGGCCATGCCTAACGCAAAGCCTTTGTCGAGCCTGCGCAACAGATCGCCGGTCTGGATGGGAAAGTGGACCCACTCCCCTCGTATGCGAATGCGACCGTGGCGGGCGAAATCGTCAAAATCATTCCCGAGCATTTCACGGATATCGGCCAGAATTTCGGGAGCTACTGTGTGGTGTAGTCGGTGGCTGCCGAAATCGAGCCACTGCCCTCCCCACTGGAACGACGCCGCGTTGCCTCCGACTGCGTCCTGACGCTCAAAGAGTGTGACTGTCGCCCGCTCTGTGCGGCGCAACTGGAAAGCCGCGCCACAACCCGCGGGCCCACCCCCAAGAACTACAACATGCGGAATCCGATTCATTTCCATTCGATAAGATGTGCGATAGGGTACCGGCAACAGACGATTGTCCCTGGCGACCGGTCCCCTATTCGGGCGATGTGATGCTGGGTGCAGCTTCTGCGGAGAGGCCAGACTGCGTCAATGTCGCCTGCGACCCTGCTCGTGCGTCTACTACTGGATGTCTGGTCAAATTGACCGCGTCTCTGCTACTCTTGCCACCATGCACCGGGATATAACTCACAGCATCGCTGCCGTGTCGGACCGTTGAACGAGCGTCCACCGGCACACCACGCTACGCCGCCCTCTCAAGTCGGGGGGCGCTTTGTCGACCCCGCGATGCTGGCGTGGGCGATTATTGCCCTTGTTGTCATTCTGCCCGGCACTCAGTGGGGCATCCCTCATGCCACGCAGCCGCTGCTCGTGCGCGGATGGGAAGTAGATGGAACGGCGGGGATCAGTGTGCTTTCTGAACTGGCCAACCTGAGAGGCCCCGCGCAGTCTGACTGGTACGTCGCGTACCCGCTCTTTCATTATCTGCTGCTGACCGTCGTCTACGCGCCAATCCTCGTGATCATGCTCGCCACCGGGCAGCTCTCGAGCCCGGGTGGCGAATTCCCATACGGATTCAGCGATCCTGTGGGCTCGCTGGCTGTGTTGACGGCCGTGGGGCACGGCGTGACCGTCGTGATGGCCTGCGGCGTGATCGTGGGAGTTTTTGCCCTCGCGCGTCGCCTCTTTGACCAAAGGGCCGCGCACTACGCCGCGGCCGCCACTCTCGCCTGCGCTCCATTCTTGTTTTACGCGAGGACGTCAAATCTTGACGTCCCGGTGTTGTTCTGGGTGGTGTTAACCTTCGTGGCCGTTGAACGCACGATTTCCAGAGGCCCGACATCCGGGCGGATGGCGTGGTGCGGGTTGACCGCCGCGCTCGCAGTCGCCACCAAGGATCAGGCCTTTGGATTAGTGGTCATCCCTCTCGTATTTGCGGCGTGGCATTCCCGCGGCGCTGCCCATCGGCGAGCGCTGCTGTGGCTTTTTCTCAGTGGCGTGGCAACGTTTGCCACGGCGAGCGGATTAATATTTCGCCCGGAACGGTTCATTAAGCATATCCGCTACATCACAAGTTTTGAGAGCACCTTCGCGAACGTACGCGTGCCTACGTTTCTCACCGTCGTGCGCGATTCAACTCCCTCAGGATTCTTCGACCTCTTTCGCGATTTCTCCGCAGCCGTCGGCACGGCGGTGGGATGGCCGGCACTGCTTGTGGGCGTTGTGGGCAGCGTTCTCGCGTGGAAATCTGCACCGGCGATCCGCTGGCTGGTACTGAGCAGCGTTGGCCTGTTTGTGATGGTGATCATCCCGATACATCACATGCAGTATCGCTACGCGCTTGCTCCCGCTATTGTGTTGGCGTTAGGCATTGCCGCGTGGGTACACGCGATCAGCACGCGCTGGCCGCGCCGGAAAGGCATCGCGCACGCAGTGGCTGTGGTCGCGGTGGCGGCGGCAGTGCCAGGCGGTGCAGAGGTTTCCCATGCCATGTGGGCCGACGCCCGATGGGAAGCTGGACGCTGGCTCGACGGACAGATCGAGTCGGGCGACACGTTAGGCTTCTTTGGTCGCCCTCATCAACTGCCCTACATCCCCGGGGGAGTGCACCTGGAAATGATGGGGGACACGGCAACCGCAGAAGACGACCTGAGACGCATTGTTCCGGAATGGATTGTGGTGGCCCCCGATTATTTCGCCGATTCGACGCGAGAACGCAGCGTGTTCCTCCCCGACTCCCTGTATCAACGACTACTAAGCGGCACGGAGGGGTACACACGAGTGGAGCGTTTTGTAACACCGCCGCTCTTCGACCGCCCACTTCCGTATCTGCCGTACGTGAACCCGATGGTGCAGATCTTTCGTCGTCTGCCGCGCGGTGCGACATGACTGACGCTACCGTATGACACCTGAGACGAACACGGGCAGCCGCGGCATCCGCGACGCTGTGCACTCGTTCGCTTTCCTGGGCGCCGGTGAAGCGCTCGCGCGACTCATAGCGTTCGGCACCATGTTGCTGGTTGCGCGTCGACTCGGTCCCGACGCGTACGGTGTCATTGTGGTGGCCGCCGGCATTATGCTGTACCTGACACAAATCGCTGACGGGGGCATTGAACTGGTTGGCGTACCCGCAGTCGCCAAAGCGCGTGACGCCGTGTCGGCGCTCGCCTCGGCCACGCTGACTGTGCGCGTGGTGCTGGCGCTGGCGCTCACCGCTGTGGTTGTTCCCGTCGGGATCTGGGTCCTCCCGGCACCCGATGGGCAGATCCTCGCGATTTATGCCGCCTCGCTCTGCTTTACAGCACTTGGCACCCGCTGGATTCATCTGGGTTTCGAACGGCCTGCCATAATCGCCATCGCACGGGTCGTCGCGGAGCTCGTTGCACTGGCCATCGTGTGGCGCTCCGTCCACGACGCGGACGATCTGGAGCTGGTTCCAATCGCAGCGGTCGTCGGGATAGCCATCGCGACAGTGGCCATGCTCATCGGCCTTCGCGGTCGTGGTATTCAGCTGCGTCCGTCGATGCGCTGGGCGCTCAGCCGTCCGCTGTTCGGCGCGGCCAGGCAGATGCTCGTGTTCACACTCCTCGGTCTTCTGCTGTTCAACTTCGACTTGCTCTTTCTCCGCTATATAAAAGGGGAACGGGACGCGGGGTACTATGCAGCGGCCTACGCGGTAATCAGCTTTGCGGCAAACGTGATTGTGGCTTATGCCCACAGCGTACTCCCCGTGCTGTCACGCGCCCAAGCATCTGACGCCGACCGGCAGAGTGTATACGCCGACAGCATGGTCCTGGCCTTTGCTGTCGCGCTCCCCGTTGGACTTGGCGGATCCCTGGTTGCGGCACCTCTTATCGACGTCGTCTTCGGCGCCGATTTCGCCGCGGCGGCACCGGCCATGCGCTGGCTGCTGCTGACCATTCCGATCGCAGCGCTGCGGGAGATGGCTGTTATGGGCCTGCTCGCGCGGAGTGGGGAACGCGCGCTCGTGCGCGTCAACCTCTATACAGTGATCGCCAACGTGCTCCTGAATATCGCGATCGTTCCGATTTACGGCCTGATCGGTGCGGCGATCGCAACGTTGGCCACTGAGGTCGTAAGACTGATACTTGCTGATCTTGCTTCTGAACGCTCCGGGTTCAACAGACCTCGTTTCGCCCGGCTGCTCCGCCCACTCGTCGCGGGCGCCGCGATGTTCGGCGCCATCACGTTGAGTGCGATCACGACCCTTCCGATCGTCATTGTGGTGGGCGCTGTATCATATGCTGTCGTTCTCACACTTGTCGGCGGAATCTCATTCCAACGCGGACGGCTGCCGCGATTCACGCTGTAGCGCCGTGCACTCACTTTTCTGATGATCACACTTTCGCTCTTTCTGGCGGCCACTGCCGCCCTCTTTGAACTTCTGGTGCTCGGCCTTCGGGCACTCGGAGACGGATTCGTCTTCGCCGGGCCCATTGTGTTCTGGATGATTCCGCTCAGCTACGCGTGTTTCTTGCTTCCCCTCGGTGCCGTTGCAGCTGTCTTCGCGCGGCGCGGCGAAGCCTGGCGCAACATGATGGTCGGCGGTCTGGCTGCGGTGACGATCTTCTCAGCCAGCTTCCTCTTCCATCCCAAGGTGCACCTCATCGCCGTGGCAATGCTCGCGTTCGGCGGTGGGGTCCAGGCGTCCCGCGTACTCAGTCCAAGATGGAGGACGACGCAGCGCGTCGCACGGATCGGCGCGGTCGTGCTGATCGCCTGGATTGGACTCGCTGCCGCAGGTGAACGTTTTGCGACGTCCATGCCGCGGGGTTCACAAGTGAACGCGACGAGTAATGACGCACAACCCAATGTTGTATTGCTGATTCTCGACACGGTGCGGGCGGCAAGCATGAGCCTCTACGGGCATGACCGGCTCACGACACCAAACCTCGACAGACTTGCGGCGCGCGCCGTAGTGTTCGATCAGGCGGTCTCTCCGTCACCGTGGACCCTTCCGGCTCATGCCAGCATCTTCACAGGGGTTCCTCCGCATGAGCTGTCAGCTGATTGGGACCACGGGCTTGCCGATTCCCCTCCTACCCTTGCCGAGCGCTTCACAGACGCGGGGTATCGAACCGGCGGATTCGTGGCAAACGTGGCCTATGCCAGCGCCGAAACCGGCCTGTCCCGAGGATTTGAGTACTACGAGGATTACATACCGTCGGTGGGTGGTTTAATCACCAGTTCGTCTCTGGGTCGCTTCTTTGCGAACAACCCGCGTCTGCGCCAGTTGATCGGATATCATGACGTAGCGGGCAGACGGATCGGTGAGCAGATGAATGCCCGTGCCCTGCGGTGGATGCGGTCGGACTCTATTTCCCCGATGTTTTTATTCATCAACTACTACGACGCACACGAACCGTATCTTCCCGCCGCGCCATTCGACACCCTTTTTGGCCGGACCACCGGACGGAATATGGCGCATATGCGACAGATTAGCGCCCACATGGCGAGCCGCGCTCATAAGTTCTCAATGTCCGAAGAGGAACGCGAGCTGGAGCGTCTCGCGTACGAGCAGTCGATCGCGTGGCTGGACGCAGAGGTTGGTCAGCTGCTCGATTCACTCAGTGCGCACGAAGCTGCTGGAGGCAGGCGAACAATTGTGGCCATCACGTCGGACCACGGTGAGCAATTTCTTGAGCGCGGGCTTTTCGGACATGGTAACGGCCTGTACTTGCCATCGCTGCACGTGCCCCTGCTTATTGCCGGGCCCGGTGTTCCCGGCGTCGGCAGTCGTCGCCGTGATGTGGTCAGCACCACCGATCTTGGAGCCACGTTACTTTCGTTAGCTTCTGTCTCCGACGCGGCCGGCTTCGGCGGTCACTCTCTCTTCTCCGGTTCAGTGACTGACCTCGCAACCTCGTCCATTCGACCTGCTCGCAATCAGGACTCTGATTACCCGAGCTTCCGAGGAAAGATGTACAGCGCCACGACCGCCACGATGCATGTGATTCGGAATGCGGATGGCACCATCGAGCAATTTATGCGCGGTGTCCCGGTCGATTCAGCGGGCGATCAGAGACGCGCACTGGACGCGATCGACAACGCGCGCAGCCGCGAGTTCGGGCAGACTGATCGGATCCCCGATGTGCCAGCTAAGCGCTAGATCCGCACGATGATGTCAGGTCCGCTGTCGTGGCGTGCGATCGGTATGCTGTGCGTGCTGGGCGGCCTGTCGCTCCTGCGCGGCGGCCTGGCGTGGAACGGTGTCGTTACATTGATCTGCGGCTTGGGAATTGTCGCCGGCGCGGGCACCCGGCACAGCGATGTTGCAGGTTTCGGACTTCTGCTCGGCGTCGCACAGGCGGCGACCATGCAGGCGCTGGACACGTCCCACTATGCCGTATACGAACACCTCCCCGCCTGGAGCACGCTCGTCGGATCGCATATCGGCCTGCTCCTTGCGCTTGTCGCACTGCTTCTCGCCATCACGACCGGATTCGCGAACTCCTCCGGTGGTGCGTCGACGATTGTGGCGTGGAGTCGGCGCCACCCGTGGCGTCTCGCATTTATCTGCGGAGTGACAGCATTCGCGGCGGCAGTCCCCGGGCGCAGCGCCACGGCAACGATTACCGAATTTGCGCTTGGGAGTTTATTGTATCTCACGACCGCGGGCGCCGCCGTGTGGCTGATGATTGCCCTGAGTCAGCAACCCTCCAGCGCGCTGGAAACATACGTCAGAAATCGTATCTCTTGGCCGGGGACAGGCAACGAGCATCGCTCATGGGACGCGGCGCTCCCCTGGTCGCTCGCTGCCCTGGCGATTGTGCTCTCGTCGGCGGTCGCACTTTTCGTATTCGAGGGCATGCCGCACATCGACGACAGCGTGTCGTACCTCTTTCAGGCCAAAACGTTCGCGTCGGGTCGTCTCTGGCTTAATGCGCCGGTCGACTCAGCCGCATTTCATGTCGACGAAGTGCTCATCGACGAAAGTCGCTGGTTCGGTTACGGCTTCCCCGGATGGCCCGCGGTACTTGCCGCCGGTGTCCGGATCGGCATCCCGTGGCTTATCAATCCGCTGCTTGCCGGCGTGAGTGTCGTGGTGATGCACGCTCTTGTCCAACGTTGGCACGACCGAGGGACCGCGAACGCTGTTGCCATCCTTATGGTCGCGTCTCCATGGTTTCTGGTAATGTCAGGCGAGTTCATGCCGCACGCCCTGTCACTCACGTTGGCGTGCGCGGCGTTGTACGGCGCTGTGCGCGTGCGTAGCGGCGGCAGCATCGTCTGGTCCGCGCTCACCGGTGTTTCGCTCGGCTGGATGGTTCTGACCCGTCCCCTCGATGCAATTCTCGTCACGCTACTCTGCGCAGCGGTGATGCTTACGGTGCGACCGATCGGCCGCCTGTTTGGTGTTGGTGCGCTGTCGTCCGCGTGTGCCGCGGCCGTCGCTGTGCTGGTGGTGCCATACAATGCCTTACTCACGGGGCGCGGGGGATACACGCCTCAGATGATGTGGACTGATCGCCGCTGGGGACCGGGGCTCGACCGCTACGGCTTCGGCCCCGACATCGGTATCCGCGAGTGGTCCCAGATCGACCCACTGCCAGGACACGGCTTTCTCGATGTGATCCTGAACCTCAACAAAAATCTCGCCGTCTCGCAGCGTGAGCTCTTCGGGTGGGGCACAGGATCGCTGTTGCTGATCATCGTGCTCATGTCGTTCGGGAGACCGCACCGGAGGGACGTTTTGTGGTGGAGTCTCGCCGGGCTCTTTGTTGTGGCATACAGCGCGTATTGGTTCAGCGGCGGTCCGGACCTCGGCGCCCGCTACTGGTACCCTGCGCTGGTCGCACTTGTCGTACTCACCGTGCGGGCCATGGTGGAGATTGTTCAACGAAGCAGGAGTGACACGCTCGGACGATCCCTGGGCGCTACCGCCGTAATTCTTTCGTTCTGGAGTGCCACTGTGTTCGTGCCGGCGCGCATCGATCGCAAGTACATGGGTTACCGCAATGTGACTGGCGACGTGCGTCAGCTCAGTGATTCGCTGTCACTCACAAACGACCTGGTATTTGTGCGGTCACCGGACCGTGCGCACTATCAGGCAGCCTTTAACCTGAATCGCGTTCCTTCCAGCGTTGTGCATCCGCTATACGCAGCTGACGCCGGACCTGAATCACGGCGGCGCGTAGTTGAATCATTTGCTGAACGGCGCGTATGGGTGTTCGCGGCCGATAGCGCCGGCGGCAGACTCTCGGTATCCGTTGGACCACTGGCACCGGGAACGGTGCCGTAACGGTTACACGAGTTCCTCGGCTACACGTACTGCGTTCGCCATTAAACTGAAGGTGAGGTTCTTGGCGGGCAGCCAGCGGAATGTGGAGCCGTCCACCGCGAACGCACCAGGAAAGTCCCACAGTTCGCCATTGGGACGGACTGCATGCGGCGAATACTCATCTGCGATCGGAAGTGTGCCTGCATAATGCACACTGGATCCCCGTGGCAGAACTCGCACGCTCCCCTTGGGAGCAAAACAGCCGAGCGAGCGCAGTGCGGAACGTGTCCGCTGAATGGCGTCAGCCGTGGCCCCTGCGTCGTTGTTGTCGTCGCCATAGTCAAGGACGAGCCGAGAGCGTCCATCCTGCTCGCGACGCAAGCTGACCGTGTTCGCGGACCGGCGCGTGTCTGCGAGCCAGATATTGGCAACACCAAGACCTGCTCGAATCCGTTGAAACACGCGCAGTGATGTGCGCAGATCGAATGGCAGGCCATGCACAATCGGGTGCACGGATGCGGCCTTGAGGCAACTGATCTGCCCGTGGACATCAGACTGGCCGTCTTTACTCAGCAGCCCCATTGCGAGCATATGATACTGATACTCGTCGAGCCGCGTGTCGCCGCCCACGCGCGCAGGCGTCACGAAGGGAATCATGACGTGGCGATTGTCCATGAGGCCACTGATCACCGGCGACTCCCCGTCCCTGGCAGTTGCTGTTTGCAGATAAATGCGGGTCGTGGCAATGGCACCCGCTGCAAGAATCACGCGATCACCTGTGCTGATATGTTCTCTGCGCCCTTCGGTCGACACACCGATAACGCCGGTCACGCGCCCCGATCCATCATGCAACAGTCGATGGACAATAACTCCGGGTACATAGGTGAACCGTTCGTTCAACTGCAGTTGATCCAGCGTGATACGCGGGGTGTAGAGTGAATCCCGCGGACACCCCCAGAGACAGCGTCCGAGACGGGTGCAGCCGCGCCGCCCCTCTGTGTCACGAGACAGCACCGCCACACGCGATCTGCCCAGTACAAAACCCTCTACATTCAGCTTGGTACGTCGGGCCGCGTATCGGTCGAGAATGTGCGTCGTATGCAGATCCGGGTCGAGCGACGGCTGGTGTGGTGTTGTCAGTGGAGCGCATCGTTCGATGTCGTCACGCGATGCCGACAACCCTATGCGCTCAGCGACGATGCCATACGCCCGGCGCATTGAGGCCGACGAGAACCCAAGGGTGTCGAGTTCGTCGTCGCGGAGTTCATACGCGCCACCAGTCCAGGCCTCGGCCAGCCCCCCTCTCGCGTATGAGATGAGCGGCACGAATCCACGCTCCTCTCTCGGGAGATCAGGCACATCGCGAAAGACGTGCTCCTTTGAGGGCGGAAAGCCGTATGGTTTAGCCGACGGCGCGGGAAATACGATCGCGTTGCCGCTCTCGCCCAGAAAGTAGCGGGATGGATCGTCCAGCTGCTCCTTGAGCTGACTGAACGACGCATCGGGCAGCTGCACAGCTGAACGCTCGTGACCGACATCGAGCATTTCCACGTGATGCCCCGCCTCGAGTGCAGTTTGGGCAAACTGTACTCCCGTCGCACCCGAGCCGACGACGACGAACTTAGCCACGGCCCACGTTTCTCCTGAACAGGTGCCAGAACCCGTCCCATGGAGCCAGGACGGCGACGGAA
>JBGTBX010000030.1:0-3237 GCA_041749115.1 Gemmatimonadaceae bacterium
CTTGATTTGATGGCGGTCGAGAGCTACCGCGCCAAGGCGGCTGGAGCGAAGTCGAAAACACGCGCTGCCGAAGAACCGGCAGCAGCTTAACGGGCGGCATTTCTAATTGTCGTCACCGGAAAAAGTAGTTGACGCTAGACACCGCAGTACTTCAAGAATTGCCGATGATGACCGAAGCGGCGAAGATCTCCGCCCTCAGCCAGGACGGTCATGGCGAGAACCGACCCGATGCCAGGCAGGGTCTTGAGATGAGCGAAGTCGGCGTCGGCCGCCAATGCCTGCTCCGCCCGGTCTTCCAGCTCCGCGCGCAGAGCATTGAGTTCCTGGTAACGCCGAAGGGTGATACGAAAGGTCTCGACCGCCAACGAATCCGGAGCGTGGGGTAACGCTGCAGTGTTACCCGCCATCTCCCACATCTCTTCGAGCTTGGCGCGTTTATCGACCTTGCGGCCAACCACCTCCCAGGCAGCCTCAACGAACCGGTCGCGGGGCAGCGACCGGAGGTGCGCGGGCGTCGGGAATTGCAACAGGAAACGCACAAACCACTCGTTGCGCGTAGTGGCCCAATAGCGGTGCATTTCCGGGAAGTACAGCGGCAGGCAGTGGTTGATCAGCGAATGCTGGACCTTGGTGCGCGCCCGAGAGACTTGGTAGTACGTCTTGGCCAGCTCCTGCAGGTCGTGGTGACCGGCGATCATGGGATCGACGTAGCGCTGCACCGCGCCACGACGGAGCATCTCTAGAATCACAGCGGCATCCTTGGGGTCGTTCTTGTCCCAGGAGTTGACCATCGCCTCACGGTATCTCGCCTGCGCTACCGAACTAATGCCGACGACCTCGAACCCTTCAGTCAACAGCCGATATGCAATCGGGCGGTGATAGTCGCCGGTTGGTTCCAGTGCCACACGGCAGACGCCGGGCAGCCCACGCAGGAAACTGAGCAACCGTTCGAAATCGGCGGCGGTATTCGCCATCCGGAATCGGTGTCGCTTGCCCGCACCTGTCTCGACCAATACTGCGTTCGAGTAGCGAGCAATGTCGATCGCCACCAGGTTGTAAGCGGGTGTAGATTTCTGCAAGTCAGCCATCTTGGGTTCCTCCTTCGGTCAACGGACAAACCAAAGGATGCCGTTACCCTAGATGGCTGGCATTCTGCATGTACTACGGTAGCGAGTTCGTGAATGACAGGCTTATCGAGTACTGCCTGAGTCACGGGATCGAGCTCACCCGATCCCGTCCCTACCGCAAGAACGACCAGGCATGGATAGAGCAGAAGAACGGAGCCATCGTGCGAAAGCTCCTTGGCTATCGGCGCTTTGAAGGTGTTGCGGCCGCTCGTGCGATCACGCGCCTGTACGGGGCATCCCGGCTGTTCGTCAATTTCTTCCAGCCATCATTCAAGCTCGCGTCCAAGCAGCGCGATGGCGCAAAGGTCACCAAGCACTATCATCCACCGCAGACGCCCTGCGAGCGACTGCTGCAATCGGACAGCATTCCGATAGCCGCCAAGAGCAAGCTGCGTGAGGTCTCGGCGAACCTCGATCCCTTGAAGCTTCTGGAGGAAATGCGAGCGGTGCAGGCTTACTTGGCCGCGCTGGCGGACGGCGAGACGCCGCCGCCGATGGTTTCGCAACCACCCAATCTAGCCGCGTTCGCGGCAAGCCTATCGAGTGCCTGGCACATGGGCGAGATTCGTCCGACGTTTTCCGTCGACGCGAAGCCCCGATACCTGCGAGGTCTGGAAAGGATTGCTGCGCAAGCTCAGATCGCTACTCCCGCCGCAGAGCTACCGGTGACGCCGCGCGCCGTCATACCGCCTCAGCCCGTGGTGCAGTTGCAACCCGTCTACGCCGAGCCTGGGCAGGCGCGCGTCCAAGCGCTTCGCATGGTCTGGCCGATCGTTTGCCGGCGACTTGAAAGCCTTCCCAACATCAATGCGACGCAGCTTTTTGACGAGTTGTGCATTCAGTTCCCGGGTCGATTTACCCCCAGGCAGTACAAGACACTCTTGCGGCGCGTCAATCTGTGGCGTCGAGATGCTCGCGCGCGCGGCGTTGTCATCGGCTCCAAAACGTATCGACTGCACAGTGATAAACCGCGGGGCCGGCGCCCCGAGATCTTCAAAGATCATTGGGAAGAAATGACGCGCTGTCTCGACGAGCGACCGGATCAGACCTCACTCGAACTGCTCGTTGAGTTCCAGGCCCGCTACCCCGGCGAGTACAGTTTGCGCCAGCTGCATACACTCCAGAAGCGAGTGAGGATATGGCGACAACAGGCTGTCCAGCGACTCATTCACGAAATGACGAGTAACATCCTTGGTGAGGCAGCCAGTAACAAAATAACGTGAGGCAACACGACATAGCCGCGAGGCTTGCGAAGGACGTCAGGTATTAGATCGGTGGCTAGCTTCGCAGGTCGGCAATCCCGCCCGGCGAGAGGACGAGATGTAACTGGCTCCCCGTGTGCAGCTTCGCAGCTTCTCTTATGCCTCGATCTGAAACTGGCGGCACTGCATGAGCGCCGATCCGATCGAGATCCGATCGGGACGAACAGTCATGGTCATCCGGTGTTGAACCAACTGCCTCAAGATTCTACGGAGAGCCAAGTGCCGCGTGGTTCAGTAGCCCTCGGGAACTCGCAACCGAGCGCCAGAAGCGTTGCGAGTTGCGGCTATGGGGCGACGACGCCCCAGTCATCGACCGGCCGATCGATCCGGCCACAAAGTCCAGCGACCAGCGCGGCCTCCTTGACGTTGGCCCATATCCAAGCGGTCATCGACGGTGGCGGACAGATCATGGTGGGAACCGTGGCGCCGATCAAAGGCGCCGCCGTTGCGCATGACGGCAAGCAAACGCTGGCAATGCTACGACGCCGGCCTCACGAGCCTATTCCGGATCTCCTCGCTCGCCTCGACGCCGCGATTGCCGCCGCCCAATCGAGCGGGTCTCGCGTCGACGAGATCAATACCGCGTCTTCCGGAAAACGCTACGAACTCTGACCAGCACCAGTAGTCAATGCGGCCTCTGCATGACGCTTACGTTGAGCCGCCAGTCGACGGTGTTGCAAGCGGCATGAGGGCTGCTCGTTGGTGCCCGAAAAACCGATGGAAGGTCAGCTGCAATCCGACCGAACTGCTCGTTGAGTTCCGGGCCCGCTACCCGGGCGAGTACAGTTTGCGCCAGCTGCATACACTCCAGAAGCGAGTGAGGATATGGCGACAACAGGCTGTCCAGC
>JBGTBX010000031.1:0-2364 GCA_041749115.1 Gemmatimonadaceae bacterium
CACCTGGCTGCCCGAGGCGTTCGGCAAGCTGGAACAACTCCGCCTCGAAGTCGCCTCGCACGTGATCGTACTTCCCGGTGGCGAAGAACTCCGACTCACCGTGAGTGGTGGTCTGGCCGACACCCACGCAGACGGAAAGACTGTGGAGGAACTGATCAACGCGGCGGACACGCGCATGCTCCAGGCCAAGCGAGAAGGGCGGAATCGTGTAGTGGTCGGTTCACCCGTGGCGACGCGCAGCGGAGCCTGGCGCGTTGTGATCACCGACCACGGCGCCTAACGTCGCCCCCTGCGGAGTCGGGCTCAGGCCCATCCGCTGAGTCACGCCGGCACCGTATTGCGTACATTACGCAAGGTTCCGCCGCGACTCACCATCTCAAGGCCCTACATGGCTCTTCGACCGGATTGGAAGGTAACCACGCATCGTGTGATTTTTGGTCACGATACACGGGCGGGACAGCTGTTTGACATTGCCCTGATCGTCGCAATCGTCCTGAGCGTGCTCGCGGTGATGCTCGAATCGGTGCAGAGCATTCGTTTGCAATACGGTCCGTTGCTGGTGGCAGTTGAATGGCTCCTCACAGGACTGTTTACCGTCGAGTACGTGCTGCGATTGGCGTGTGTGCCCAAGCCGTGGAAATACGCCACGAGTTTTTTCGGTTTTATTGATCTTGCCAGCGTACTCCCGACGTATGTGAGCCTCATCTTTCCGTCAACACACTACCTGCTTGTCATTCGCATACTCCGTGTACTGCGCGTGTTTCGCATTCTGAAGCTCGCCGAGTACGTGAGCGAAGCAGACGTCATCATGGCCGCGTTGCAGGAGAGCAGGCGAAAGCTCGCCATCTTCGTCGTATCCGTGTTGCTCTCGACGGTGATATTTGGTTCAGTGATGTACATTATTGAAACCGGAACGCCGGGATTCAGCAGCATTCCGCGAAGCATTTATTGGACGATCGTCACCATCACAACCGTCGGGTATGGCGACATTTCTCCGCAAACACCCATCGGGCAAACCGTAGCGTCTGTGATCATGCTGCTCGGCTACGCCATCGTGGCCGTGCCGACCGGGATCGTCACCGCAGAACTCACGGGAGCCCGCGTGCGCGCATCCCTGATGCGGTGTGAGGGGTGCGGCCTCGCCGATCACGCGGCCGACGCGCGGTTCTGCAAAGGCTGCGGCCGTGCAATGGTACGTTGACCCGCTCGCGCATATTGGGTAGCCTTCCCGGCTGACCTGGACAGGTGTCCGAGTGGTTGAAGGAACCGGTCTCGAAAACCGGCATACCGGCAACGGTATCGTGGGTTCGAATCCCACCCTGTCCGCTGTACCGTCGTAAAAGCGCCCGACTCCGGGTTCAACAGTAGAGAAGGACAGGTGGCCGAGTGGTTGAAGGCGCACGCCTGGAAAGCGTGTGGCGGGGAGACTCGCTCGTGGGTTCGAATCCCACCCTGTCCGTTTTGAAGTGCCCCCCAACCCGAACGCCACTGCGTTCGGGTTGGACGACGTGAGGGACAAGTGGCATCTTTTCCTCCCCCCTGACTCGGCCTTCATGCCAAACATCGCGGTCTTTCATCCCCAGATTGTCCACTTCGTGGTCGTCCTTCTCGCCGTGGGCGTGCTCCTCCGCGTCTTGTCTTTGGTCGCGAAGTGGAAGTGGACCCACCCCGCCGCCGCTGTGATGATCGTCGCAGGTACCCTCGCGGCCGCTGCCGCGGTCAAATCCGGTGACCAGGCACACGGTCCGGCAGAGCGCGTTCCCGGGGCACGAGACGCCGTGGTGGAGCACGAAGAGCTTGGTGAACGCACGCGGAATATTTTCTACGGCGTCGCTGCGCTGGAACTTCTCGCCCTGGTTATTGGCGTCGACCGGCGGAAGTGGGTGCACGTGGCCGCGGCGGCGGTCGGTGCCGTCGGGGTGTTCTACCTGTACGAGACCGGTGAGCACGGTGGCAAACTGGTTTATTCTTACGCTGGAGGCGTCGGCGTTCGCAGTGGGGACCCCGAAGATGTCACGCGACTCCTCACCGCAGGGCTGTATCACCAGGCCATGCAGGACCGGCAGGACGGCAAACCGGCCGCCGCATCGGCGTTGTTGCAGGAGCTCGCGAACCGCAATCCAACGAACGTGCAGGCGGTCATCATGGCCATCGATTCGCGATTCCGCGACCTAGCGGATACCGCCGGCGCGCGACAGGCACTCGATGCTCTCGCCGTTCCCGCCGATGAGCGCTCCAAGCGTGCCCGCGACCTGCTCCTGGTTGACTTGCTGGCCGCAGTCGGCCAAAAGGACTCTGCGCGAGCCCTTCTGCAGCCCATCGCGGCACAGTTCCCGAATGTCCCGAGATATCAGGCCAAACTCG
>JBGTBX010000032.1:0-3039 GCA_041749115.1 Gemmatimonadaceae bacterium
GATCGGCCCGGAAAGCTGCCTCAGCATCGCGCAGACATTCGGTCTTCGGCGCCCGCTCGCCCCATCGCGCGCTCCGCCCGGTGGCACATCTGCTCTTTTGTCTCCCCTGCCTCGCGGGGGAAGTGGACCGGTCCCATTGGACCGCAAGCGATTGCCTCGGTGGCCATGTCGCCCGGCGCTTCGGGGTCGATGATGATGTGGAGAACGTTTACGCTATCCAATGGAGGCCCCAACGCTTCCTCCAGCTTCGCCAGTCGTGTCGCATGGTTGTGCATGGCTATGCCTCCTCCGCTTCGGTCTTGCCCGCCCACGACACCCAGAGGACTTGATCGAACGGACCCAGAGCTGCGATAGCGCGATCCTTGAGTTCGCGTGCCGTCTCGTCGCCACGTTCGAAGCGGGTACCGCATAGCGCTAGCTTCGTGAGGCGGCCGTCCCTGTACTCAAGCCAGCCGATGCCTAGCTCCTGATTGCCGGAGGTCTGCGATGCTTCTAGTCTGGCGAGGCGTGTGCTCAGATGGCTACTCATCGGGTTCCTTTCGTTCCTGCGGCTTGCTCCAGGGCCGCGAGCCGCCGCTCGATCTCGTCAGCCTCGATGATGCGTACCTGACTTGCCAGTGCTTGCAGGACCGTGCCAGCCTCCTCTGGGGTGAGGTCACCCTTGGCCAGGGCTCGGATCACTTCCCGCGAGTTATCCGCCAGCGAGTCGGTGAGGCCGGGCAGCGTGATTGCGTCGTCCTTCGCCTTGGCGGCCGGCACGATGCGGTCCAGGCAGATCCGCAGCGCAGTTGCGTCGCCTTCCCTCGCCATCTCCACGACCTTGGCGATAAGGGCCGGAGCTTCGTCCAGCATCATCTGCCTTAGCTCGGTGCGCCGGTCCTTGATCCCCTTCGGCCGGCCGGCAGGATTCCCTGACTCCCCCGGTTCAAACATTGCTATTCCCCTGATCTAACATCGCCGCTACTCCCCCAGTCCCAATCGCTTACGGACTTCGTTGAGCGTGTCGAGTGCGTTGAACGACAGCATTTGACTGCCCAGCGCCTCGGCCGTTAGCCCCCGCGGCAGAAGCGGCACGAGCGGGAGCACGCGGCCATGCAACCGCGCCATATCCACCGGAACCCGCTCCCCCGGACGCGGCGCACGCCCCAGCAAGCCGGTGTGATACAGGCGCTCATCCTCCGCCCGGCGCTCGCGGTACGCGTTCGCTTCCTCCGGGTTGGCAAAGTTTAGGTAGCCTTGCTTGACCGGCTCCCACAGGTCCGTAATGCCCCGCCCCATGCTTTCCATCGTGGTCGGCGCGTCGAGCTTCACATCCAGTAGACCCTTTGCGATGGGCTTGGGGGCCTTAGCAGCCCGCTCGCGCTCCTCCGTCAGCTTCCGCCCCCGCGAATACTCGTTGTACCAGCCCAGTCGGCGCTCGTTCTCCGCGTTCCACTCACGCACCGCGTCCCATAGGTTGCTCATCTGATTACCTCCTACCTTGAAGCCTTGTTGTGTTGCCCGTGTTGCGACAAAAGCGACATATGCGACAAAAGGATGCTTTGGTCGCTTCGGTCGCTTATGTCGCAGCCCCTATCCGCCAAACCTCGCTCGGTCGCCCGCCCGTCACCGTCTGTGATGAGTGGGCTAGACCACGTGCCCGCAGCAGATCCAGCGCAATCCCGATCCGCTCCGTGGTCGCATGGCGCTTGAACAGGTCGCGAATGTCCGTGCGGGTCACACCCTCTCTGTCGGCGGTCCGCAGCGCTGCCAGAATCTCGTCCGCTACGGGATCACCAAGCACGCATCCGAAGATGTGCCGGGCGGAGTCTTCGCAATACCGCCACAACGCCAGCGCCGCGCGCAGGTGAACGGCCCGTATGGTCGGTGACTCGTCCAGCAGCGCGTAGCACAGGGCCAAACGCAGACACTGCGGTGCCGCCCGCCCGGTGATCGAGCCGAACAAGCTGGGTGGCCGCGTTGTCAGGTACTCGTACTTGGCCTGCCAAAGCTCGCGGGCTTCGGCATCCATCATCCGAGGCCCCACTTGCCGGCGCGAGGTAGCGGCCACCTCTGCCAGTCGCTGGACGAAGGGGGAGACGTTCACCTTCTCGCCGCCAAACGGGAGCACCCGGCTGCGCTTGGCGCACACGTACAGAAACCGGTTGCCGAAGCCATTGGCGCGTTCGCTCGCGTGCAGCTCAGCCCGAAGCTCGTCCGGAGTGATGTGGCCGATGATCCCCACGTGCGCATCCGTCGCCTTGACCTGATCATTCTTCGTCAAGGTTTGGACGGTTCCTGTGTCCCAAAACTCACGGACCGAAACGGACAGGGTGCTGCCGTTGCGCTCGCAGACCTTCAACACCTGCGCGAACTCGCTTTCGACCACGAGTAAGCGCTTGTCACTCGCACCAGCATCGGCGCCCTTGTCGCCTTCGTTCCCGGACGGATCACGCACGGCGTACTTCAACCCTTCGCCGGAAGCCAGACCCGACGCTCGCGGCATTGGTGCGGGCAACTCTTCGAACACCTGTCGCACGCGGCCGAAGGATGTTCCCTTACGGCCGGCGCTCGTGTCGCCAACGATGATGACGAACAGATTGGAGTAATGCCGGTCGCCCTCGACGGGTACGTAGCAGTTCCTTCCAATATAGACGCCGAATGCAGTGAGCAGCTGCACGAGAATCGCGGCGGCATCCGCTTCCGTTTGTGGCTCTATCGCCGCCAGCAGCTCACCCGCCAATCCGTACCGGGCCGCGTCGTCAAGAATGGGCCAGGAAACGCTCGTATCGGCCTTTAGCGCGGTGGTAGCGGAAGCAGGGGCTCGTATCCTCGGCAGTTCCAGCAAATCGCCTAGCGTGGCCTGTAAGCGCCCCGCGAGCCAGTCGTGCGCGTCACCCTTCGCCGGCATGTCTAGCGCTTCAATATTCACGGCCGAGAGCGTGCAGCCCAGCGGTCCCAGGATCGCGGCCACGTTGCCCACGTACGCGCGGCCGGCATCGTCGTTGTCTGGCCACAAGATGCAGGTCCGGCCCGCGAGCGGCGACCAGTCCGCGCCTT
>JBGTBX010000033.1:0-56208 GCA_041749115.1 Gemmatimonadaceae bacterium
GCGTCCGCCACCACCACCGCCACGCCCGCCGCGTCCGCCGGCACCTCCGCCACTGCGCGCACTTCCACCACCGCGCGATGGCGCCGGCGTCGATGCCACAGCCTTCTGTTCTCCTGTCACGTTGTTCTCGGCCATATTAGAACTCCAAGCCTCCTTCACGGGCGCCATCGGCCAGCGCCTTCACGCGGCCGTGATATCGGTAACCTGCGCGATCGAACACGACCTGCGCGATGCCGGCCGCCTTTGCCTTCTCTGCGAGCGACTTGCCTACAGCAGTCGCCCGTTCCGTCTTCTTTCCTGTCGCTGCTCCATCTGTCACCGTCATCAACGTACGTCGTGCTACGTCATCAACGAGTTGTGCATAAATGTGTTTCAGCGATCGATAGACCACTAATCGCGGACGCTCGGCCGTACCAGCCACCTTGCGACGAACGCGCAGGTGACGACGATAGCGACCATCTTCCCGAGTCTTGGGCATTGGCATGCGACGCATTATTTACCTCCTGCCTTGCCGGCTTTACCGGCTTTGCGACGAACGATTTCTCCTGCGTAGCGAACGCCCTTCCCTTTGTACGGCTCGGGCTTGCGCAGCTTCCGAATCTCCGAAGCAACGCGCCCGACCACTTCCTTATCGGTCCCCTCAACGAGGACCTGCGTTGGCACCGGCGCGGTCAACTTAATGCCCGTGGGTGCCTTGACCTCAATCGTATGCGAGTACCCGAGTGACATCAGCAAGCCGTATGGCTTAACCTCTGCCTTGTAACCGACACCCGATATCTCAAGCTGGCGTGTGAATCCCGTCGTTACCCCTTCGACCATATTGGCAACGAGCGTGCGCGACAGCCCATGCAGCGACTTGTGCATCGGCTCTTCCGACGGCACCGTAACGTTCAGGTCATTGTCTGCCTGCGCGAGGATGACATCCGGATGCAACGTCCGCGAAAGCTCCCCCTTGGGCCCCTTCACCGCGACGTGCGATCCCTTGATCGTAACCGTGACACCCGCAGGAACGGGGATCGGTCGTTTTCCTATTCGTGACATGTCAGTTCCCCTTTACCAGACCAGGGCGAGCAACTCGCCGCCGGTGTTGGTCTTGCGGGCTTCGAGACCCGACATTAAACCGTGTGACGTACTCAATACCGCCATCCCCAGACCGTTGCGAACCCGGGGAATTTCCGACGCTCCGACGTACTTGCGAAGTCCCGGCGTTGAAACGCGCTTCAGCTGACGAATGACCGACTGTCCGCCGGCGTACTTCAGGATCACGCGCAGGATCTTGCGACCGGATTCGGTTTCGATCAGCCGGTAGTCCTGGATATAGTGGTTCTCCTTCAGAATCCGGGCGACTTCCGCCTTCATCTTTGAAGCCGGCATGTCCACCCGACGGTGCTTCGACGCACACGCGTTGCGAATTCGGGTCAACATATCGGCGATCGGATCGGTCATGCTCATGCTGTCTTACCCTCTTCTCCTCTCGTATCCCGCAGGACGTGGAGGATGTGTTGGAATGAACGAAAAACGTACAGTACCGTGAACGCTTACCAGCTGGCCTTGCGCACGCCGGGGATCAACCCCTGCAGTGCCATGTTCCGCAGCGACATCCGCGACAGCCCGAAGAAGCTTTCGTAGCCGCGGGAGCGCCCGGTCATGTTGCAGCGATTCCGGATGCGGACCGCCGCCGAGTTCCGCGGGAGTTTGCGCAACTTGCGATACGCCTCCTGCTTCTCCTCATCGGTCGATTTCGGATTGCGAATGATTGCGCGGAACGCTTCGCGCCGCACACGGTACCGCGCGGTAAGCGCGATCCGCTCTTCATTCTTCACCTTTAAACTGGTTTTGGCCATCGTGCTTCTCTCGGCAAAAATAAAGTTCGGTAAGCGATCTGAACGTTCAGACGCCTACGATGATTGGCTTGTCGTCCCCACGGAACGGCATGCCGAGTTCTCGCAGTAAAGCAAAGGCCTGATCATCCTTGTTCGTCGTGGTGACGAACGTGATGTCCATGCCGTGAATCTGCTCCACCATGTCGTAATTGATCTCCGGAAAGATCATCTGTTCCTTGACGCCGAGCGAATAGTTGCCACGACCGTCAAAGGACCGCGTGCCGAGGCCACGGAAGTCACGGATGCGAGGCACCGCCGCGTTGATAAAGCGGTCGAGGAACTCCCACATGGTGTTTCCGCGCAGCGTCACCGACGCGCCGATCTCCTGCCCTTCGCGCAACCCGTAGTTGGCGATCGACTTCTTCGCTTTGCGACGGACCGGACGCTGGCCGGTGATGATCGCCAGTTCTTCCACGACCGAATCGAGCACCTTCGGCGTCTTGATGGCTTCACCCATGCCGACGTTCAGAACAACTTTGACCATGCCAGGCACCTGGTGCTGATTGATGAACCCAAACTGCTTCATCAGGCGCGCACGAACAGTGTTCCGGTAATAATCGCGCAGACGGGGAGCTGGTATCGGAAGCTCGGCACCCGCATGTGGTCCCTTGGGGAGCATCGACTTGCGCTCACCCCCGGATCCCTTGCTGGTGCTCTTGCTGGTGCTCTTGCTTCCCGCCTTCGCGGCTCCACCACTCTTTGAAGCGCCACCCTTGGCCGGCTTAGCGCCCGCCTTTGATGCGCCCTTGCTCTCTTTCGTTGCCATATTTCTCTCGCTTAGCGTCGACGTAGAACTGCGCCACCACTCTTCACGCTAATGCGCTCCTTGGTGCCGTCAGCGTCAATCCGATACCGCACACGCGTTGGCGTGTCCGACTTGGGATCAAGCAGCATCACATTCGAATGATGGATGGGCGCCGGCATATCGATGATGCCGCTCGTCTCTTCCGCCGTTCGAGCCTTCCGATGCTTCTTCACAATGTTGATTCCTTCCACCGTGATGCGACCGGTCTTGGTAAAGACCCGAAGCACCTTTCCCTCTTTGCCCTTATCCTCGCCACGCATCACGCGGACCTGATCGCCCTTTGTGATGGGCATCGGCACGCGCTCAGCTTTACGCTGGTGACGGATTGCGCCGAGGCGACGGCCGCCTTCCTTGGCGCGATATTTCAGCTTTCGCATATCAGAGTACCTCCGGAGCCAACGACACAATCTTCATATACCGCTTCTCGCGCAGCTCGCGCGCGACGGGTCCGAAGATACGCGTTCCACGCGGCTCACCTTTGTCATCAATGATCACCACCGCATTCTCGTCGAAGCGGATGTACGTCCCGTCCTTGCGGCGGGTCTCCTTGACGGTGCGCACGACCACGGCCTTCGCAACGTCTGACTTCTTCACGGTCCCGTTCGGCAACGCGTCCTTCACGGCCACGATCACCTTGTCGCCAAGGCGCGCGTAGCGACGGCGCGTTCCACCCAACACCCGGATAACCAACGCCTTTTTGGCGCCTGAGTTATCCGCAACTTTAACTACTGATTCCTGCTGAATCATTGGTCGATTCTCCTAGAGGGCACGGCCAACGATCTCAACGACACGCCAGCGCTTGTCTTTCGACAGCGGGCGAGTCTCCACGATTCGCACCGTGTCGCCAACCTTTGCTGCATTCTCTTCGTCATGCGCTTTCACCTTTTTCGTGCGCGTGACCATCTTGCCGTACACGGGATGCGGGACCCGACGATCGAGCCGCACCACGACGGTTTTCTGCATCTTGTCGCTGACCACAATGCCAACGCGTGACTTTCTTGCACCGCGTGACGTGGCCTGCCCGTTACTCATCATCTCTGCCATGGTTCAACCGTGCTCCTATTAACGCTTAGCGGCGGTAGTGAGCTCACGCTCCCGCAGCACCGTGTGCAGGCGAGCAATGTCCCGTCGAATAGCACGCAGGCGGAGGGGATCCGCCAGCGTTTCCGTCCCACTGCGAAACCGCAAGCGGAATCGCTCTTCCTCCAGTTCCGCAATGCGGGCGCGCACATCGTCAGCACCCATCTCGCGAATTTCCTCAGCTAGCATTTGTATGCGCCTCCTCGCGAACAACAAACTTGGTGCGGACACCCATCTTTGCCGCTGCAAGCGCCATCGCCTTCTGGGCGAGTTCGGGGGTAACCCCCTCAAGCTCAAACAGCATGCGACCAGGCTTCACCACCGCAACCCAGCCTTCAGGTGAACCCTTGCCCTTACCCATACGGGTCTCGGCAGGCTTCTTGGTAATCGGTTTGTCCGGAAAGATGCGGATCCAGACCTTGCCGCCACGCTTGATATGACGGGTTAACGCCACACGTGCCGCTTCAATCTGTCGGTTCGTGACCCAGCCGGGCTCGAGCGCCTGCAACCCGTAGTGCCCAAACGACACCTCCGAGCCACGTGTCGCGATCCCACGGGTCCGCCCCTTGAACATCTTTCGGAATTTTACGCGTTTTGGACTAAGCATTTCTCAGTAACGCCAGAGTAATCGAGCAGAGTGATACCGGTCGGCGACAGCTTTACGAACCCGTTGAGTACGTCTTGCCGCGCCGATCATCCACCACTTCGCCCTTGCAGATCCACACTTTCACACCAATCGCACCAAACGTCGTGCGGGCCGTCGATGTCGCATAGTCGATGTCGGCACGCAGCGTGTGCAAAGGCACACGACCTTCGTGGTATCCCTCGACCCGCGCGATTTCCGCTCCACCCAACCGACCACCCGCCTTCACCTTGATGCCCTGCGCACCCATGCGCATCGCATTCTGCACCGCACGCTTCATGGCACGGCGAAACGAAATTCTCTGCGCCAGCTGGTTCGCGATGTTGTCCGCCACAAGCTGCGCATCAATTTCGGGACGCTTGATCTCTTCCACGTTCACGCCGACTTCCTTGCCGGACAACCGCGCGATTTCCTCGCGCAGCTTATCCACCTCAGCACCCTTCTTTCCGATCACGACGCCGGGACGACCCGTATGAATCGTCACCACCACCTTGCCAGGCTTGCGCTCAATCCCGACGTCCGAGATGGCCGCATGACCCAACCGCGTGTGAATGTACTTCCGCAACATTTCGTCTTCCTTCAGCAGCTGCGGAAAGTCCCGGTTCGCGTACCAGCGCGAACGCCAGTTCTTGGTGATGCCAAGGCGAAATCCGATTGGATGTGTCTTCTGTCCCATTTAACGACCTGCCTTTTCGGCCACAATGATCTCGACATGGCTCGTTCGCTTTACCACCGGTGTCGCGCGCCCCATTGCGGCGGGCATCCAGCGCTTCAGCTTCGGGCCTTCATTAATGATTGCCTTCTGCACCACCAACGTATCCACATCCAGTGATTCATTCGCGCGCTGCGCTGCCTGTTCGGCATTCGCCACCGCCGACTCGAGCACTTTTGCAATCTCGACCGCTGCCCGCTTCTTCGAAAACTTGAGGAGCGACAGCGCGGAGTTCACGTTCATGCCGCGAATCTGATCAATGACCAAACGCATCTTGTAGGGCGACTGCCGCGTCGAACGCTGAAACGCTCTGGCTTGCGTTGCCATGACTTACTTGCCTCCCTTGGCCGGAGCCTTCTTGTCGGTCGGACGGTTGCCCGAGTGGCCACGGAACAGACGGGTCGGCGAAAACTCGCCCAGCTTATGACCCACCATGTTTTCCGTCACGTACACGGGCACGAACTTGTTCCCGTTGTGCACGGCGAAGGTGTGCCCCACAAAATCAGGCAGCACTGTGCTCGCACGCGACCACGTCTTTACAACCTTCTTCTCGTTTCGCTCATTCATGCCCTGCACCTTCTTCAGCAGTGCGTCCTGCACGAATGGGCCTTTTCTGATGCTGCGTGCCATAAAAAAAAGTCTCGAGTCTCGTGTGTCAGCGGATCCAGATCGGAGCCGCGCCAGCTTACTTGGTTGCCTTGCCGCGCTTGCGGCCACGGACGATCAGACGCTGCGACGGCTTCTTCTTGTTGCGCGTCTTCACGCCTTCCTTCTTGCCCCAGGGACTCACCACGTTCCGACCACCGCGCGTACGACCACCGTGCGGATGATCCACCGGGTTCATCACCTCACCGCGAACCTTGGGACGACGCCCCATCCAGCGCGACTTGCCCGCTTTACCCCACGACTGCAGTTCATGCTCGGCGTTGCCCACTTCGCCGATGGTCGCCAGACAACGCATGTGTACCCGGCGCATTTCGGTCGAACCCAGACGCATCGTGACGTAGTCGCCTTCCTTCGCGACCACCTCGGCGGACATTCCGGCTGACCGCGCCATCTGTCCCCCACGACCCGGTACAAGCTCCACGTTATGCACCGAGGTGCCTAACGGGACTTCGCCGAGTGGCAAGGCGTTGCCGACACGCACATCGCTGCCAGGTCCTGACACAATCTTGTCACCGACCGACATACCCTTCGCGTGCAACACGTAACGCTTCTCACCGTCCGCGTACTGCACCAGCGCGATACGCGCTGAGCGGTTCGGATCGTACTCAACCGTCAACACCTCGGCGACGTCGCCGAACCGGTTGCGCTTGAAGTCGATGATACGGTACTGACGCTTGTGGCCACCGCCGCGACGCCGCATGGAAATGTGTCCATGATTGTCGCGACCACCGCTCTTCTTCAGTGGCTCAACGAGCGACTTCTCCGGCTTGGACGCCGTGATTTCAGCAAAGTCGGAGATCGACCGGAATCTGGTGCCCTTGGTAACGGGCTTGAATTGACGAATTCCCATGTGGCTTAACCCTCGAAGACCGGGATCTTGTCGCCTTCCTTCAGCGTCACGATCGCCTTTTTCCAGCTCGGCCGAAGTCCGGAGGCGCCGCCCGCTGCCCGACGCGGCTTACCGCGAACGTTCATCGTCCAGACACCCGTAACTTTCACACCGAACAATTTTTCAATGGCCTGCCGAATGGCAGGCTTCGAAGCGTCCTTCGACACTTCAAACGTATATTCACCGTGGTTCTGATACTGAGCGGACGTCTTCTCGGTGACAACCGGACGAACGACCGTGCGATGCAGCGTAGGCATTGATTAATCTCCCTTCTTGCGAGCGACCTTGGAGGCCACCTTTTTCGCGGCGCTCTTCTTCACAACTTTCTTCTTCGCCGGCTCGGCCTTGGCGCTGGTTTTCTTCTTCGGCGCCGTCTTCTTCTTTGCCGGAACCGCTGCAGTGGTCGCTTTCGTTTTTGCCGCCGGCGCCTTTTTGGGCTTCGTCTTCGGCGGTTCTGAACTTTCGACCACAGGAGCCAACGTATGACCGATCGCGGTGCCCTCGATCAGCACAACATCCGACCATAAAATGTGGTAGGTCGTCGCGTCACTGAACGGCATCACATGCATGCGCTGCACGTTGCGGCCACTCAGGTACACGTTCGGCTTCACCCCATCGGTCAACACCAACACCTTCTGGCCGGTGGCACCGACGCGATCAATCAACTGCAGGAGGCTCTTGGTACGCGGTGCGTCATAATTAAACTGATCGACCACAAAGATGCACGCTTCACGGGCACGCGCGTTGAGCGCACTGCGCCGCGCCAGCTGCTTCACTTTGCGCGGAAGGTCCTGATCATAGTTCCGATCACCATGCGGTCCGAACACCGTACCACCACCCGGCCAGTTCGGCGCCCGAATGGATCCCTGACGTGCGCGGCCGGTGCCCTTCTGCTTCCAGGGCTTCTGATTGCCGCCAATCACCAGACCACGCGTTTTGGTGGATGCCGTGCCCTGCCGCTGATTGGCAAGGTACGCTTTCACAGCCAAATGCATGACCGGCAGGTTGATCGTGCCATCGAACGTATCCGACGGCAGGCTCACACGGTCACGACTCGTGCCTAACGCGGTAAACGCCGCGGCGTCAAATGAAGTTTGCTCGCTCATTGTTATACCTGCTTCTTCACGCACACGATGCCGTTCGCTGCACCAGCGACCGCACCACGCACGTAGATCAGATGACGCTCCGCGTCAACCCGCTCGACACGAAGATTGATTTGGGTATGTCGCGCATCGCCATAGTGGCCGGGCATCTTCTTGCCCTTGATGACGCGCGACGGATCCGTACCTGCTCCGATAGATCCGGGACGACGATGTTTGGTATTGCCGTGAGTGTTCGGGCCGCCGTGGAACCCATAGCGCTTGACGACGCCCTGGAATCCCCGGCCTTTCGAGGTACCGGTGATCTTCACGAGCTCACCCACCTTGAACAACGACACGTCAACGATGTCGCCCGGCTTGAAATCGGGGACTTCAGCATCGGCCGGCATGTCATCGAGTCGGAACGAACGGAGCACAGCTGGCGGCGCGGCAATGCCGGCCTTTGCCGCGTGACCGACCGCTGCCTTTGAGGCGCGGCTGCCGTGCGGACGCTGCTTCTCTCCCTTCTTCGAGTCGCGGCGCAGGCGTTGTTCGCCATACCCGAGCTGCACAGCGCGGAAGCCCGGCTTGTCCACCTCGTGCGCGATCACCTGAACCACAGGATTGGGCTTTGCCTCAACCACCGTGACCGGTATCTGCTCGCCCTTCTCGTCAAATATCTGCGTCATTCCCAGCTTCCTGCCAATAATGCCTAACATGATTCCTCTATATCGGTGCGTGAGTCGCGGCACAGGTCTGCTCCGCAGATCCTGATTGCTGCCGTTGGACCGTCCCGCAGCGCGATCGATCGTGATCGCGCCAGGGTGTCTTTATCGTACCTTGATCTCGACGTCGACACCGGCCGGAAGATCCAGCTTCGTCAACGCGTCAACCGTCTGCGAACGCGAGTCGAGGATATCGATCACGCGCTTGTGTGTCTTCAGTTCGAACTGCTCACGCGACTTCTTATCCACGTGCGGCGAACGCAACAACGTCCACCGGCGAGTCTTCGTCGGCAGCGGAATGGGACCTGACACCTGCGCGCCGGTCTTCTCCGCCGTGCGGACGATGTCCGCCGCTGCCTGATCGATCACTGCGTGGTCGAACGCCTTCAGTCGAATGCGAATCTTGCCAGCCATGTACTGTTTCCGGAAAAATGCCTGAAGTCGGGATGAGCCATCGCATGATGCGACAGCTCACACCAACCTCCATGCGTTAGGCGAGGATCTTGGTGACCACGCCGGAACCAACCGTACGACCACCCTCACGAATGGCGAAGCGCAACGCTTCTTCCATGGCGATCGGCGTAATCAGCTCGATCGTCATCTGCGTATTGTCGCCAGGCATGACCATCTCGGTGCCCTCGGGCAGCTCAATGTTACCCGTCACGTCCGTGGTGCGGAAATAGAACTGCGGACGATATCCCTTGAAGAACGGCGTATGACGACCGCCCTCTTCCTTGGTGAGCACGTACACCTCGGCAAGGAACTTCGTGTGCGGCTTAATGGCGCCTGGCTTAGCCAACACCATTCCACGTTCAATGTCCTTCTTGTCAACGCCGCGGAGCAGCAAACCGACATTGTCACCGGCCTGACCGTCATCCAGCAGCTTCCGGAACATTTCGACGCCGGTCACAACCGACTTCTTGTCTGATCCAAAGCCGATCAAGGCAACTTCGTCCTGCACCTTAATCTTGCCACGTTCAATTCGACCCGTCGCCACCGTGCCACGACCGGTAATCGAGAAGACGTCCTCAACGGGCATCTGGAACGGCTTATCAATGTCGCGCACCGGCTCAGCAATCCAGCTGTCGAGCGCATCGTACAGTTCCTGGATCTTCGCGACCCAGGCCGCATCGCCCTCGATCGCCTTGATGGCTGCGCCACGGATAACCGGCACGTCATCGCCGGCATATCCATACTTCGAGAGCAGCTCGCGCACTTCGAGCTCGACGAGGTCGCACTTATTGAGGAATACAACAACGTTAGGCACGTTGACCTGACGCGCCAACAGAATGTGCTCGCGTGTCTGCGGCATCGGACCGTCTACGGCGGACACAACCAGGATCGCGCCATCCATCTGCGCGGCGCCTGTAATCATGTTCTTCACGTAGTCGGCGTGGCCGGGACAGTCGACGTGAGCATAGTGACGGTTCGTCGTCTCGTACTCGACGTGCGACGTCGCGATCGTCAGAATCTTGCTCGAGTCGCGACGACCCTGTGATTCCGAGGCCTTCGCAACTTCATCGTACGCTATGTACTTCGTACCGAAGCCCTTGTCCGCCGAGATCTTGGTCAGCGCTGCGGTCAAGGTCGTTTTGCCGTGATCGACGTGGCCGATCGTACCCACGTTCACATGCGGCTTGTTCCGCTCGAACTTTGCCTTTGCCATCGTACGTTCCTGGTGAAGTGGAGGTGTCTGGTCCAGGGGAGGTCTCGGACCACCTCCTGGCCCGTCTCCCAACGAATGATCAATTCAACTACGCGGCCAAAGATCGCACCGCGACCTGCGTACCGCTATGCCTTCGCCTTGCTGATAATCTCTTCCGCCTTGCTCTTTGGTACTTCTTCATAGTGCGAGAATTCCATCGAATACACCGCGCGTCCCTGTGACATCGAGCGGAGTTTCGTTGAATAGCCGAACATCTCAGACAGCGGAACGGTCGAGCCGATCACCTGTGCCTCGCCGCGCTGCGTCATTCCGCCAATCTTGCCACGGCGCGAACTGAGATCGCCGAGTACGTCACCCATGTACTGCTCCGGTGACACCACTTCGACTTTCATCATTGGCTCGAGCAGCACGGGCTGTGCTTTTGCGGCTGCCTCTTTGATCGCCATGGAGCCGGCAATCTTAAAGGCCATTTCGGAAGAATCGACGTCATGGTACGAACCGTAGACGAGTTCAACCTTCACGTCGACCATCGGATAGCCAGCCAACACACCGTTCTCCAACGCTTCCTTGATGCCCTGCTCCGCGGGTCCAATGTATTCGCGCGGTACAACACCACCGACAATCTTGTCCTCAAACACGAACCCGGTTCCTACTTCGCCCGGCATCGCGTTGATCACCACATGCCCGTATTGCCCCTTTCCGCCTGACTGCCGAATGAACTTGCCTTCCACTTTATCAACGCGCTTGCGAATCGTTTCACGATACGCAACCTGCGGTCGACCGACATTGGCTTCGACCCTGAACTCACGCATCATGCGGTCGACGATGATTTCCAGATGAAGCTCGCCCATACCGGCGATGATCGTCTGTCCTGTTTCCACATCAGTATGAACACGGAACGTCGGATCTTCTTCGGCCAGCTTGTGCAGCGCAATGCCCAGCTTATCCTGGTCAGCCTTGGTCTTCGGCTCAATCGCGACTTCGATGACGGGCATCGGAAACCGCATCGCTTCGAGAATGATCGGGAACCCGTCGTCGCAAAGCGTGTCGCCGGTTCGCGTATCCTTCAGGCCAATGGCGGCCGCAATGTCGCCGGCACGCACTTCTTCAATCTCTTCGCGCTTGTTGGCGTGCATCTGCAACAGACGGCCAACGCGCTCCCTCTTGTCTTTCGTTGAGTTGTAGAGGTGACTCCCCGACTTGAGCACGCCGGAATACACCCGAAAGAACGTTAAACGGCCGACAAACGGATCCGTCGCGATCTTGAAGGCCAACGCCGCGAACGGCGCCTCGTCCTTCACTTCGCGCGATTCGAACGTCTCGTCGTGGTGCGGCAGGTGCCCCTTGATCGCTTCCACGTCAACCGGCGCCGGCAGATAATCCAACACCGCGTCGAGCAACGCCTGCACACCCTTGTTCTTGAACGACGCACCGCACAGGATCGGCGTGAATTTCATGGAGCATGTGCCCTTGCGGATCAGCCCCTTAATCTCTTCGACGGTCAGTTCTTCGCCGGCGAGATACTTTTCAATCAACTTCTCATCGTGCTCAACCACTGCCTCAATGAGATCGTGACGCGCCCGCTCAACAGCTTCCTTGAATTCGTCGCCGACTTCCCGCACATCGAACGTTTTGCCTAACGTCTCGTTGTGGAAGATGTATTCCTTGCGTTCAACGATGTCGATGTGACCGGTGAAGAGCTCCCCGCTGCCGACTGGCAGCTGAATGGGAAACGCGTTCTTCGTGAGCCGGTCGCGAATCATCTCCACGCAGCGATCGAAATTGGCGCCGACACGATCCATCTTGTTGGAGAAAATCATCCGCGGCACACCGTACCGGTCGGCCTGACGCCACACCGTTTCGGTCTGCGGCTCAACGCCTGCCACCGAGTCGAGCAGTGTCACCGCACCGTCCAGCACGCGCAGCGAACGCTCGACTTCAACGGTAAAGTCCACATGCCCGGGCGTATCGATGATGTTGATGCGATACTCGGGCCCCGTGCCTTCGTCGTGACTCGAGCCATGGCGCTTCCAGAAACACGTGGTCGCCGCCGACGTGATCGTAATGCCTCGCTCCTGCTCCTGCTCCATCCAATCCATCGTCGCCGCACCATCATGCACTTCACCGATTTTGTGGCTCTTGCCGGTGTAGTACAAAATACGCTCGGTCGTCGTCGTTTTCCCGGCATCAATGTGGGCCATGATGCCGATGTTGCGATAGTGAGCGAGTGGCGTTACACGGGGCATGGTTTTCGAAATCCTCAGGGCGCACACGCGCCAGTAAATTCTTCAAATCACATCAGCAAAAATGCGGGTGGACCTGGCATCCCTTGGAGCAGGGATCGGTATCCATCCGCCGGTCGCCGGGTACACGCGCCACTGCAGCACGCGGGGGACCCAAAGCGCGTCAGGAACAGCACATCCTGACGTTAAATTGTTCTGCGTCGCTTTTCGGGAAACGAACCACCCCATTGGGCGACCCGTCGGCTACCTGCTCCCCCGCAGATCTGCGGGCCCATCATCGTCAACTCGCAGCAAGTTGACCTCTCATATCGCCCCCGTGAGACGAGACACAATGCCCAAAGCACGGGAGCCGATAAATGTGGCTGTGACCTCGGCCTAAGTCAATGCCACTACGCGCATAGGCGAACGAAATGGCAGCAATACCGCATCTCCTGCCGCCAGATCGAAATGTACCACTCCGGATCGCCTGCCCTGCGCACCACCTGGACCCGATGCGGGTGCTCCCTGAGAAGGGTCAGACCGAGTCCTCTATGACGCGTTTCCCGCCATCGCCCGAAGATATTCTGCCCAACCACGAAGCTGACCAACCTGGCCTTTCAAACGCATCAATCGGCCCGCCTTGCGCTTCCCTCCAGCTGGCCCCGGCGACTCTTCCCATGGACGAAGGGCCCCGGATGTCCTCGACGGCTGCATCGCCAGGGACCACATCACACGGCGAAGCTTCTCTGAAGGACATGGTTGATGTCTCGCCACGACGTGCGCAGCCAGATGCCGAGCGGCGAGGCCGTGCAGTACCACTGACCCACCTGGACGCAGTTGGTTCGAAAACTTCACCGGGGCGACGTCCACGCCGCACACCCCCGCTGCCAGCGCGAGACTCCAGTACACACTGCTCTCCGCGCGATATCGCCCGGCGAGCTCACCGACCCGCGCCCAGTCGATCCCGGCGCTGGCCAGTGCCTGTGCATCTCTCGCCAACCGCCACAGACCAAACACGGCCTGATGCGCCCACGCAAAATGAATACAGATGTGCAACAGCGCGTGCTCCGGATCCAGTACCCGTATATCCGTCCCATACCCGGGCGTGCGCACGCTGACCGCGAACGCTTCATCAAAGGTGAACGAAAACGGATGACTCGGCAGAGAGAGCGCTGAATGCAGTTCCAGCTTCGCTCCGGTTCGCGCGGCATCCAGCAGCGGCGGTGCATGGTGATGCTGCTCGTACTTACCAGGCGGATAAGCCGCCTTGTCCCACGTCCAACCCAACGCAAGCGCGGCGTTCCACGCTTCCTCGCGATGCTGCGGTGCGATGAGCAGATCCAGATCTCCCATCGGGCGGGATGAAAAATTGTCGTATTTGGTCAGCGCCAGTGCCGCACCCTTGAGCAGGACCACTGGAATGTCGCGCTGCGTCATCGCACGCAGGAACTCTTCAAGCCGATCGCGCAAGACCGCCGACTGAAATCCGCAGACCGCGCTCAGTCGCTCGAACGACTGCGCAACTTCCGGCGGGATCGACGGGGAAAACGCGGAAATGCGTCTCCAGCTGATTGGTAAGCTGCGCTCCCATTCAGCGGTGATCAGCAGCTGCTCCCACGATATCGGGCCAGCGAGAATCTGCCGCAGTACCTCATCGTTCTCAGCGCCACCTGCAGTCAGGAAGACTGCGCGCGTCTCAGGATTCAGCATGCGCATCAGTTCGCGTCGCTGCATTGTCGTTCAGCTGTGACTGAGGGTGCCGTGTCGACGGGCATGGTTCAACGCCTTCGAAAACATCACGCCACCAATGGCCAGTACGGCGAGTGTCATCGCAGACAAGACCATCACGTCCCCCGCCACATCGGCGAACGATGCCTTATCAAGCAGCAGGCGCCGCATCGCACGCAGCCCGTACGACGCCGGAACAAGAAGCGACAAGGGTCGGAACTCCGGCGGAATCGACGTTGTTGAATAGTAGGTGCCCCCCAGCAGCGTTGTCGCCACGACAACAATCTGAGAGAGTGGTCCCGACGTCCTGAAATAGAGGATCAGTGCGCCGCCAATCAGACCGATGCCCCAGTGCACCACCACCAGCAGGACAAGCACCACCGCAGCGAGCGGGGTCGCGCTGAACGTCATCGACGCGCCCAGAGCCCATCCCGCCACGATAACCAGCACCGCGCGCGCCGTACCGTACAACACCTGATAGGCCGTGAGACCCACGACGAGCGACGGCCACTTCGTCCGCGTGAGGAGCAAACCTTCGAACGTACCGCTGCCTACGCCGGACTGAATAGCCGCGGGAAGGACAGACACCGTGACGCTCACCAGCGCAATAACCACCGTGCCGAACAATACAAACCCGAAGTACCCCTGGCTTTCGCCCTGAATGCTCCTGGCCATGGTCGATTCGAGTGCCCGCGCCACAAAATAGACCGGCACAACGGTGAGGGACAGCGAAAGCAGGGAGATCAACAGCTGAATGCGATAGCTCGATGCCGTCAGCCAGTCAGACCGCAGCAACGCCTTTAACGCGCGCGCACTCATGCTGCCACCTCCGCACCGGTCACCGTTTCAATCAATTCGGCGAGTGAGACCTCGTCGGGCGTAAAGCTGGACACCGGCACACCCGCCGTCACCAGCCGCGACAGCACGCGAGCCGCCGCCACGTCTCCCCCGTCAAGTCGCAGCGTGACACTCGTCCACCCGCTCTCACCGGCAGTCCGCTGAACGACGTGCAGCTCCCCCGTGCGTTCCAGTGCGGCAAACTCCTGATGCTCCGGCTCCGAGGTCATCACCGAGTATCTCGGCGCCACAAACCGGCGGGCCAGGTCCCCGGCATCTCCTTCTGCAACGAGCAGCCCGCGGTTCATGACGGCGACGCGGTCGCACAAGTGAAATGCCTCATCAGCTGAATGTGTGGCAAGCAACACTGCGCACTGTCGTCGCTCTGCCAATTCCTCCCGCAGAAAACGGCGCAACTCGCGAGCCGATATGGGATCGAGCGAACGGGTCGGCTCGTCGAGCATCAACAGTAGCGGCGACGGCAGCAGCGCCCGTGCAATCAGTAACCGCTGGATCATCCCCGAAGAAAACTCCCGCACAGTGCGCCGCGCGCTCTCCTCCAGCGACACCGTGGCAAGTACCGATCGAATCCGATCGTCACGTTCGGAGATATGAATGTTCTGGAGGTCGGCAAAGAGTCGAAGATTCTCCCAGGCCGACAACCGCCAATACAAGCCGCGTTCGGTGGCGAGGGACATCGAGATCCGCTGACGCACTTCGTCACCTGATTGAACTGTATCGAACCCGCCCACGCGCGCGATTCCCGAGTCCGGGATCAGCAGCGTCGCTATGAGTTTCATCAACGTCGTTTTGCCTGCCCCATTCGCGCCAAGCAATCCGACAAATTCGCCGGCGCGTACGTTCAGCGAAATTCCGCGCAGTACCTGGATCTGTCGGCGCTGGAACGGTCGTCGTATCGCCTCGGTCCACGGCCGCATCTGCGGGAAGCGCTTGCACAGGTCGCGAACGATGAGCACAGAGTCGCCGTCCGCGCTCAACTGACGATCAGTCGGAGGCATTGTGCCAGGCAAACAGTGTTCTCGCTGCTTCAGGCAGGGTCTTCAGGTCCCGTGGGATCATCAAGTGATAAACTGGTACCTGCCGAACAACATCCGCCAGCCTGCTGAACACGGTTGCGGCCTCATCGCCGGTAAGGAGGGCCCCCAGCTTGCTGTGTTCGACGAGGGCGAGCGTCGCGATGATTTCCGGAACGCGCTCGCGCGTGACGGTGGCTGTGTCCGCCGTCACCGGCGACAGCAGGTAGATCGCTTCGAGTGCGACCGCGCCCGACTCATCGGGAAAGTCATTGAACACAATCTTGCGCTCGCCGTCAGAGTCCGGAGCGGCCGCTTCGAAGACGTGCGCAGCGGAATCGTGCCGCAACCTCACGTGTGGCACGCCGGGCAGAATGGAGACGCCGCCCTCCAGAGAGATGGGCAAGGTGTCGTCGGAGACCAGCAGTGCTCCCTCGGCGCAGAGGGCCGCAGCCAGCGTCGACTTTCCCCATCCTTTCGGTGCGACGATCGCAACCCCTGCTCCGCCGAATGAAACTGCCGAGGCGTGAAGGCATTCTATGCCCTGGGCATGGAGCGCCATCGCGCATACGCGCCCGATAAGGTCGGCGCGAACCGCTTCCAGAAGTGGCTCGCTCGGACCCGGCGGCATGGTCCACTCTATTGTTGTCCCCCCATCGACAATGTCGAAACGGCCGGTATCTGAATAGATCAGGGAGAAGCCTCGGTCATGCCGCGCACTTACCACAGTAATGTCTGCGTGCACCACATCTCGACCCATTGTTTGGATCGGCCCGCCGGGTTCTTCGGCTCGAATCGAGAAACGCAGCGGCTTGGGACCGCGTTCAACACCCGTTTCGGCCGTTTCGCGCAAATCGGGCAAGGCCAGCTCGGAGCTCAGGACCGTTCCGAAGGCGCGGTAGGAAAAAATGGCCATTCAGTGTGCGGTCGCGCCACCAAAATGTGGCGTCTCTGCTACGCTCTTAGTCAAGGAATTCTCATGGATATGGAAAACTCTGCCGTCCCACAAGCGACGATCTACTCACACGGAGCAATGTAGCACGCGCGAAAAGAGTTGACCCGAAATCCCCGAACGAAGAAAGAAGCGCCGGAAGACTTCCCGGCGCTTCGCTCAAAATTTGTGAACCAGTGCGCGCGACGTATCAGGAGCGGATGCAGCTCGTAATTCCGCCCGGTACGTCAGGTTGAGGGTTACACATGTTGCCCGTTCCAGGAATGATATCCATGCCGGGAGTGGTTTTTCCCCAGGTTTGCAGCGTCAGTTCGCGGAAGCTGCCGAACTTTTCGATTCTAGGTGTTTCGTACATCTGACTCCTCGGTAAAGTGGTGATTCACGGTAGAGTCCTATTGCAGATCTCGTGCCACGTGCGTTCTTCCCGTCCGCGACTCGCCGCCTATTAACTCATCAGGAGCCCGCATTACTCCTGAGCCATAGCTCGGCCTGTACCGTAAGGAATAAATGCACGAACAGCTGATGGTCGGCGCGCTCCATCCCGTGATGCAGAGCCTCTCTTAACACATCCGGTTCCACCAGACCGCGCTGCGTTAAGTGCCACGAGCGCGGATCGCCGAGGGATTCAACTACGCTCGGTAAATCTGCCCGAATTTTTCGCCGCAGGTAGTCTCCCGGAATGCCGGTCTTTGTTGAACGGGGCGCCAGATAGCTCGCAGGGAGTACGCCGCGCATGGCCTCACGGAGTAGAGGCTTCGACGGTCCGGCCGATCCGCGCTCCTCAAGGGGCCGGCTCGCGGCGAAGCACAGCACGCGGCGATCATAAAGCGGTGATCGCAAATCAATGCCCTCGCTCAGCCCAAATGACGTCGTCCAGCTTATTGCGCGTGGAAAATACGGGGCTTCGACGTACCAGCGCGATTCGTAGGCGGCGGGGCTCTCAAGGAGGCGGCGACGTGGCTCTCGTGCGTACAGGGCCTCAATCCGCGGGTCCGAGCGCCACCCGGGTGCGATCCATGACGGGAGTGTCTGCCAGCGAATCTGATCAGGACTGTAGCCTCGGGCCCGGCTCAGCTGGTAACGCCAGGACTCCGGCAACAGGGGAAGCAGCGAGGTGCGAACCAACGAGCGCACACCAGTCAATTCCTTGGCGCGGCGCGCATCCGCCAACTGGCGCCAACGACCGCGAACGAAGAGGTCAGCGAGAAAGACGTCCGACACATCGAACAATTGATCACCACCGTATCCGTCGAGCACGATACGCGATCCTGTCTGGCGCGAACGCCGCGCAAGCGTGCGATTCACCACTTCGAACGTATGCGCGTACGGATCGTCGCGTTCTGCAGCTAAGCGGATTCCGTCGCCGAGCAGGTTCACCGCTTCGGAGTCCTGCCACGTAACGCTCAGTCCCAGTGCATCCGCCACCTCCTGAACGTGTTCATCTTCTCGCGCGGTATCGCCAACGGGATACGATATCGTGATCGGATGCACCTGCGTCGCCTGCCACGCGTCGGTACAACTGAACGCTCCGAGCACACTCGGTGAGTCCGCACCTCCGCTCAGCCACATGGAGACGTCGGAGCTCCCTGCGCATCGTTCAGCTGCAGCCTGTCCGAGCAGGTGCCGAAGCTCACGGCCGCCCTCTGCCACGTCGCTGATCCCGTTACCGCTGAACGCCGGAGGGGACCAGCGACCGGCCTCCCGCAGACCGCGATGCGGTTCCCAGCTGAGCAGAGTGGACGCCGGCACCGGGTGAACATCCGCGAATCCGGTATCCAGACTTCCCCCCAGCAGCGCACCCACCGCGGCCACGACCGGGACATCATTGATCCCGCTTCTGACGTCGTCGTGTGTCGCAACGGCCCGTGCGGTTGACGCGACAACGATCAGGTCGTTGTTGACGTGGTAGTGAAGCGGTCTGCGGCCGGCGTGATCGCGCCCCAGAACCATGCGTCGGCGTCGGCCATCCCATATGACGAAGGCAAAGTCTCCCTCAAGCACGCTGAGACAGTTTTCTCCTAATGCCCGGTACGCCGCGAGAATCAGCTCGGCCGAGTGCTCCCCGTCGGCCCGCTCCCCTCGTGAGACGAGCGCTCTTCGCAGGTCGGCGTGGTAGTACAGATTGCCGTCAACGATCGCGAGGTGGTCTGCATCTCGCGCAACGCGAGCTGGTCCCTGCAGCTCTGAGACACACTCCCACTCGAAGCGCGAGACAACGACCGCAACGTGATCGGAGCTGTAGGCGTCCATGACATCGGACCCGCGGTGCTTCATGGACGCTGTGAGCGCGAGGCACGATGCGTTCAGCTGAGGGCGCGCAACGGAGGAACCGATCGCCGCGATCGACGTCACTGGAACTGAGAGATCGACAGCCCGTCGAGCGGGCTGTACATCTGCACAGCGATCGGATCATCGCCGATCACGCGGCCATCGAGTTCGACCCAGGCGTGCGCTACAAACTTGCCGTTCTGCCGCGCTACGCCGACCCGAAGGTCGCCGCCGTGTATCCCTTCGTCATTCAGACGCTTCTGAATCGCGATGGAGCGCGAGAGGCAGGTCGATGAGCCCCACAGGTATTTGGAAGCGCGGGTCACACCGTCGGCAATGAGGCGCGCTCGACGGATGGTCGCGGCGTCGGCGCTCTCCGCCGAAGTCGTTGACCCATCGTCAACGCGCAGGAGGGCTCCCACGGGTCTGTTCTTGAGGTCGTCGCGCGCGAAGGCGAGGGCCCGCTGCCCCAGAACCATCTCTCGCCATACATCAGGCGAGAGCCACCCGATGTTACGGATTGCCCTCCACAACTGGAGCGGACGAAGCATCATCGGTTGGGGGCGACTCTACGAGCCCGTTGGCCAGCAGGTCGGACAGGAAAGTGTTGACATCCTTGCTGATGCGGGCTGGCTCGACGTCGCGAAAGCGTGCGGTGAGATTCGCGATCATTTCCTCGAGCGTGTCGCAACTGACCAGCATGTCCCAAATGACCGCGCCCACCCGATTGACCCCGAAATACACTTCGGACTCGCTGGAGAAGAGCACGCCCCCTTCGGCCATCGGCTTGAAGACGGCCGCGGCTGACGGTTTGGGAAGCTTGTTTGCTTTTGGCGAATCTGTCATGAGCGACGCCTGAAGTTCCTCGCCTTGGTGAGACCACATGCCCTGCGGAAAAGAAACCCACATAACCCACCGCCGCCAGACCGACAGACAAATTGTAGCGCTTACGCAGCAAAGCAAAAGGGGGCGACGTCGTCACCCCCCGCGCCACTCGTGCCACATGGGCCCCGCGGACTACCAGCGATAGTGGGCGAATGCCTTGTTCGCTTCCGCCATACGGTGAGTGTCTTCCTTTTTCTTCACCGCGTTGCCTTCACCCTTCGACGCGGCGATAACCTCGGCGGCAAGTCGCTCCGCCATCGATTTTTCGTTGCGATCTCTCGAATACGCGAGCAACCAGCGCATTGCGAGTGCGGTCCGTCGTTCCGGTCGCACCTCAACCGGCACCTGATATGTTGCACCACCAACGCGTCGTGATTTGACCTCGACGGCAGGCTTCAGGTTCGTCAGCGCCTGCTTGAATACGGTCACACCGGGCTGGCTGGTTCGTGTCTCGACCAGATCCATGGCGCCGTAGAAGATTCGCTCAGCTGTAGATTTTTTTCCCTGCCACATCAGCGAATTAATGAACTTCGAGACAGTCTGGCTGTCGTAGCGCGCGTCACCGAGAATGGGACGCTTGATGCCTTTCTTTCGACGGCTCACTTCTTACCTCCGGACGCGCCGGCTTTAGGCTTCTTGGTTCCGTATTTCGAACGACTGCGGTTGCGACCATTGACGCCTGCAGCATCGAGTGTGCCCCGGACGATATGGTAGCGGACGCCCGGCAGATCTTTTACACGGCCTCCGCGCACGAGCACAATTGAATGCTCCTGCAGATTATGTCCCTCGCCCGGAATGTATGCGATCACTTCGAGCTGGTTCGACAGACGAACCTTCGCAACTTTGCGGAGCGCTGAGTTCGGCTTCTTGGGCGTGGTGGTATACACACGCGTGCACACACCACGGCGGAAAGGACTCGCCTTCAGCGCAGGCGACTTCTCCTTTTTGAGCACGTCTTTACGTGCCCGGCGGACGAGCTGGTTAATCGTTGGCATACCGTGGGATGACGAACAGGTCTCGCCCCAGGCTGGGGCGGGACAGATCCGAAAAATAGATCAGCGCGCTGCAGCTTTCAAGGGAAAACACCCACCACCTGTCGTTTGCCGCACATCCGCCTCCGACCCAAGGGCCCGGTATCACCCCAATCCGCGACTGTGGCTCGACGCAGGCAGTGCATCACGAGCCCTGATCCCCGCCGCGTAGGGACCAAGGAGGTGGGCAACGGAGTTCGCATAATAGCTGATCAGCTCCCGACCCTTGGGCAGTATCACAAACATGTCGCCCTGCCGAGTCAGTACGCGTCTCATCCGCAACATCAGCCAGGCACTCTCGAACACGGCCTCGATGCTGCGTTCCTCGAGCACCGGTCGGGCGTTGAGCGCCGGCAGCACGTCCCGAAGGTCGGACATGCGCGCCAGAAGCGCGTCCTTCATGACGAGCTCGGAGTCGAACGTTTGCAGTGCGGCGCAGGCGAGCGGGACGGGGCTCACGGGAAGCAGTGCCCCGATCCGCTCCATGAGGTTGTCGCTGAACTCCTGAACGCGCTGCAGCCGCTGCCCCCGTTCGAGAGCGAAGAGGTCCACCCCCTGGGCGGTGAGCGAATCCAGCCAGTCCGTGACGCGCACCGGGGCGCCAATGGTGACAGCCGCTCGCCCATACTGCTGCCAGCGTCCAATCATTAATCTGCCGACATTCAACGTGATATAACGAAACACTTCACCAATCTGGACGAGACGGTTGGGACGCCCCCTGCCTTCGCGCGCCGCGAGCTCACGCAGCAACGACCGATCCTCCAGAACACGATCGTAGTTGATGCCCACGGGCACCAGCACCATCCGGTCCCGTTCCGGCTTGTTCTTCGCCACCTGCAGCGCGTAATCAAGCAGACCAATTTTTGGCGGCTGCAGCTTACCATCCCGCGTTAATCCGCCCTCAGGAAATATGCCCTGTGTCACCCCGTTCCGGGTAATGAGCTGGACATAACGCGACAGCACAGCATGATAGAGCGGATCGCGAAACTTGCGACGTACGAAGTACGACCCGAACGCCTTAAAGATGTATTCGAGTGGGAAAGCCCTCGCCCATTCACCCACCGCGTACGAGACCGATACGTCCCCGACCAACGCGTACGCCACAACAACGTAGTCTGCGTTGGAGCGATGGTTCATGACATAAATGACGATCGCGTCGCGCGGCACGCCCCGGAAGGGATCGGGTCGCTCGTAGTCAATCGTGACACGGTACAACAACTTGAGCAGCGCCCGACTGACGCCGTATCCGAACTTGTAGTACGCAAGCACGTTGAAGAATGGAACGATCTCATCGAGGTAGGTCCGCACCTTGCGCCACGCCTCATCCTCCGTCTCACCACTCATGTGCATGTGTGCCTCTACCGCCTCACGCAGCTCGGGTTCGCTCATGAGCGCCTCCACCACAAAACGCTTTCGCGCAAACTTGTAACGGTTCAAGCGCACACGCGCGCGCAGAAGGGTGCGGCGGCCGGCACGCGCTGTGTACTGACGCGCAAACCAGACGAGCAGTGCCAGTACAACAGTGAGCAGACCCAGCCGTACGATCATGGCGATCCAGTGAGGCGGTGACCCTCCACATTCGCCCGATCCCATGGATCGCACAAGGAATCGGGTGCGACCAAAACGAAAGGGAGTGGCGTTGGCCACTCCCTTTCATCTCCCACTTATCACGCTCTCGCCGGATCAGTCCTCACCACCGAACGAGAACGTCGATTCCGCGAACGACGACTGGAACACGTCAGCCAACGGTGCTTCAGTGCCAGGCAGTTCAGGCATCTCGGGCATCTGGGTTCCAGCAATATCAACCTCACTGTACCGATACTGACCCGTTCCGGCCGGGATGAGATGTCCGATAATGATGTTCTCCTTCAGTCCCATTAAGTCGTCGCGCGCACCACGGATCGCTGCATCGGTGAGCACACGAGTCGTCTCCTGGAACGACGCTGCCGAGATAAACGACTGCGTCGTCAAGCTGGCCTTCGTAATGCCGAGGAGCAACGGCTCCGACGTGGCCGGCTTCTGCTTCTTTTTCTTGGCCTTGTCGTTCGCGTCGCGGAACACCTGCTTGTCCACGTGCTCCCCTTCGAGGAACTCGGTATCTCCGGGCTCCACGATGCGCACCTTCTGAAGCATCTGCTTCACGATCACACCGATGTGCTTGTCACTGATCTTCACACCCTGAAGTCGATAGACCTCCTGAACCTCGTTGAGCAGATACTCCTGCACTGCGCGGGGTCCCTTGATGCGAAGAATGTCATGCGGGTTCACCGGGCCTTCAGTCAAGCGATCACCTGCACGGACGCGATCACCCTCATGAACGCGCAGATGTTTACCAGCGTGCACTTCATAGACCTGAGGCGTTGCCAGATCGTCGATGGTCCACTGCGCTCCTTCGACGGTTGCCGGCGTAACCAGCACCTCGCGCTTGCCTCGCTTGATGTCGCCAAAGCGAACCACGCCATCAACCTCTGAGATGGTCGCAGGGTCCTTGGGACGCCTCGCCTCGAAGAGTTCGGCGACACGCGGCAGACCACCAGTGATATCACGCGTCTTGTATGCCTCACGTGAAATCTTGGCGATCGTAACACCGGCATGTGCTTCCTTGCCATCCTGACACAGCAGCACCGCACCGATCGGCATCACGAAATCGCGGACCTTCTTTTCCTTTCCGCCCTTCGTCTGCCAGATCTCGATATGCGGATGCAACTTCTTCTCGCGATCCTCAACGATCACGCGCTGACGCAAGCCAGTGAGTTCGTCGAGCTCTTCGGAGACTGACTCGTCCTCAACAATTTCGACAAACCGGATTTCGCCAGTGACGTCGGCGATAATCGGATTGGTGTACGGATCCCAGGTGAAGATGACCTGATCCTTCTTTACTTCGTCGCCATCCTTCACGAACAATGTGGCACCCAGCGGTACGCCAAGTCGCGCACCAATGGATGAGTGCTTGTCTGCCGATCCACGAATGGTGATTTCACCCTCGTACGACGTGACGATCTTCTGCCCTTCGGGGTTGGTGACGGCCACCAATCGGTCGCCGAACTCCAGCTTACCGGTAACCTTGGATTTGTACGCTGTTTGTTCAGCAATACGCGCCGCGGTACCGCCGATATGGAACGTGCGCAACGTAAGCTGCGTGCCAGGTTCACCAATCGACTGCGCCGCAATGATGCCGACCGCTTCGCCGAGGTCAACCATTTCCATCGTTGCCAGGTTACGCCCGTAACACATCCGGCAAAGACCGCGCTTGGCCTCGCAGGTGAGTACGGTCCGGATCAACACACTTTCGATGCCGGAGTCTTCAATAAGCCGCGCAGTTTCTTCACTGATCAGACTGCCCGACTCGGCAAGAAGGGACGGACGGCCCGCCGCGTCACGATCCTGGGGATCGAACACGTCTTCTGCCGCCACAGTACCGACGATACGCTCGGACAACGCCTCGATGACATCTTCGCCTTCTTTCAGTGCGGCGATGTCGAGACCCTGAATGGTGCCGCAATCATCCTCGGCAATCGTCACATCCTGTGCCACGTCCACCAGACGACGCGTGAGGTAACCGGCGTCGGCCGTCTTGAGCGCGGTGTCTGCCAGACCCTTACGAGCACCGTGCGTGGAGATGAAGTACTCAAGCACCGAAAGACCTTCGCGGAAGTTCGAGCGAATCGGGCTTTCGATGATTTCACCGATACCACCGGTGAGTTTCTTCTGTGGCTTAGCCATCAGGCCTCGCATACCGGCGAGCTGACGAATCTGATCCCGACTGCCTCGTGATCCGGAATCGAACATCATGAACACCGGGTTGAACCCTTCGTTGGATTCGCGCATGGCCTTGACCATGGCATCAGCAACGTCGGAGTTCGCGTGTGTCCAGGTATCAATGACCTTATTGTATCGCTCACCGTTGGTGATGTTGCCGGTCGAATACGCGCGCTGAAAACGCTCAACGCGTTCCTGCGCTTCGCTCAGCAGACTCACCTTCTCGGCAGGGATGTGCAGATCCGAGATACCGATCGACACACCACCGCGAGTGGCGTAGAAGAATCCGAACTCCTTCAATCGATCGAGGAATTCCACGGTGCGCGACAAGCCACAGAGTCGGAACGTGTCGAAGGCCAGTTCACCAAGCACCTTCTTCTTCATTTCGCGATTCTGGAACGCCATTTCGAACGGCACGATGGCGTTGAACAGGACGCGCCCGGGGGTGGTCACGATCCATTCGTTCTTCGAAGCCTTCGTGTCGAAGTACCGAATTGGTGAGTGATTGCTGACTCGGTGTGACGACACCGCCATTTCCACTTCAGCCAGCGATGCGAACGACTTGAGCTTTGCCACAACCTTCTCATCCTTGACGAGTGCGTCAAAGTTGAAGGGGCTCTTGGTCGCCACGTAGCAGCCGAGCACGATGTCCTGTGACGGCTCCGCGATCGGCCGACCGTCGGATGGCTTCAGAATGTTGTTCGACGAGATCATCAGGAGGCGCGCTTCGAGCTGCGCCTCGAATGACAACGGCACGTGCACCGCCATCTGATCGCCGTCGAAGTCGGCGTTGAATGCCGCGCAGACCAGCGGGTGAATTCGAATCGCCTTGCCCTCGACAAGTACCGGCTCAAAAGCCTGAATACCAAGTCGGTGAAGGGTCGGCGCTCTGTTCAACAGAACGGGATGATCCTTGATGATCTCTTCGAGAATTTCGAAGACTTCGGGACTCTCGCGTTCCACAATCTTCTTCGCCCGTTTCACGGTCTCGGCGATGCCCTTCTCCACCAGCTTATGGATGATGAACGGCTTGAACAGTTCGAGCGCCATCGCCTTGGGCAGGCCGCACTGATGCAGCTTGAGTTCCGGTCCTACGACGATCACGGAACGTCCCGAATAGTCAACGCGCTTTCCGAGCAGGTTCTGCCGGAACCGGCCCTGCTTACCCTTCAGCATATCGCTGAGTGATTTCAGCGGGCGCTTGCCGCGACCGCGAATGGCCTTGGATCGGCGACCGTTGTCGAACAGCGCATCCACCGCTTCCTGAAGCATGCGCTTCTCGTTGCGGAGAATGACTTCGGGGGCGCGATGCGTGATGAGCTTCTGCAACCGGTTGTTACGGTTGATTACGCGGCGGTACAGATCGTTGAGATCCGACGTCGCGAAGCGACCACCGTCGAGCGGCACCAGGGGGCGCAGATCCGGCGGAATCACCGGGACCACGTCCATGATCATCCACTCGGGCTTGTTGCGGATACCTCCGGCGTCGCCGGAGTTGCGGACGGCGTCAACAATCTTGAGACGCTTGAGTGTCTGCTTCTTGCGGTGCTGCGACGTCTCAACCGCGACGCTCTTGCGCAGGTCGACGGCAAGTTTCTCGACGTCGATGCGCTTGAGCATCTCGCGTACCGCGGGCGCTCCGATATCCGCGAGGAACACCGTATCACCTTCGTCGCGTGCCTTGGCTCGCAATTCAATAAAACGGTCTTCATCGAGCAATTCGTTCGGACGCACTTCCTGCTCACCCGGCTCAATGACCACATAATTGGAATAGTAAATCACCTTCTCGAGGTCACGTAACGTGAGGTCGAGCAGGTTGCCCATCGGAGACGGAAGGGTCTTGAAGAACCAGATGTGCGCAACAGGCACGGACAGTTCAATGTGTCCCATACGCTCGCGACGAACCTTGCTGAGCGTGACTTCCACGCCGCAGCGATCGCAGATTACCCCGCGATACCGGATGCGCTTGTATTTACCGCAATGGCACTCCCAATCCTTGACGGGACCAAAGATGCGCTCGCAGAAGAGTCCATCCTTCTCGGGCTTGAACGAGCGGTAATTGATCGTCTCGGGCTTGGTGACTTCACCCCAGGACCACCACGACCGCTGCCCCTGCATTTCCAGACGTTCACGTTCCTTGGGATCTTTTGGTCCACGGACTTCCTCAGGAGAGGCAATCCGTAGCTGTATGTAATCGAACGACGACGCGCGTGTCTCGCGAGCGCTGCGAAAGTCAATCATGAATTACTCCTCGCCGTCAATGCCAGGGCCGGCGCCGTTGCCGGATCCCTCGTGCTTCGAACCCATCTTGACGTAGATGCCTAACGCCTGCAGTTCCTTGACCAACACGTTGAACGATTCCGGGGTCCCTGGTTCGGGAAGATTCTGACCCTTCACAATCGCCTCGTACACGCGACTGCGGCCGTTCACGTCATCTGACTTCACCGTCAGGATCTCCTGCAGGGTGTGCGCCGCGCCGTATGCCTCCAGCGCCCACACTTCCATTTCTCCAAAGCGCTGACCACCGAACTGCGCCTTACCGGCCAGCGGCTGCTGAGTGACCAACGAGTAGGGTCCGATCGAACGTGCGTGAATTTTGTCGTCCACCAAATGCGACAGTTTCAGCATGGAGATCGCGCCCACGGTAACCGGCGCCGCAAAACGTTCTCCGCTGCGGCCGTCACGGATCGACATCTTGCCAGCCGGCGTGATTCCGGCGAGCCGCATCAGTTCAACAGCTCCCTGATCCACATCGGCGTCCGACTTCTTACCGAGCATCGACGCAAGCGCCGGGAGTTCCATCTGCTCGAGGACCTCCGCAGGCTCACGAGACAACAACTTCTCGATGCCGCGGAGTGCAGCCTTCGCGTCGGCGCGTTCAGCTGCGCCACGCTCTTCATCACCAGCCACCTCTTCGTGGAATGCCTTCTGGACGGCCAATTCAGCGAGCTCGTTCGCCGACAGTTCAAGCGCCGCATTCGTGAGGAAGTCCCGGACTCTGACAAAAATGTCCTTTGTCTCAGCCGACATGGACCGACCGTGCAGATCGTTCAGGTTGGCCTCTCCAAGCAACCAGACCTTATCATCTTCGCCGAGCGGCGGACGGAAGTCCGCAACCAGGCTCCTGATGTCTTCGCGCGTGATCGACGGAATCTCGGCTTTCAGATTCAGCGTCGGTCCCGACCACGTGACACCCGCCAGCTTAAGCAACAAGCCGATCTCACGTTCGTTGGCGCCCTGGAACACCGGAGTCTTGGCATAGAAACCAAGGATCCGCGCGGCCCAGCCCAGATGCGTCTCCAGAATCTGACCGACGTTCATTCGACTGGGTACACCCAGCGGATTGAGCACGATGTCAACCGGACGGCCATCGGGGAGGAACGGCATGTCTTCCTGCGGCACGATGCGCGCCACAATACCCTTGTTACCGTGGCGACCGGCCATCTTATCACCCACCGAGATCTTGCGCTTCTCGGCCAGATATACCTTGACCAGCTGAATGACACCGGGCGGCAACTCGTCAGGCTGCAGAATGCGATCGATCCGCTCCTCTGCACGCTCCTCAATGCGGGCCTTCTCTTCGTTGGCCGCATCAATGATCTCGCGCATGGAAGCGTTCACGGCCTTGCTTTCCACACTGAACGTCTTGAGATCGACCTGAGCAAAACGTGTGTCCTGCAACAGTTCCTTGTTCAACACGGTGCCGAGGGGAATGGCCTCTTCGACCGTTCCCGAACGCAGCGCCATGGCTACGGTCTGACCTACGAGCATCTCGCGCAGTTCTTCATCGCGGATTTCGTTCACCCGCACCTTGTCCTCACCTTCGAGGCGGCGGACTTCACCGATGCGCTGTCCGCGATCTTTCTCGACCACGAGATCTTCGACACGCGAGAAGATCTTCACGTCGATCACGACCCCTTCCATACCGGGCGGGACCTTGAGCGATGAATCCTTTACGTCCTTGGCCTTCTCACCAAAGATGGCGGTAAGCAACTTCTCTTCCGGCGAAAGCTCGGTTTCACCCTTCGGCGTAATTTTACCGACGAGGATGTCGCCCGGCTTCACCTGCGCGCCGATGCGCACAATGCCGCGTTCATCGAGATCGACAAGCGACTCTTCGGCCACGTTGGGGATTTCGCGAGTGATTTCTTCCTGTCCGCGTTTGGTGTCCCGCACGTGCAGCTCAAGTTCCTGAATGTGGATGGACGAGTACACGTCATCCTGCACCAGTCGCTCGGAGAGCACGATCGCATCTTCGAAGTTGTGCCCGTACCACGGCATAAACGCGACCAACACGTTGGCGCCGAGCGCGATCTGTCCCTTTTCGGTCGCGGCACCATCGGCGAGGATGTCGCCGGCCTTGACCTTCTCGCCGAGTGCGACGATCGGACGTTGATTAATCGCGGTGTCCTGATTGGTGCGCTGGAACTTTTTGATCTTATATCGATCCTGCTGCGTAAGGCGCGCCAGGGGCGTATCACCCGACTGAATCGAGCGATCACGATTGACGGCATCAACAATGATCTCGTCGGCCGTAACTCGCGTCACGACGCCATCGCGGCGTGCGATGACCACGGCACCCGAATCGCGGGCGACCTTGGTTTCGAGGCCTGTGCCAACAAGCGGTGTCTGCGGGTTAAGCAGCGGCACTGCCTGACGTTGCATGTTCGAGCCCATGAGCGCACGGTTGGCGTCATCGTGCTCGAGGAACGGAATCAACGCCGCGGCAATGGATACGAGCTGCTCGGGGGCAACATCCATGAAATCGATGCGGTCCGGCGGCGTGAGCGGAAAGTCGCCTCGCTGACGGCACAACACGAGATCATTCGCAAAGGTGCCATCGGCGTTCATCTTTGCCGAAGCCTGCGCGATGATGGTATCCTCTTCCCGGTTGGCATCGAGCCACGCCAGCTCACCGGTCACGCGCCCTTTCTTCACCACACGATACGGGGTTTCGATAAAGCCGAGATCGTTGACGCGTGCAAAACACGCCAGCGACGTGATCAGTCCGATGTTCGGACCTTCAGGCGTTTCGATGGGACACATACGACCGTATTGCGAATAGTGCACGTCGCGGACTTCGAAGCCGGCGCGCTCGCGTGTTAATCCACCAGGTCCAAGTGCCGACAGGCGACGCTTGTGCGTCAACTCGGCCAGTGGATTGGTCTGATCCATGAACTGCGACAGCTGCGACGAACCGAAGAACGCCTGGATGACGGCAGACACCGTGCGGGCGTTTACCAGATCATCAAGGGCGATCTTGTCCGGATCATTGTTGATGGACATGCGTTCCTTCACCAACCGCGCCATACGCGAGAGGCCGACGGAGAACTGATTTGCGATCAGTTCGCCAACGGAACGAATGCGGCGATTGCCCAAATGATCGATGTCATCCACATGTCCGCGGCCTTCGTGCAGTTCCACGAGGTAGCGCAGGATGGCGACAAAGTCTTCGGTCGTCAGGACGGTGGTGCTCAGCTTCTCCTTGAGTCCGAGTCGCTGGTTGATTTTATAGCGACCGACGCGGCCGAGATCGTAACGCTTCGATGAGAAGAAGAGACGATCAAGCGCCTGGCGTGCGGTGTCCTTGTTGGGAGCATCGCCCGGTCGCAGGAGTGCATAAATGGAGTTCAGCGCCTTGCCTTCGCCGGCGTCGGCATCCGTGGTCCACTTGTGCTTGTCCTTCTCTTTCTGTTCAATGTGGCGCGGGTCCGTCGGATCCTTGGCCAGGGTGTTCTTGATCAGAGCAGACTCCGCCCGCCCTGATGCCACGAATACCTGCACCTTGATGATATCCGCTTTGCGGAGTCGCTTGATGAGCGATTCCTTGAGCGGCGTATCGGCGTCCGCGAGTACTTCGCCGGTTTCCGGATCGATCACGTCGTGCGACAACACGCGGACGGCATCGCGTTCGCCGCGCTCCATCGCATCAGTCTCGTCGCGCAGATCAATGGTCATGTACGAGCTGAAGACCTTGATCGACTTGATGCCCTGGCGAGACAGTCGGTTCAGGACCTCTTCGGTCACTTCATCGCCTTCATTCACGAGAATGTCGGCCTGCGCGCGTTCAGCTGCGAGTCGCGCCTTTTTCGTTTTCAGCTTCGGGGCGTCGGGATCTGCTTCCTCACCGACGAGGGTAATGTCTTCGGCGATGATGGCACCGAGGAGTTCCTTGATGTCGATGCGACTCTCACGCTTTTTGGTGAGGTCGAGCGAGCGCACCGCAAAGAAGAGCCGCAGGATGTCCGGATTCGATCCGTATCCAAAGGCACGAAGCAGGGCGCTGGCGGGGAACTTCTTTTTCTTATCGATGTGGACGTAGATCACGTCATGAATGTCCACAGTGAACTCGACCCACGATCCGCGGAACGGAATAATCCGCGACGAGATCAGGCGTTGACCGTTGGGATGTGTCGATTCCTCGAACACGACGCCAGGTGAGCGATGCAGCTGACTCACCACGACGCGCTCGGCACCGTTGATCACGAAGGTGCCCAGGGCGGTCAGGAGCGGAAGTTCGCCGAGGTACACTTCCTTCTCGATGATATTCCGTGGACGCTTGACGCCGTTCACGTCTTCGTTGATTACCAAACGAAGGGTGGCTTTGAGCGGAGCGGAATAGGTCATGTCTCGCTCGATACACTCTTCCACCGAATATTTCGGTTCACCCAGGGCGTATTTCACGAACTCCAGTGAGAAGTTTTCGTGAACGTCTGCGATGGGGAAAAGGTCTTTGAAGACGCGCTCCAGGCCAATGTCCTCTCGGTCATTGGACACGGCATCCAGCTGCAGCAGCGTATCGAACGCCTGCGTCTGGATGTCGAGGAGATGCGGCATCTTCATGCCGTGGTCGTGCCGACCAAATACGATCTGTTTCAGGAGTTCAGTCATGGTTCACCCGTGGACAGGCGAAAACCCGCTCGTCCCCTGCCGCTCCGGAGCGGAGCAGAGGGGAAGTCGGGAAAAGGAGTGCTGCGTTGTAGAGAACCGTAGAATCACGTCGGAGGCGCAAAGTGAAGGGAGAAAAGGGGGCAGCGACCGCGGAGCGTACTCCGCGGCGGCTGTCCATTCGCTCACCTCTACTTCACCTCGACAACCGCGCCTTCGGCTTCGAGCTTGGCTTTGAGCTGTGCTGCTTCATCCTTGCTGGCGCCCGCCTTCACTTCCTTGGGCGCGCCATCAACGAGGTCCTTTGCTTCCTTAAGGCCCAGGCCGGTGATTTCACGAACCACCTTAATAACCTGAATCTTCTTCGCGCCGGCTTCCTTAAGCACAACCGAGAACTCGGTCTGCTCTTCGACCACCGGGGCTGCTGCTCCAGCACCGCCACCAGCACCGCCGGCTGCTACCGCGGCGATCGTGACGTTGAACTTCTCCTTGAACGCGTCGATCAGCTCAACAAGGTCCGTGACCGACATGCTGCCGATCGCGTCCAGGATTTCGTCTTTGCTCAGTGTTGCGTTTGCCATTGTAGTTAGATCTCCATGTCGAACCCAGGCGATCCTGGGAAGGGTATTGTTGAATCGCAATTCCACGGCAAGGGAGTGAGGCGGCCACCGACGAGATCGTCAGCGAACCCCATCCACCGCCTGGGCTTAGGCACTTTCCAACTGCGTCTTTCGTGCATCAAGAGCCAGCGCGAACATCATCATCACGCTGTTGAGGCATCCAGCGAACTGACTGAGGGCCTCATCCCGGGTCGGCAGCGTTGCGATACGACGCATTGTCGCTTCATCGATCGCAGCTCCCTCCCAGATACCGCCCTTGAGTGCAGGGCGCTGATCGTTCTCCTTGGCGAACGTGACCAGAACTTTCGCGGCGGCAATCGCATCATCGGCGACCACCACCCCGGTGGGACCACGCAAGCGCGACCCCGGAAGCCCACTGTCGTTCACCGCCCGGAGCGCGAGCGAGTTCTTGATTACGACGTACTCGACGCCAGCTTTACGAAAACGGCGCCGGAGCTCCGTCATCCGCTTCACGTTCAGTCCTGTGAAATCCGTAAAATACAGCGCATTCGCGCCCTTGATCCGGTTTGACAGCTCCGAAACGGCCTTCTCTTTCTCTGCGCGTTTCATAGTGGTTTACCGGTAAGAGGAAGGATCAACGCGAACGCCGGGTCCCATGGTGCTCGACACGGACACGTTGCGTATGTACACACCTTTCGACGCGGCCGGCTTGGATCGCACGATCTGATCCATGAAGGCAGCGAAGTTCTGCTCCAACGATTCAACGCCAAACGACACTTTGCCGATGGCGGCCTGGACGTTTCCGGCTTTATCAACTCTGAACTCGATTTTACCGGCCTTCGATTCCTTCACGGCCTGCGACACGTTCATCGTGACCGTTCCGGCTTTGGGGTTAGGCATTAAACCGCGGGGACCCAGCACGCGTCCCAGCTGTCCGACCTGTCCCATCTGATCCGGTGTCGCGATCATGACGTCGAAGTCGAGCCATCCTTCCTTCACCTTGGCCAGAAACTCGGTGCCGACAAAATCGGCGCCTGCTTCCTGAGCCTCACGTGCGCGCTCGCCCACCGCAATCACCAGCACACGTACCGTGCGCCCTGTGCCCGCGGGAAGGATGACCGTGCCGCGGACGACCTGATCCGCATGGCGCGGGTCGACACCCAGTCGGACAGCAATTTCCACCGACTCGTCGAACTTCGCGAACGATGCACCCTTCACCAACTCGAGGGCCTGACGGGGTTGATAGCTAAGTGCCACATCAACCGTCTTGGCCGCTCCGCTGTACTTCTTGCCATGTGCGCGCATCAGTCCTTCACCTCGACACCCATCGAGCGTGCAGCGCCTGCCACCATCGACATCGCTGACTCGATTGTATCACAGTTCAGGTCCGGCATCTTCACCTCGGCAATCTTCTTGACCTGTGCCCGGGACAATGTCCCCACTTTCGTGCGATTGGGCTGACCCGACCCTTTTTCCAGTCCCAGCTCCTTCTTAATCAAGATGGCCGCGGGCGGCGTCTTGAGGATGAAGGTGAAGGACTTGTCCGAATAGATCGTGATCTCGGCCGGGAGGATCAAACCATCCTGCGACTGCGTCCGAGCATTAAACTCTTTGCAGAACGCCATGATGTTGATCCCCTGGGGTCCGAGCGCAGTACCCACCGGAGGGGCCGGATTCGCACGCCCTGCAGGAATCTGCAGCTTGACGAATCCAGTGACCTTCTTTGCCATTGATCTCCACGACTGAGCGTGAGGGTGCGCCGGGGTGAACCGGTGCGGACACAAATGGGGTGAAGCTCCCACCGGTGATCCTTCACGCGTTCTCCCACCGTGTGATTAGCGTCGTTGTGGTTGCCGACGGATGCGCTTCTCGCCGCTCAAGCGGCCGCCCCGCGCAAGGGCCGGTGACTGCGTATGGCGAACGTCGTCGCCTGTGCTGCCGGATCATCCCAACGCGCCCGCCGCAGTTCCCTTGCGTGCGCGTCAGTCACCGACGGCCCTACCTCAATATCCCTTCAGCTGCAGGTAATCCAATTCAACGGACGTCGGCCGACCAAACAAACTCACCGACACCCTGACCTTTCCTTTGTCCGTGATGACTTCCTCGACGGTGCCGTTAAAATCGGTAAACGGACCCTCTGTAATCGCCACGGCCTGACCAATAAGGAACGGAATCTCTTCCTTGGCTTCTTCCTCTTCCTTCTCTTCTGCAATACCAAGCAGTCGCTTCACTTCGTCGGGCCGCAGCGCCATTGGCTCTGTGGTCGGCCCTCCCAACCCGTGTTGCACAAACTTGATGACGCCCTGAATGCTGTTGATGACGTGGGCCGATTCCTGATTCCACACCATCTCCACAAGCACATATCCGGGGAACATCTTTCGCTCGACCGGGACTTTCTTCCCGTTCTTGATTTCCACCACTTCCTGCGTCGGAACAAGCGCCTGCCGGATATAGCGCTCCTCCGGCGGCCGCGGATCCTGCTCAATCTTTCGCTGGATGAGCGACTTTACCTTGTTCTCGTGCCCCGCCGTGGTCTGGATGGCGTAAAAGCGATGCTCCACGCGTATCAGCCTCTGAAGAGCGAGGGAATGCCGCGAACGAGAACCTGCTGAAAGATCAGATCCATGATGGCAATGATGCCGCCAATGAACAGCGAGAGCAGAATGACGCCAATGGAGAGCTGGCGGATCTGACCCATATCGGGCCAGGTCACCTTGCTCATCTCATGCCTGACCTCGTTGTAAAACGACACAACGCGGGTTAACGGGCCGGGACGGCGTACCACTTCAGTAGCCACGCTACTTCGATTCCTTATGAATGAGGTGCTTGTTGCAGCGTGGGCAATGTTTCTTCCACTCCACGCGCTCGGGATGTGTCCGCTTGTTCTTCGTGGTGAAGTAGTTGCGGTTCTTACACTCACTACACGCGAGGATGATCTTGTCGCGGGCCATAATCTCAACTCGTTAAGAAGCGGAAACCTCGTCCTCCCTGACCTCCCCCTGCACCTGCCAAGAGCTGACGACCGGGATTGAACCGGTGACCTCATCCTTACCAAGGATGTGCTCTACCAACTGAGCTACGTCAGCGATTTTCCGCCAAGCCACCAACCGCACAAACCTTAAACTGCAGAGCGGGAGACGGGGCTCGAACCCGCGACATCAAGCTTGGAAGGCTTGCGCTCTACCAGCTGAGCTACTCCCGCACGAACTCACCAGCTAAATCCGAATCCAACACAACCCATGGTGGGGGAAGGATTCGAACCTTCGAAGGCGTAAGCCGGCAGATTTACAGTCTGCTCCCGTTGGCCACTTGGGTACCCCACCTGAGAACCCCACGCTGCCAATGAACAGAGCTGACGGCGAGACTCGAACTCGCAACCTGCTGATTACAAATCAGCTGCTCCGCCAATTGAGCTACGTCAGCGCTCAGGCCGTTTTGCACAAGACTGATAATCCTAGCGCGACTCGCAAGTCGTGTCAACGGAAGGAGTTGACTCGCTCATCCTCTCATCCCTCCTCCGTCAAAACCGGGCCACTGGCCTGTGGGAAACTCAGTCGACATCCTCCCGCCGCGCCAGCAGACGATCGCTCCAACCGGCTACCGCCGAGGCCGTTCGGTGACCGACCGCACACGTAACCCGTTGGCTCGACGCACGATACGATCGGCAACCCTCGTCAGCGCCAGAGCTCGAGCGTTGTCCCCGACGGCCCATCTTTCACCGCAAACCCGCGCTCTTCCACCTCCGCCCGCATCGCGTCGGCCGCCGCGAAGTCACGCGCCGCCCGCGACAGCAGTCTCTGCTGCAGGCGCTCGACCGCCCAATGCAGGCCCTCGAGCTCCGTCGCGTCTGCCTCAACCTCATCCAGGGACGGTGTGCATCGGTCCACCCCCACAACCAGCCGCAGAACCCTGGGGCGAACGTCGAGCACACCATCCATCATCAGAAACACGCGCCGCGCTTCGTCCAGCGCCTCGGCGTCACTTCCCTTGCGGTCCAGCTCCGCATTCGCGCCCAGGACAAAATCGAAGAGGGCCGCCATCGCCTGAGGCGCGTTGAGATCTTCGGACAGTGCTGCGCGGAACGTGCGCTCCGCTTCGGCGGCCACTTCGCGCAAGGCCAGCGTCCCGCCACGAGCCGTCTCAAGACGATTCCAGAGCTCACCCACACGACGCACAGCTTCGAGCGATGCCTCCAGCCCCTCGCCCGACAGATTCATCTGTTTGCGATAGTGCGTGGAATAGATGAAGTGCCGCAGTGCCGCCGCCGAGACTCCGCGCTCGCGCAGATCCTTAACGGTGGTGATGTTGCCCAATCGCTTGGACATCTTGGTTCCGTCGATCTGCAGGAACTCGCCGTGGCACCAGAAGCGGGCAAATTGTTTACCTGTGGCGGCCTCCGACTGGGCGATCTCGTCTTCATGATGCGGGAAAATGAGATCGATGCCACCGCAGTGGATGTCCATGGTCTCGCCGAGGTAGCGCATCGCCATAGCTGAACACTCCAGGTGCCAGCCCGGGCGTCCGCGACCGAAGGGGGCGTCCCACGCGGATCCGGCAACTTCATCTTCGGGCTTGGCGGCCTTCCACAGGGCGAAGTCCTGCGCGTTCTCCTTGGTATAGTCGTCCTGCGCTACGCGGGCCCCGGCGCGAATTTCCCGCTTGTCCAACTGAGACAACTGACCGTAGGTCGGAAAGCGGCCGATGGCAAAATAGATTGAGCCGTCGTCGGCGCGGTACGCGATGCCCTTGGCCAGCAACTGTTCAACCAACGCAATCATCTCGGGGATGTGCGTGGTGGCTGCCGGATATTCTTCGGCGTCTTCGATGCGCAGGTAGCGGCGATCCTGATGGAATATCTCCGTGATCGGCTCGGTGACCTGCGTGATTGTTTTGCCCGTGGACACCGCACGCGAGATGATTTTGTCGTCGACATCGGTGAGGTTCTGCACCTGCATGACGTTCCAACCCTGCAGCTTGAGTGCGCGGCGGAGGAGATCGTTAAACAGGAAGGTGCGGAAGTTGCCGATATGGGCGGGGTCGTACACCGTAGGGCCGCACGAGTAGAAGCGCACGGTGTTGCCCTTGGCGGGGGCAAAGGGTTCGACCTTACGCGTGAGCGTGTTATAGAGGCGGAACGCGGGCTCGGCTGGAGTAGTCACGGGGCGAAAGATAATCCCAATGAGCGGCAGGGTCCGCATGAGTGCGGAATCCGTCTGAGGGCTCGCATGGCGGCGCCCTGCCCTTCGCACTGCCTCGGGCGATTTCTGCTACGACGTCGGAGCCTCGGCCGAAGCCGCTGCCTGAGGCGAACCACCAGAGTCGGCGGGCGGCGGAGCCACGGTCGCCAGAACCTCCGGCAAAGCGTCCACGCCGTAGACCTCCTGGATCAGCACCCGCTTAACCAGCACAATGCACACCGCCAGCAACGGGACCGCAATCAACAATCCGGCTGCACCGAGCAACCGACCCACGATCAGCACCGACATCATGCTCAATACGGGTGGAATCTCGACCTTGGCCTGGGTCAACAACGGCACCACCAGATTGGCCTCGACCACGTGAATCACAAAACCGAGCGCCATAACAAGCAACGCGTGCGTCCCCGCATCAAATCCGGCGAAGCCATCGCCCCCGAGAACGAACAGCGCCGGCAGCACCGATGAAATCAACGTGCCGAAAAACGGTACGATCGCCACAGCGCCGGTGAACACGCCAAACGTCAGCCAGTAGGGCACACCCAGCATGTAGAGACCAAAGGCGGTCAACACGGCGAGAATCGTCATCGCAAGAAGCTGCGCGACGATCCACTGCCTGAGCGTGTGCGCTAAATCCGCCAACACATCGCGAACCATGCCGCGGCGGACCGGAGGGAACATCGCAATAAGCCACTCGCGATAGTGCGCCGGTCGCAACGCCAAAAACACGGACATCACAACAACCGAAACGACGTTCACGACGAGGTGCCCGAGTCCCACGACCCGGGGAAGAACATTCCCGAGTGCTCCCTCAGCTTGAGCAACCAGATTGCCCACAATGGTGCCCGACTCCTCGGACCAGAGCTCACGGAGCCCGGGATAGGTCACCATCATTCGTTCGATCCAACCCTGCCACGCCGCGACGAATCTCGGAAGATTGCCGGCGAGCTGACGGGTTTGCTCGGCAACGGGAGGTATCAGGAGCGTGACCAGCGCGACAACCGCGCCAATGCTGAGTCCGAAGGCAACGGCGAAGGCCGCGCCACGCGGTATGCCTGTGCGGCCAACGATCGCGTCAGAGACGGCTCCGAGGAAAAGCGAGAAAAGGACCGCGACGAACAGCAATAAAAACAGATCTGCTGCCGTGCCAATAAGCCACAGCAGCAGAACCGTAAGTGCAATTGTCGCGAGAACCGGAATAAGACGGGCACGAATCGTTGCGTTCGTCTCCGCGCGCTCCATCACGTTAGGCGCTATCGCCCCGCTCTTCTTCCAGTTCGGCATCGACGACGTCAGCGGGGATTGAACCGGCCCCCAGCTGACGCTTCACCGGAGGAGCACCGCTGGGCAGAAGGCCCATCTTCTGCTTGAGCGCGAGCAACTGCGAGTCCGCGTTGGCGGCGCCGGCAACTTTCTGCAGCTGCTTGAAATCGTGCGACAGCTTATCGCCGGTGAACTCTTCTTCGATCTCGCTCGACGCCTTGAGCATGCGTTCGTTCTGATCGATGCGCTCTTCCATCCGATTGAAGGCCTCGAAGGCCGACTTCTCGGACAGGCCGGACATCGTCTCCTGAATGCGCTTCTGCGCCTGGGCGCGCCGCTGACGGGCGAGCAGCAGATTCTTTTTGCGTTTGGCTTCTTCGATACGATCGTTGAGATCGCGGAGTGCGTTCTTGAGCTTTTCGGTCTCCGATTGATGCGTTTCCCATGTCTGCTCAAGCTGCGCGGCATGCGCGAGATGTTCGCCGTGCCTGACGAGCGCCTGTTTGGCAAGATCGTCACGCCCCTGCTGAATGGCGACCATGGCTTTTTGTTCCCAGTCCTGTGCAGCTTTCACTTCGCTGTCGGCCTGGTCGCGGAGACGCTTTTCGTCGGCGATGGCGGCGGCGACCTGCTGCTTCGCCTTCACCAGCTGGTCGCGCATTTCCGTCACGATCTGATTCAGCATCTTCTCCGGCTCTTCGGAGCGGGAGATCAAGTCGTTGATGTTCGACTTGATGAGAGATGCGATGCGATCAAAAATTCCCATTGCTAGGCGTCCTCTCGGAACGAAGCCAGTTCGCGCATGTGAGTGGCGAGAGCGACCGTCATGCTCTCGTAGCTTACCTGGAATTCCTCGTAGTCCAGATGAGACAACTCGTGGGCAGTAGTCAGTACAATTGCTCCGTCACTGATTCCGTATGACCCGTGGACCAGATCCGTCGCATTCAATTCGAGGAGGCGGCGGTTGAGATCGGCGCTGCGCACCTCATCCGTTGGGACGTCCATCACCTTCACGCGCAACACCACAACGGGTGGGCTGTGATGCACCACGACGTCGAGGTCCTGCTGTCCGCCTGGGTGTACGACCCACGTACCCGCTTCAGCTTCGAAGTACGTCGAGCCGTCATTCGAGAGTCGATCGAGAAAGGACTCGAGGTCGTCTGTCGTTAACATTTGAGCGTCTGCCGTTGTGAGTCGTTCCCTCTACGGGGATATGGCCGCGGAGGTTTCCGCAGAATTCCTGTGCCGACGGCTATCAAGATAGGGCATGAGAACTTGCACCGACAGGCAGAGCTTCCAGCGCATGGCCGAGCAGCAGGAACGAAGCCAGCAATTGCTGCCCGTTGGGAGTGAGAATGCTTTCCGGGTGAAACTGGACGCCTTCTATTGAATGTTCGATATGCCGCACGCCCATGATCTGACCATCGGCCGCGCGCGCAGAAACCACCAGCGCGGCCGGAAGCTGATCACCCTGGGCGACGAGAGAGTGGTATCGCCCTGCGGCAAACGGGCTCGGCAAACCGTTGAACACGCCGGCGCCGTCATGCGAGACGTCGGACGCCTTTCCATGGATAGGTCGAGGCGCACGCACAACTTTTCCGCCGAAGGCCTCCACGATTGCCTGGTGCCCGAGGCAGACACCGAGGATCGGAATTTCCCCCGTGAAGTGACGAACCATGTCGACGGAAATTCCTGCTGATGAGGGATTCCCCGGTCCGGGGGAGATGCACAGGTGCGTTGGCCTCAACGCGGCGGCGTCTGCCACGGACATCGTGTCATTGCGCTTGACCGTCACACGTGCCCCGCACATCTGAAAGGCCTGCACAAGGTTCCAGGTAAATGAATCGTAGTTATCGATAAGCAATACGTGTGTCATGCGACGCGCGCCTCCGTGCGTGTGGTCGCGAGTGCGAGCGCGCGAGCCATCGCCGCACTTTTCGCCTGCACCTCCGCATACTCCGTGACCGGATCACTGTCCGCCACAATACCGGCTCCAGCCTGATAGGTGTACTGATCGCCCCGCATAACGACCGTGCGTATCGTGATCGCCTGATCCATTGAACCATTGGCACCGAAGTAGCCAACCGTGCCACCGTATAGTCCGCGCCGCACCGGCTCAAGTTCGTCGATCAATTGCATCGCGCGGACCTTGGGTGCACCAACGAGCGTACCGGCGGGAAACGCCGCCGCGAAGAGGTCAACGGCATCGGTGCCCGGGGCGAGTTCTCCCTCGACCCCTGACACCATGTGCATCACATGACTGTACCGCTCGATGGTCTTGTATGGATGCACTCGGACCGACCCGGGTGCCGCGACACGGCCGAGATCATTGCGCGCGAGATCCACAAGCATGACATGTTCCGCGTTCTCTTTTTCGTCGGCCAGGAGTGCCCGCTCGTGCTCCGAGTCCACCGCAGGATCGGTCGCGCGGGGGCGCGTGCCCGCAATAGGCCGCAACTGGGCCTTGCCCTGCTGCAGCCGGACCAACGCCTCGGGCGACGATCCCGCGACCTGCACATCGCCTAACGAGAGATAGAACATGTACGGGGACGGATTAATCAGTCGCAGCGCACGGTACACCTGAAAGGGATCGAGCGAATGTTCTCCCTTCTGCTGAATACTCAGCACCAGCTGATACACGTCGCCGGCGGAAATATGCTCCTGCACCACCCCGACGCGATCAAGGAATTCGGAGCGCGTCAGCGACGGCACCGGCGCTGCGCAGCGGCCCTGTCGCGCTGCCTGAGGGATCCCCGACCCGAGGGCCTGAATCACTTCGTGGCGCAGCGAACGGCGTTGTGCCTCCCCTCCATCGTGCAGCAGACCAATCGCACGCTTGACGTGATCAAAAACCAGCACGCTCCTGGGCGCGATATAATGTGCGTCGGGCACATCCTGCGGTCCGGTGTGCGGCCGCTCCAGACGTTCGAAGTAGCGGACGGCATCGAAGGACGCGTAGCCGACGAGCCCGGCGTTGAATGGGATGTGCGAATCCGTGATCTGCGGTGAGCGAATGCCGGCGAGCGCTTCTCTGATCAACGCTTTGTAGGCCTCGGCCGAATCGGGCCTGTCGCGAAGGGACTGATCCAGCCGAGCGCCGGCGGCATCGATGCGAAGCTCGCGGCACTCCCCAAAACCGATGAACGAATACCGGCCGACGCGTTCGCCCCCCTCCACACTTTCGAGCAGGAAGTGCGGCGACAGGGGAGCCAGCTTGAGAAAGGCGGAGACCGGAGTGTCGAGATCTCCGGGAATATCAAATGGCGGCTGCATGGGACGGGTGGGTTCAGGGTGTCACGAGCGACAAAAAGCCCCCGGCTCGTGGATGGATCGAGACGGGGGCTGAAAAATAATGGCGTGGATTAATGCAATGCGACGCGCCGGGCCTCCGTCATGTCGGGGGCCACCACCACGCGTTGGATCGCATCATGTTGCTCATAGAGGCAAAGTGATCAGGGAGAACAGAATCGTCAAGCCCGCTGTACTTTTTTGCGCGAAGCGCGAGGGGGATTGGCTGCGCGGGAGGCGAGCATGGCCTTGAGGAATTGTCCGGTGTACGACTCGTCGATTGCGGCAACCTCCTCGGGCGTACCCTGGGCCACAACACGCCCCCCTTTGTTGCCCCCTTCAGGACCGAGATCCACGATCCAGTCGGCAGTCTTGATCACATCGAGGTTGTGTTCAATAACCAGTACGGTATTTCCACGATCCACCAGCCGGTGGAGCACCTCGAGCAGCATGCGCACGTCTTCAAAATGAAGACCTGTTGTTGGCTCATCGAGAATGTAGAGCGTGCGGCCGGTATCGCGCTTGGACAATTCACTGGCAAGTTTCACGCGCTGTGCCTCACCGCCTGAGAGCGTCGTGGCACTCTGGCCGAGGTGCATATAGCCGAGTCCAACCTCGTCCAGCGTCTTGAGCTTCTGCGCAATGCGCGGCTGGTTCTCGAAGAACTCCTTCCCTTCTTCGACCGTCATATCGAGCACTTCAGAGATGTTCACCCCGCGGAACAGCACTTCCATGGTCTCGCGGTTGTAGCGCTTCCCTTTGCACACGTCACATGGCACGTAGACGTCGGGAAGAAAATGCATCTCTATCTTCACTAAGCCGTCACCCTGACACGATTCACAACGCCCGCCTTTCACATTAAACGAGAAACGTCCCGGACCGTAGCCGCGGATCTGCGCTTCGGGCATCTGCGCAAAGAGTTCACGAACCGGAGTGAAAATGCCGGTATACGTTGCGGGGTTTGATCGAGGCGTCCGGCCGATCGGCGACTGATCGATGTCAATGACTTTATCAATGTGGTGCAGACCGGTCACGCGAACGTGTTCTCCGGGAATGACTCTGGCTCTGTAGAAGTGACGGGCCAACGCACGGTGCAGAATGTCCTCAACCAGCGTGGACTTGCCGGAACCCGACACACCGGTGATCGCGACGAAAGCGCCCAGCGGTATATCAACGGTAAGGTTCTGCAGATTGTGTTCGGTCGCACCTTCGATGCGGAGCATACGCTCCTTGTCGATCGCGCGGCGCGGGGATGGCACCGGTATGGACAGCTTGCCGCTGAGATATTGCCCGGTCAGCGAGTTGGGGGCCGCAAGAATATCGTCTACACCGCCGAAGGCGATCACCTCACCGCCGTGTTTCCCTGCCCGTGGGCCGAGATCAATCACGTGGTCAGCGGCTCGGATGGTTTCCTCGTCATGCTCAACCACGATGACGGTGTTCCCAAGATCGCGCAGGTGTCTGAGCGTACCAAGCAGACGCTCGTTGTCACGTTGATGAAGCCCGATCGAGGGTTCATCCAGGATGTAGAGGACACCAACCAGTTGCGAACCGATCTGCGTGGCCAACCTGATGCGCTGTGCCTCGCCTCCCGACAACGATTCGGCCGCCCTGCCTAACGTCAAGTAGTCAAGCCCGACATCATTGAGAAAGCGCAGACGCTCGAGCACTTCCTTGAGAATTGGCGCCGCGATCTCGGGATTGAGGCCGGGGCGTCCCGCTGCCCGCAGTGGTACTCCTTCGAAGAACTGCCGCGAATCCGAAATCGAGAGCTCGCAGATCTCACCGATCGAACGACCGGCGACGGTTACGGCCAACGATTCGGGTTTGAGCCGCTGTCCGCCGCACCCGTTGCACGAACGCACGACCATGTACTGATCGAGTTCCATGCGTACGGAGTCCGAACTCGTTTCATGGTAGCGACGTTCAACGGACGCGAGTATTCCCTCCCACGTTGCCGACGCATCGTCTGCGCCTTTGCGCTTTTTGCGTTTTGTTTTAGCTGGCGCTGCCGCCACCGTCGCCCCCGACCCATACAACAAAGCATACCTGGCGCTCTGGGGGATCTGCCCCCATGGCGTCGTGAGCGAGAAGCCGAGCTGCGTGGCCAACCCCGGAAGAATCACCCGACGGAGGTATCCATCGGGCTCGCCCCAGGGGAGTACCACACCTTCGAGTATTGTCACACCGTGATCACCGAGGATCAGCTCTTCACTGACCTCGCGACGGGTACCAAGTCCACCACAAGACGGGCACGCCCCGAACGGGGAGTTGAACGAAAAATATCGTGGCTCCAACTCAGGCAGCGACGTGCCACAGGTGGGACATCCATATCGCTCGGAGAACAGCGAGACGGTACGCTCGCCCCCGTCCTGATGCCGCACCACTTCGACCAGGCCGTCCGACAGCTGCAGCGCAGTTTCGATCGAGTCGACAACACGCGTACGATCGGCCTCTTTGACTACCGCGCGATCCACCACGATGGCGATATCATGGTTCTGCCGCTTATTCAATTTTGGCGGATTCGCCAGTTCAATCAACTCTCCGTCAACGAGAGCACGAAGAAACCCCTGTTTTCTGGCCGTCTCAAACAGCTCGCGGAACTCTCCCTTCCGGCTCCGAACGAGCGGAGCCATGACCTCGATCCGCGTGCCTTCGGGCCACGTCATGACCACGTCCGCGATCTGGCCCGGGCTCTGCCGTTCCACGGCTGCGCCACACTCAGCGCAGTGCGGTATCCCGACTCGCGCAAAAAGGAGGCGAAGGTAGTCGTAGATCTCGGTCACAGTCCCGACGGTCGAGCGCGGGTTGTGGCCGGCGCTTTTCTGCTCGATCGAAATGGCCGGTGACAGGCCCTCGATCGAGTCGACGTCGGGCTTCTCCATCAGGCCGAGGAACTGCCGAGCATACGCCGACAACGACTCCACGTACCGACGCTGTCCTTCCGCGTAGATCGTGTCGAAAGCCAGGGACGATTTACCCGATCCCGATAACCCGGTGATGACGGTGAGTCGATCCCGGGGGATGGTTACATCAATATTTTGCAGGTTGTGCTCGCGAGCACCCCTGACGATAAGCGCATCTTCAGCCATAGCCCCGAATATTCGCCGAAAGGTCGGCTGTCTTCAAGGAGCCGCGGTCATTCGCGTTGGCTGTGACGTCTGCCTCCGGCCGCCTGTCCTGACTGTGAGCGCCCGTCTCCCGTGATTGCGCGTCGGCCGCGGTACTTGACCGGACCGAATAACTGCTGACCCGCGTCCCTCACTCCAGATGCCTTCGTTCGAACCCTCGCCATCGGACAAAACATGACCGGACGAGGCTTTCTGGCCGTGGTGACGCTCGCGGCATGGGGTGCCGGTTTGGGGGTGCTGGTGCAGCGACAGCTGAACAGAACCGCGTCGGACCGTCTTGCGGAGGCGGCCGTACGGCTCGCGCCCGGCGCCGTGTATTTCTCTGAGGAGCAGGACGAGCGTCACGTCGGGTTCGCGTCTGTCACCGTCGACACCGTTCCCGGCGGACTCCTGATCACTGACTATGCGGTGCGGGACAGACGGGAAGGCCAGGCGATGGTTCGTGAGGTCTCACAAACCGAGGCCCGATACTCGCGGGGACTGAAACTGCAGCAGGTAAGCGTTTCTCGCGGGGGACGCGGGAATCGCACGACGGCGAGCCTCGTCGTGACGAGTGATTCGCAAGCACTCCTGATCCAAACGCGCGGCGGCGTGGACGACAGCAGCACGCACGCATTTCGACCACCCCTGCTGCTCGCTGGCCTGGTACCCACGGCAATCGCCCTCGGCGATCGCCCATCGGTGGGGTCCAAACATACCTACGACGTCTTCGACGACCAGTCGTTGGCGATCAGGCGGATGCGTTTTACGGTTGCCGCCGAATCACTGTTCATCGTCGTTGACAGCGCCGCCTGGGATTCGTCGACCAGACGATGGCTCGGTGCACACGCGGATACTGTGCGTGGATGGCGCGTCAGCGCCGACGATGGCGACGTTGACATCTGGATTGATCCTCAGGGCCGCCCCATTCTCTCCCGGCGCATCGCCTGTCGCACACATTGCGCGGGTGCGTCGTCAGCCGTTTTGCGGCGCACGGCATACGAACTTGCGTTTGAGAACTGGCGTACATCGAGTCCCCTTTCACGTGCGGCAGCAGAGGCAGCTGACGCACCCGTGCTCTGGCCGCTTCGTGCGAACATCGAACAATCCCGCGTCGCACTCGGGCAGCTGAACATTGCGCAGCTCAACGTAGCCGGGCCGTGGCAACAGCTGAGCAACGACACGTTGCGCGTCATTCGCGCCACGCTCCCGACGTCAACCGGCTACTGGCTGCCGCCGCATCGCTCATTTCGCGCCGAACACGTGCGCGATCTTCGCGTTGAACCATTGCTTGAAGTGGAGGAACCCGCGGTGAAGGCTCTGGCGATGCGTATTCGGGCGGGCGACCCCGACCCACGGCGCGTGGCATCGGCGCTTTCACGCTGGATTGCGGATTCGATCTCGCGCGACGCCGTTGATGGGCGCCCCAGCGCGCTTGAAGCGATCCGCTCGCGATCAGGCGACGCCCGAAGGCACACGAATCTCTTTGTGGCCATGTCCCGATCTCTCGGGATGCCGGCGCGGCGTGTGAGCGGTGTGCTCGTGCGCGCTGAATCCGTGCGCCCCTGGCAGTGGGCCGAGGTACTCCTCGGCGATGCGTGGATCCCTGCCGATCCCTCGCTTGGTGATTTCCCCGCGGACGCTGGGCACGTGCGGCTTTTTACCGCAGTAACGGACAGTGACGCAGAACTGGAGCGACTGATCGCGCGTCTTAATGTACGTGCCATCATGACTTCGGCAGCACCCTCTCAACCTTCCCCGGACTCCACAATCAGATGATCGAGATCGTTAATCTGACGAAGCGCTACGGCTCGTTTACGGCGGTCGACAATATCTCGTTGACCGTTCCGCGCGGAGAACTTTTCGGTTTCCTTGGCCCGAACGGCGCCGGCAAAACGACGACGATGCGGATGATCGCCGGCATTCTCAAACCGACCGTCGGTCAGATCCGGATTGCCGGTGCCGATTTGATCGCGGATCCGATGGCTGCCAAATCCAAACTCGGATTCATCCCGGACCGTCCATTCATCTACGACAAACTTACGGGCGTGGAGTTCCTGAGATTTGTGGCGGGGCTCTATTCGCAGACAGGACCTGATGTGGAGCATCGGGGCCGTGAACTGTTGGCGCTATTCGACCTTGAAGAGTGGGGCAACGAATTGGTTGAGTCGTACAGCCACGGTATGCGTCAGAAGTTGATCATTGCCAGCGCGTTCGTGCACCGCCCCGACGTTATCGTCGTTGATGAACCCATGGTGGGGCTCGACCCCAAGTCCGCGCGCGTGCTGAAGGATCTGTTCAGGGAATACACACGTCGCGGACACACCATCATGATGTCGACCCATACGCTCGAGGTCGCGCAGGCCATGTGCGACCGGATCGCAATCATTCAGCGTGGCAACATTCAGGCGTGCGGCACCATGGCGGAGTTGCAGGCGGGTGCCGAACACGGTGATGAGGGATTGGAACAGATTTTCCTTCGACTGACCGGCGACAGCGTCGCGCGCGAACTTGCCGAGGTGCTCGATGCATAGCCATCGCGGTGTGCGCGGCCGATGAGCGAACCGCTGCAGATTATCCGTGGTGCCACCTTGCCTGACGGGCCGAATCCCGGCCTTGTTGCACGCCATAAACTCCTGAGCGGTTCGCACAGACTCCAGCCTAATACCGGTTACACTCCCGCCGGCGGTCGCATTGTCCAGCGGAAATCCTCACCCGGCGTTTCTGTCTGGCACGTGTTGTCGCCCAAGTGGCTGACGGCGCGTGCTCGTGCAGCGCAGGGTGAAAAGGGACGTGTCGGTCGCATGCTGCTCCTGTCGGCCATCGGCCTCGCCTTCTGGTCGTTCGCGTTCGGTGCGGTCTATCGTGTGCTCGGCTATTTCAAAGGGGTGCCAGAGATCGGTCCGTTGCTTGCCGGCAAGTTGTTAGGCGTGCTCCTGCTGGCGTTTACGTCCATCCTGCTGCTCTCGAACGTCATCACTGCCCTCTCCAGCTTTTTTCTGGCGCGAGATCTGGACATGCTCGCATCCAGCCCGGTGGACTGGCTCACATTGTATGGCGCGAAGCTCGCTGAGACCACGCTGCACTCCAGCTGGATGGTGGTGTTGCTCGCTATTCCTATTCTTGCCGCGTACGGAATTGTGTATGAAGGCGGCATCGGATTTATTGGCATCGCTCTGGCGGCATTCATTCCGTTTATCCTGCTGCCGGCCGTCGTCGGCAGCGCCGTAACGTTGATTCTGGTCAATGTATTTCCCGCCCGGCGAACGAAGGATATTCTGAGTGTGATCACCGTACTCGCCGGCGCGGGTGTGGTGGTTCTGCTTCGCCTGATGCGACCTGAGCAGCTGGCCAGGCCCGAAGGCTTTCGGTCACTCGTGGATTTTATTGCGGTGTTGCGCGGCCCCGCGTCGCCTCTTTTGCCGAGTGAATGGGTGCAGCAGACGCTGATGGGATGGCTGACCTGGAAGTTCGATTACTTGCCGCTCTATCTGCTGTGGTCGACAGCCGCGGCATTTGTTGTGCTGGGCGCCCTGCTGCATCGGCGGCTGTATCAGGTGGGGTTCAGCAAAGCACAGGAGAGTGGGGACAACGGGCGGCCAGTCCGGCCTCTGCCGGGCGCAGGCGGTTCCGGGTACTTGCCATGCTGGGCGTACGTCGCGAGGAACTGATCGCGAAGGAGATCCGCCTCTTCTTTCGCGATACCACACAGTGGTCGCAGTTGATTCTGCTGGGCGTGTTGATTGTGGTATACATCGTAAACATCAAGTTCCTGCCGCTGTCCGGCGAAGGCATCACGTTTTTTATCGTGAACCTTATTCCCTTTCTGAACATGGCCCTGGGGGGATTTGTGCTCGCGTCGATCGCGGCGCGATTTGTGTTTCCCGCCGTGAGTCTTGAGGGTCGCGCATGGTGGTTGATCCGGTCAAGCCCGTTGGCCATGCGGGAGTTACTGTGGGCCAAATACTGGGTGGGCACGCTTCCTCTGCTTGTCCTCGCGCTCATTATTATCGGCGTCACCAATACCTTGTTGCAGGTAAGTGCATTTATGTTCGCGGTATCGGTACTCACCATCACCATGATGACGTTTGCGTTAAGCGGCATGGCGATGGGTTTCGGCGCGGCATATCCGCGCTTCGAGACGGAGAACGCGGCGCAGATTCCGACATCCTTTGGCGGATTGCTCTTTATGATGAGCGCGGTGTGTCTGATTGGCGCGATCATCGTGGTGGAAGCCCGACCGGTCTATGGATATCTCAGTGCACGCGCGTCAGGCGCCGAACCCGACGTGACGGGCATGATCATTGGTTTCGGACTGGCCGCCGTTCTGTGCATGATCGCGACGTTTGTTCCGCTGGCCTATGCACAGCGACGGCTTGAGTCGCTCGAGCGCGCGTGATTGTGGTACTGCGCCCGGCCTCGATCGCGCGTGATTGCGGTAAGTGCGCAAGGTCTCGAGCGTGATTGCGGTGAGTGCGTACGGTCTCGAGCTGGCACACCCGCCGCTTAGTTATGACCGGGCGCTGCCACTCGCGTGCTTCCCGCTCAATGACCTCCCGCAGCGGGAACAATAGCGCGCCGCGGGCTCCGGCCGAGGACCGCAGGCTGGGCATAGAGGGCGCGTTGACGCCAGCGCTGTCAGGAGTTGATCAACGCTCCTAATTTGCTCATGACCCACGTTGCGGAGTGGCCGCTGGTAGATCAATATGGCGATAAGCACAGCCGCAGCGATGATGAGGACCGGGATCACGTGGGTTCACCTTTTCTGCCGAACAACGCGACCGCTGCCGCGAGCAACAGGACGACCGCGACCGGCCAGAGCATTGCAAGCGGTACCACGCGCACGGTAAGCTGCACCGCGTCTTCCCTGAGAATCTCCTCAAGCCACACTGTGACGGTGAAGCGAAGGTTTATGAACATGGCTGGCGGCGTAACCAGCGGGCCGAGGCGTTCCCCTCGTACACTGACAAGCTCTCGGCGCTGGGCCTGCCGCAGCGTGCCGCTACGATCGAGGGCCACCGCCACGATTTGCCCGCCACTCACCTCGAAGCGTGAAATTCCGAGGTGTGTGAGCGTCACTGCCGTTGCGACGGTTTGCGACTGACCGGGCGCCACCTCGGTCCGTGATTCCCTGGTTAAGCTGCTGCCGATCAGCGCTGCAGCGGTGCAGCTGAGCGAAAGAAGCACGAGCACCCCGGGCGCTCCCCGTACGGCCCGCCCCGGCCACATGATTCGCAGGGCGGCGGGTGTTGTGTCGGAGCTGGAGTCCGCTTCGCGCAAAGCCAGCACGAGGGCGATTAGTGCCAACAGCGCCGACGCAACCGCGAGGAGTTGAACGGCTCGTTGTGTGCTGTGGGGCGACGGCGCCGCAAGCAGCATCGCCAGCGCGGCAACTGCGACAGCCACCCCGGCCATTCGCGTTGACGCCTTGAGGTCACGAGGACCTGCGAGATAGAGGATGCGGACACCCACGACCATCGCGACCACAAGCAGGGCGCCGTAGCCGCTCTGCAGGGCAAGCGGCGACTGTGCGCGGCTTAATCCAGCGGCGACGGTGGCATACCACCAGGTCAGCACGGTGAATCCGGCGGCCACGAGCGTCATCAAGGCAGATCGCCAGTGCGTTTGCTCGCGAGATCGCATCCCCGGGGCAACGGCCACCCCGAGCGTGTACGGCGCCGTTGCCGCCAACGTCAGTATGCCGACGATGCTGAGGAGAAAGACCGGCTGCTGGAGGACCAACGATGCGCCGAGACCATCGGCGGGAACAAAGCCCAGCAACGCGAGCGGACTCTGCATTACTGGAACGCTGACCAACGTACACATGAACGCCGCATAGGCCGGCAGCACCGTTCCGGTGTGTGCTTTCCGCGAGATCAACAGGCCCGTTATGCCCACCACGACGGCAGCACCGAGCGCCGCGCCCGGCGGGCTGCCCCATATCGCCAACAAGCGCTGCCCGCTCGCCAACCCCAATGCGCTGTGCTGCGCAACTGCTCTGACGGCGAGGTCCTCACCCGCGAAAGCATTCAGCAGGAGACCGACAGCAATCGCTGCCATCGCGGTGGCAAGAGCGAGCAACCCGCCGGCGTATTCCGACCGGCGCTCACTCACGCTCGAGATAAGCGCCAGCAAAGCAAACGCAGCAGCCGACCAGATGGCTGTAGTCCCGGCGGTCATGCGACGCCCCGCGTTATGCGGCGATCAGTCAGAGGTCCCGCGCACCGCTTCAGAGCGCACCTGAATCATGATGCGCTCCAGCGCCTCTTCCGCCTGTTCGCGCTCAAGGGGCGACATCGGAGTCGCCTCATTCCTGAGATCGCGCACCTGCGTCAACATCTCGTTTATGAGCATGCGGAGCAACAGGTTCTTTCGTTCCGGTCGTGGAGAAAGTTCAGATTCACTCATTGCAAAGCGGTGAAGGGCGCGTGGAAGGTGCGCCGGTCTATTGTCGCATGCCAACGGTCGTCGCGCAATCGTCAGGCACGGTCGCGCGCCCAGCTGAGCGACGCTCGCATCGCCCGGGCCCACCCCGCATAGTCCTCACGCACTGCCGATCGATCCGCAGCCGGGGAGAACTGCGTGAAGTTACGCGCTCCAATAAACTCTTCGGGGCTGGACCACACGCCGGCGGCGAGGCCGGCCAGGCCCGCTGCACCCAGCGCCGTCGTCTCAAGCATGTCCGGTCGGAAGACCTCGCACCCCAGCACATCCGCTTGACGCTGCATGAGCCAGTCGTTGGCCGTCGCACCGCCGTCTACGCGCAGTGTCTCCACGGTGAGTCCGGCGAATTCACGTACGGCTGCCACGACGTCGCCGGTGCTGTACGCAATGGCCTCGAGCGCGGCTCGCACGACGTGTGCGCGCGTCGTGCCTCGCGTGATTCCGACAATCGTACCGCGCGCGTCCGGCTCCCAGTGCGGGGCCGCAAGACCCACCAGTGCCGGCACAAAGAAGACCCCGTCATTGCTTTCAATGGAGCGTGCGAGCGCCTCCGTATCAGACGCCGATTCAACGATCTGCAAGCCATCCCTCAGCCATTGCACGGCCGCTCCGGCGATAAAAATTGCGGCCTCCACCGCGTACACCGGCTCTCCCCGTGGCCCGCAGGCCACGGTGGTCAGCAGTCCTCCGCCCTCGGTGGGCCGGTCTGGTCCGGCATTAAACAACAGGAACGCACCGGTGCCATACGTGTTCTTTCCCTCACCGCGTCTCCAGCACCCCTGACCGTACAACGCCGCCTGTTGATCGCCCGCGACGCCCCGAATCGGAATTTCGGCACCCAGGTGTTCCGCGTTCGCCACACCGAAATCACCAGACGAAGGGCGCACGTCCGGGAGCATGTCCCGCGACACCCCAAACAGTCGGCACAGCTCATTGCTCCAGCTGAATGTGTTAATGTCATACAGCATCGTGCGCGACGCGTTGGTGGGGTCGGTGGCGTGCACCGCTCCGTTCGTCAACTTCCAGATCAACCACGTGTCGATTGTGCCGGCAAGGATTTGCCCTTCCGCCGCCCGACGGGCGAGGGTGGCGTCGGAGCGCAGCAACCATTCAATCTTCGATGCGGAGAAATACGCGTCCACCACCAATCCCGTTTTCTGCGCGATCATGGCGCGCTCCCCAAACAACTCCTCGCACCGCGCCGCTGTGCGACGGTCCTGCCATACAATGGCTCTCGACACCGGCGCTCCGGTCGCGCGATCCCACAACACCACGGTCTCGCGTTGATTGGTGATTCCAATGGCTGCCGGCACCGTGCCCGCCTCACGCATTGCATCGCGGGCGGCGGCGACAGTGCTGGCGAAGATTTCGTTGGCGTCGTGCTCCACCCAGCCGGGTTTCGGAAAATGCTGCGTGATCTCGCGATATCCTCTGCCCACCACGAGACCATCGGCGCGAATCATGAGGCAGGTACTGCCCGTGGTGCCCTGATCCAGGGCCAGAACACACGGCGGAGCGGCACTCTGCTCCGTGGCATCCGCCGACGACTGAACGTTCATCTGGTACTCCTCAGCTGGCAAAATTGAAAGGAGGGGTGTGGAGACCACTTTCCGTAATGATACCGGTCACCAGTGCCGCGGGGGTGACATCAAACGCCGGATTGTAGACCGCCGCGTCACGGGCGACAACTTCGGCACCGGCGGGACCCTCAACTTCTTCGCGCGCACGTTGCTCTATGACAATGTCGTCGCCGCATGGCGTGTCTGCATCGATCGTTGAACTCGGTGCTGCCACATAGAACGGCACGCCGTGATGTTTGGCGGCCACGGCCAGTGCATAGGTGCCGATCTTGTTGGCCACGTCTCCGTTCGCCGCAATGCGATCCGCGCCGACAATACAGAGACCCACGCGGCCCGCACGCATTAAACCAGCGGCCGCACCGTCCACAATCACCGTCACCGGAATCGAAGCACGCGTGAGCTCCCAGGCGGTGAGCCGACCTCCCTGCAGCAGTGGACGAGTTTCGTCGGCAAAGACGTGAACCCGCCGCCCCTGTTCCACAGCTGAATAAATGGGTGCCAACGCCGTGCCGATGCCACCCGTGGCCAACGATCCGGCGTTGCAGTGGGTGAGCACCGACATGCCGTCGCCGATCAAATGCTGGCCGTGTGCTCCGATCGCCTCGCACATGGCGCGATCCTCCTGAAGAATCGCGTCAGCCTCAGCGCGCATCGCCGTCCATGCCGTACGCGCGTCCGCGTGATGAGCGTTCGCCGCCCCCTGCACGCGTGTCACGGCCCACGACAAGTTCACAGCGGTCGGTCGAGTGGCCACAAGCCGAGCCGACACGCCAGCGACAACCTCTCGAAAGTCGCTCAGCGGTCGGTGCGTGTCTTCCACTGTCACCACCACGAGCCCCATCGCTGCACAGATCCCGATCGCCGGGGCTCCGCGCACCGCGAGCGACCCGATTGCCTCGCAGAACTCCGGCGTGGTCCGAAGATCCCGCTCGACGAAGTCACGCGGCAGACGACGCTGATCAATGATTCGGACGGCACGGAGATCCGGAGACCAGTCCACAGCTCGGACAGGGTTCATGACAGGGCAAGGTAGCTGCGCGGCGCCCGGCAAGGCGAGAACGCCGATGGGTGAGGATGCTTAGATTCCGATCGAACCCTGACGGAGCCCGCCCCACATGTCGTTTGAAAACCTGACGTTGGCCATCGCCGACCGCGTGGCCACCATCACCGTGAATCGCCCGGACAAACTCAATGCGTTGAACGATGCAACGATCAGGGAATTGGGTGAGGCGATCGATCAGCTTGTCGATGACAGCGGCGTAGGCGGCATTATCCTGACCGGGGCCGGCCGGGCCTTCGTCGCCGGAGCGGACATATCGGAACTGGCCGGGCAGTCGCCACAGCGAGCCAAGGAGCGGTCAGCGGCGGGACAGGCGATCTTCGGCCGGTTCGAATCTTCACCGAAACCGGTGATCGCGGCGGTCAACGGATTCGCGTTAGGCGGTGGTTGCGAGCTGGCCATGGCGTGTCACATGCGCGTGGCTTCGGATGCTGCTCGCTTTGGACAGCCCGAAGCCAAATTGGGCCTCGCGCCAGGGTACGGCGGGACACAGCGCCTGCCTCGGCTCGTGGGCAAGGGCGTCGCACTGCAGTTGCTCCTGACGGGCGAGATGATCGACGCCACGGAAGCTCACCGTATCGGCCTGGTGAACAAAGTCGTGCCGGCAACTGAACTCATAAGCACAGTGACCACGATGCTGCACGCCATGCTGGCGAACGCCCCACTGGCATTGTCGCACTGCATTGAGGCCGTGAACCATGGACTGGAAGGTTCACTCAGCGACGGCCTCAATCTCGAAGCCAATCACTTCGGCTTATTGTCAGGCTCGGCGGATATGGCAGAAGGTACCGAGGCCTTTCTGAAGAAGCGGGCACCGCAGTTTACGGGACGTTAATCCATGGCGGCAACGGCGCCCGCTGACGGAACCCCGGCCGCATCACCCTCCATCGCCGTTCCAGCGGTGACGATCTCGCGTATCGCACTGCGCGACTTCCGAAACATTGTGCGCGTCGATCTCACGCCGGACGACGCGGGCTTCGCCTTGATCGGGCGAAACGGGGAGGGAAAGACCAATCTGCTCGAAGCGGTATACTGCGCGCACGCACTGCGATCTGTGCGCGGGGCACGTGACGTAGAACTGATTCGTTTCGGTGCCGATACGTGTCACGTATCCATCGACGCAAAAGACAACGCGGTCGGCAGAATCGGCATCGGGATTGATCGCAGTACCCGAAAGAAACGCGTCTCACTCGACGGCGTCGTCGTCCCACGCCTTGTTGACGCGCTCGGAGCGGTTCCGTCTGTGATGATCTCGCCACGGGATGTGGCCCTCGTGAACGGCTCGCCTCCGGAGCGACGCAGGTACATGGACGTCCTCCTCGCAACCATCTCTCGTCGTTACGTCGTTTCGCTGCAGCGATACCGCAGCGCGCTGATGCAGCGGAACGCCGCACTTCGGGCGTCGACGGGTCGCGTCAATGATCCGACTGTTGCCGCGTGGGAACCCGACATGGCGCGTCATGGAGCCGTGATCACTGGGGCGCGGGCCCGTTTTGTGATGGAGGCGGCTGTACAGATCAACGCAATCACCCGTGCGATCGGCGAGCGGGGAGAGGTGGGAATGCGACACGTCTCCTGGATGGACCAAGCGGGGGAGCCGGATGAGCACGCGCTTGAAGCCGCTCTCATCGCAACGCTCGCGCGAGGGCGACCCGCCGACCTTCGTCGCGGCGTCACACAGAGTGGCCCCCACCGTGAAGACCTGGCCCTCACCCTTGCCGGCCGCAGTGCACGTGCATTTGCCAGTGCCGGACAACAGCGAACCATCGCGATTGCCCTCCGACTCCTTGAGCACGCCGTCCTGTGCAGTGCGCTGCAGCGTTCACCTGTACTGCTGCTCGATGACCCGTTTGCTGAACTGGATCCGGAGCGCGCAGCGGCCATCCGCGGGCTCCTCACAGCGTCTACGCGGTCTCAGGTGATCCTCGCCGCGCC
>JBGTBX010000034.1:0-2014 GCA_041749115.1 Gemmatimonadaceae bacterium
TTCAACATGGCGGCGGCGTCGATCAGATATTCGAATCCCTTTTTCTTGACAAGGCGTCCGACCGCAAAAGTCAGCGGTACATTATCAGCGATGCCAAGCAGTCGACGGCCGCGTGACCGGAGATCGGCATCGGGCCGGAAACGCTCGCTGTCCACGCCGTACGGGATGACACTCGACCGTGCGGTGTCAGCGCCCAACGCTGCGCCGCGGGAGCGAAGATCCTCGCTGCAGGCGGTGACCCAGCACGCGCGGCCAAACGCGGTCCGTGCGGCAAGGCGCGCGATACGGTGCCGCTCGGCGACGAATACGTCAGACCCATGAAGGCTGATGACCAGCGGAACAGAACCGGCGGCGGCCGCGCCAATGACCCCGCCCGGGATCACCCAGTGTGCGTGCATGACGGTCGCGCGTTTCTTCTGCGCGACGCGTAGCGCCTTGAACCAGCCGGCGAGAAGCGCCACCGGAGCGACCGCAACGGCGGATGCGCGCAGCCGGACATCAGCACGCATGCCCTCGGCAAAGCCGAAGGTGTTCAGCGATTCCACGGGCGCGTAGTGAAACAGATGGAAGTGGACGCCGCGGTCGATTTTGGGGCGGTTCCATTTGGGGTGCCATGGCGCGACGAGGTGCACCTCATGACCCCGCGCGGCAATGCCCTGCGCGATCGGTTCCATGAAGCTGCCCACGGAATCACCCTGGAACCGCGGATACGATGAGGCCACCATCACAACGCGGTGACTCATAGGGGCGCGATGCGCACGTACCAGAATTTGAACGCGGCGTCTGAGTGCAGCCCGAGACGCTGGGCGCCAGGATCGAAGATACCGGCGGGGATCGTGACTCGATACCCCGCCACGAAACCGGCAGCAGCGTCGTAGCGGAAAGCCTCTCTCACAAGCGCGTAAGGCACCGCGGCCCAGATTTGAAAAGCGCGTCCAGGCGCAGCAGCGCGGCGTAGAGCAGGATGCAGATGTGCAGCGTGGGGGCGACGAGCGTCCGCCACTGCGGTGAAAGCACGGTCGATAGTTTATTGGAGATTGGGTGATTGGAGATTGGGTGATTGTGATTGGGCGATATGGCCCGACCACGCTCGTCCAGGAGCGTCCCACATCGCCACATCGCCCAAGATCACCCAATCACCAATCACCCAATCTCCATATAGAATGCCTTCCCACTGATGGGTATTCGCCGCGTCATCGTCTGTGAGGTACAGGTTCCCTTCGTGCACGGCGGCGCTGAGTACCACGTACGCGCGCTCCATCAGCAACTGCAGGTTCACGGGTATCAGGCGGAACTCGTCAGTATTCCGTTCAAGTGGTATCCGAAGCGGGAAATTCTCGCGCATGCTTCGGCGTGGCGCCTCATCGATCTGAGCGAGTCCAACGGCGCGCCAATCGATCTCGTCATCGGCACGAAGTTTCCATCGTATTTCGTCCGTCATCCCAACAAGGTTGCGTGGCTCATTCATCAATACCGCGCCGCGTACGAACTGTGTGGAACGGAGTACAGCGACTTCTCGCACAGCGACGAGGACGTCGGCCTGAGACAGACGCTCATCGAGCTCGACACGAAAATGCTCGGCGAATGCCGCCGCCTGTTTGCGAATGCACAGAACACGGCGAATCGGCTGTCGAAGTACAACGGGCTGACCGCAGAAGCGCTGTATCATCCGCCCCCGTTTGCCGATCGTCTCGACCGCGGGTCGTATGGTGATTACGTGCTGTTCGTCGGGCGCCTCGAGTCGATCAAGCGCCCCGGTCTGTCCGTCAGCGCAATGCAGCACGTCGATCGTCCCATACGTCTCATCGTGGTTGGCGACGGCACGCAGCGGGCGCGCACCGAGGATTTGGCCGCATCGCTCGGCGTGGCGGATCGCATCGACTTCGTTGGATCAGTGGACGCCCGGATCCTCGTCGATCTGTACAAGGGCGCTCTCGCTGTTATCTACAGCCCATTCGACGAGGACTACGGGTACGTGACGCTCGAAGCGTTCCTCTCGCACAAGCCGATCGTC
>JBGTBX010000035.1:0-10400 GCA_041749115.1 Gemmatimonadaceae bacterium
CGATCTGGTCAATCCGTCATTCGCCAGTATGCATGGATACGAGGTCGACGAACTCAGGAGCCGCGATCTGAAGGATTTGGTGGCGCCGGAAGATCATGAAGAGTTCAACCATCATGTCAGCCGTGCGAAGGATGAACGGTATTATGTGTATGACTCCATTCACATGCGGAAGGACGGTTCCCGGTTTCACTGCAGGACGCGGGTCTCAACCCTGCCCACCGCCAGCGGCCGCAACTACAGATCCGCGACGGTTGAGGACATTACGGAGGCACGGGAGGCGCAGGAGGAATACCATCGTACACAGCAGGAGTCGATCGCGGCGCACGCGAAGTTCAGGGCCTTCTTCGATCAGGGAAGCCTCATCGGAGGTTTGATTGATCTGGACGGCAACGTGATTGATGTGAACCGCGCGTCATGGGAGGGGTGCGGCTTTACAAGTGATCAGATGATTGGCAAGGCGTTATGGGAAGGACCGTGGTGGGGTGACCGGTCGGATCTCAGGGCTGTTGTGAAGCAAGCTGTCGACACCGCGATGTCGGGTGAAATGTTCAGGCGCGAGCTTACGTATTTTGTGGCCGACGGGAGTGAGCGCTGCGTTGATATGGCGCTGCTGCCCGTGGAAGATGAGTCCGCAAAGGTGGTGTTCCTTGCGATGACCGGTGTGGACATTACGGAGCGAACCCATCTGGAAGAGCAACTGCGCCGGGTGGCTGAGGATCTCGCGGAAGCGAACCGACGAAAGGATGAGTTTCTTGCTACCCTGTCCCATGAGTTGCGCAATCCGCTGGCCCCGATTCGCTCCGGATTGCAGATCATGCGGGACGCGCCCTCTCCCGAGGCCGTTCTGCGGGCGGGATCCATTGTCGATCGACAGTTGGGTCAGCTGGTGCGTCTCGTGGATGATCTTCTTGATGCCAGTCGCATCGGGCGCGGTAAGCTGTCAATGCGAAAGCAGTGGACCGAACTGCACGAGGTGCTGAACAACGCAGTCGAAGTAAGCCATTCCCTGATCGACGCAAACGGGCAAGCACTGCTCGTCGACATTCCGGATACTCCCATCAAGCTGCTGGCCGATCACGTGCGCCTGGTGCAGGTGTTCGGGAATTTGCTTAATAATGCAGCAAAATACTCTCTGCGCGGCGGCAGGATCTGGTTGTCAGCGGCGCAGACCAATGGAAGTATCGAGGTACGCGTTCGCGATGAAGGAGATGGGATTCCGGCGGAGATGCTCGACAAGGTATTCGACCTCTTTGCGCAGGTCGAACGATCGGACAACCGCGGCCAGGGCGGGCTCGGGATTGGTCTCGCTCTGGCCCAGCGACTGGTGCAAATGCACACAGGAACGATTGAGGCGCGCAGTGAGGGACGCGGCAACGGCGCCGAGTTCATCGTCACGTTTGCCTCTCGCCACGGAGGAGAAGGACACATCCAGCGAGGCCGCAAGGGTCGTTGTCGGGCCTCCTGATGCCGCATTGAGGGTGCTCGTTGCCGACGACAACACCGACGCGGCCGACACGTTGGCGATGATGCTCCAGCTGTTGGGTCACGACGTGCGTATCGCGCGCGATGGGCGGGAGGCGGTTGCCGTCGCTGATGCTTTCCGCCCGCAGATCGCCTTGCTCGACATCGGTATGCCGGTCATGGACGGGCTCGAAGCGTGCCGAGAGTTGCGGAGTCGAGAGTGTGGCGCCGAGATGCGGATTATCGCACTCAGTGGTTGGAGTCAGGAAGCCGACAAACAGCGATCGCGGGAGGCCGGATTCGATCGCCATCTCGTTAAACCGGTGGCGCCGGAGGTGTTGCAGGAGGTGTTTCGAGATGTCACAGCATGAGGGCCAATCCATGGCAAGCGAGATAACATCGGCAGGGAAACGGCTGCGTATTCTGGCGGCCGACGACAATGCTGACCTGCTCGAGACGCTGAGCATGGTTCTGGATTACATGGGACACGACATTGAGTTGGCAAGCAACGGGGAGGAAGCGCTTGAGAAGATGGAGCACCAACGGCCGCAAGTCGTGCTGCTTGATGTTGGTATGCCGGTGCTCGACGGGTACGGTGCCGTTGCTCGCGCACGCACATTCGCCTGGCGCAACGAGATGTATGTGATCGCGATGACAGGATGGGGAACTGAGGACGATAAGCAGCGGGCGCTCGATGCCGGTTTCGATATGCATATCGTCAAGCCGTTCGATACGGACGCGCTGCGCACCTTGCTGGCGTCGCTGACGTTTCCGCGCGAAGCACAACCGGAGTAATCTCGCCTCTGTGGGACGAGACACATCCGCTGTTCCACACGGCGACGCAATCTGCTTTACACCGTATGGTGAGGTCGAATCTGCTCCGCTGCTGGCATCCGAAATTGCCCCCGAAGAGCTATTTCGCGGATCCTGTTTCTCTGCAATATTTCATTCGTGCCCAGGGCATGGTCCGGCTTTATGAAGTCGGATCCACAACGGTTCGCACCAGAGAGTGAGGCCGGTGCAGAATCTGATGGTCATAGATAAATCGCGGGTACCCTGAACGGGCGCCCGCGATTGCTATCTGCTCAGTATTCTGTGTGTGTGGCGTCCGGCCTGTCGGCTGTGGACCTGACGCGTTGAGTCAGTCTTCCTCGTCGTACTCCCGGCCACCATCACCGCCTGCCGCGCGGTACGAGTGCAGATATTTGTCCTTTAACCGATCGATTAATCCGTCAGACCACTCGATCACGGCTTTGCCGGCAGCGGTTGTAAGTCGGCTTGCGGCCAGGGCGAACAGTGTGTCGACCGAGCGGCGCACCGCGGAACTCTGCCTCATCGACTCGCGTGGCGCGACCACAACACGCTCGGTCTGTACATCGATCTGAGCGGGGCGTATGGGTGCGAGCTCTCGGACCTTTCTTCGTCTCGGCCTGTGAGCGAACATTCCGAACAGGAGACCGACGCCCAGCGCTATTCCGGCGACGGCAAGAGGACGGTTGTTCACCTGACGCTTGATGCTGGTGGCTGCTTTCGCGCGATGTTCGATCTCGGACATCGTCGCCGCCAGCTGCTCCTTGTTTTCGCGTAGCTCCAACTCAAGGCGCTCTTTCCTGGTCATGTCCACTCCCGGATCATTGCGGGTCGTCACCTAGTCCTCCTCCTCTTTCGCTACGCGAGCTGCAAGTACGAACGTGCTGACGGTGAGCAGCAGGCTCGAAGCGGCGCCGATCAACACGGCGACCCAGAGCGGCACGTGAACCGCAAGTGCAGCAATGGCGGCGATGAGCAGGAGCGTGACGGTCAGGATCGCGAGTGCTCCCCCGAACATAACCAGGAGAGCACTTCGACCGGCCCTGCGCATGTCTTCACTGGCTTCCGCCAGGGCTACGCGTACTTCTCCCCGCAACACCGCCTGCGCCTGCGTGGCGGAGTCGCGGATCAGCTCACCGACCGAACGCTCTTTCAGCGACTCCGTGATTGCGATCCGGCCGTTGGATTCCATGCGAAGATTCGTTGCGCGATCAGGAATCGTTGCTTCTAATCGCCCTTCCGATGAAGAAGCCCACGACCAACGCTGCGAGCACTGTGCGACCTGGATGCCGTTTCACAATTCCACGGACATCCGAGACGAGCTCGTCGCCGTCGAATTCGCGCAGGTAGTGGCCGGCGGATTCGACGGCCCCCGCCGTTTTATGTGCAGCTGCGGAGACACCGTTACCGAGTGCCTCACCTTTTCGCTGCAACCGCTCGCTCGTGCGCTCCAGCGCGTCGGCCATTTTGTCACGTCGCCGAAGGACCTCTTCAGCAAGCTCAGCTACCACTTCTTCTGGTCCATCATTATCTCGTTTCATACCGCGTTCCTCCTCAAATACTGCTGGAAAGTGATTCCTGCAAAAAGCCTCTCACTTTGAGATACCTTTTTATTGGAAAGTGTCAAGCGATTGGTCGCCGTCCCTGAACGACACGAATGAGCACGATGACGATTGCTGCGACGAGCAGAATGTGGATAAATCCGCCAATCGTGTAGGATGAGACCAGTCCGAGAACCCACAGTACAAGCAGGATCAAAGCTATTGTGGTAAGCATCGTAGTACTCTCCCAGTGTTATGGAGTGAGCTTTTGAAAGAATCCGGTGCTGCGGTGTGATGGGAGAGTACAGGTCCCGACGGGGCTGCACCATTTGTCGCTAGGGGTGTTGCAATCAGACCCCCAGGGGAGAGACCGCCTACCTCTGCAGAACTATTCGGACGTGGGAAATGTTCCCGCGGGCTCTATAGTATGGCTCAGAGCAAAGTGGCCGTGCGACACTTACCCTCTGGGGGCAGGGGGATTCGCCACCCTCGGCCAACTTCCTCAATGGCATTCCCTACGTAGAATAAAATCGCAGTGTCGTCGAACTGAGACGTCGCTGACGCAAGCATTTTCTGACTACATCGGAGATCTGCGTGAACAACGACCGCAACGCAGGCAAGCGGAGCATGATCCGAAGAAAAATCAAGGAACGGTGGGGCAAGCTGACGGCGGCGGAGATCGACGATGCCGAGGGACACTGGGGGCGGCTTTCCGATCTGGTTCAGCAGCGTGATGCACGAACTCGTCACGAAGTGGAAAAGGAAATCAAGCAGTTTCGCGAGGCACATGACCCTGGTACTTAGGGGAGCTGCGTGCTCAACGCCATTTCAACCCGGAACGGGTCGTGCTTTCTGGCGCGGTCCGTTCCGTTCCGCGGGGATCACTGTGTCGCGAAACAGACTCGGGGCCGCGAGATGAGTCCGCTCGTCTTCCCGCGCATTGCGTGGAGAGCGCTGCAAGCATGGTTTAATAACGGTGACGCTCGCCACGGCGCAGCGATCGCGTATTACACCCTGTTTGCCATGGCGCCAGTCCTTCTTGTTGTGATTGGATTGGCGGGACTCCTGTTTGGTCAGGAGGCGGTGCGTGGGGAGATCGTCGGGCAGATCGCGGGCCTCATCGGCAGAGACGCTGCGACCGCGGTGCAGGAGATTCTGCGACGTGCGAGCGAACCACGCGAAGGCATAGGGGCAACGGTGTTTGGCGTTGTCGGGCTGCTCATAGCCACCACGGGCGCGTTTGTTGAGCTGCAAACCGCGCTGAATACGATCTGGAATGTCAAGGTCGACACCGACGGTATTGCAGAAGACCTCAAGGCGTTGGCGCTCCGCCGCGTCCGTTCGCTCGGTGTTGTGGTGTCGATCGGGTTTCTGCTCGTTGTCTCACTTACCGTCAATTCCGCGGTGCACGCACTCGTCAACTGGCTCTCCGTGGGCCGTGCAGTTCTTCCGGTTGTAATTGCTCTACTGAACGAACTGCTGTCGCTGACAGTGACGGCCGCACTCTTCGCGATCCTGTTTCGTGTGCTGCCCGACGTGCATCTCGGCAGGAAGGACGTATTGACTGGGGCAGTAGTGACCGCGATTCTTTTCGCGGGTGGTCAGCGTTTGATTGGTTTCTACCTCGGACAGAGCAATATCGCGTCGCCGTTTGGGGCCGCAGGGACCGTGGCGGTCATTCTGGTGTGGGTATACTACTCCGCACAGATCTTTCTGTACGGAGCGGAGTTCACCCGGGCGTATTCTGCGCACAAGGGTCGTCTGCCCGCACCCATGCAGGGCGCAAAGGAGACGCAAACGGCGATTGATGAGGTCCCTGCGACCAATGAGTTATGAACGATTAAAGCGACTGCGGTTGGTCGGAAGTGCGGCCGCCGGTCTGAGTCTGGCACCCAATTTGGCGGTGGCTCAGCAGGCAGCGCGCGAGAGCGCGTCGCTCATCGTTGACGTTGCCTTTACCGGCATCGAAAGTGTTGAAAGGGATGAGCTCGAACAGGGGCTCGTCACGCGCGCGACCAGGTGTCGAACGCTAATCTACACGCCGATTTGTCTGGTATCACGCTCGCCCGTGTTCGCGAAGCGGGAATATCTCGATCGGCAGGAGCTGCAAAAGGACCTGCTGCGCATCCGCTTGTACTATTGGCGCCGTGGCTTTCGGGACACGCGTGTCACGGCGAGACAGGAACTCAAGGATGGGGGACTCAAGATCACGTTCGCAGTGGTTGAAAACGAACCCACTCGGGTCGACTCGGTGGAAGTTGTGCAGACGGGAGAGGTTCTTCCGGAGAACGAGGTAAAATCTTCCCTTCACCTGAAACGTGGTGAACCACTGAACGTCATTGCTCTCGATTCCACAGTGATGTTATTGCGTGACGCGCTCTGGGAACGGGGTTATTCCGATGCTGAGGTACGGGCAGATACTTCGCGCGTCTCCGATGGGGCAAACCACGGACCCGTCAGCATTCATGTTGAACCGGGGCACATCGCCGTTGTCGACACCGTGGTCTTGAGAGGAAACAGCGCGATCTCCCGTCGCACGGTGCAGCGCCTTATGCATCTCAAGCGGGGAGATGTGTACAGGCGGAGCGCCGTACTGAACAGCCAGCGGGATCTCTACCTGTCCGGCCTGTTCTCGGAAGTGGATCTGCGGGCCGAGCCCGTGAGGGACAGTGGCAAGGTTCTCCACGTCGATGTCGTTGAAGCACCGCTCCGGCGCGCAGATCTCGCCAGTGGCATAACGTCGGCCGATTTCGTGCAGTTGGATGCCCAGTTCGTGAACTATCATTTTCTGGGGAGCGCACGGAAACTCACCATACGCTCGACCGTGAGCAATCTGCTCGCGAAGCAGCTGAACGCCGCAACCCCGTTTTATGACGTTACGCAAGGGGCGGTGGGTCCGGATCGCGATCCGTTTCTTCAGCCCACGTGGTCGCTCAGCGCGAGTCTGGTTCAGCCGTGGGCCTTCGGGCCGGACAATCAACTGGGTATCTCCATTTACACACATCGGCGCAGCGTGCCCGGCATCGTCACAGACCGCGGCGCCGGCGCAAGTACTGCGTTGACGAGGCAACTTGGTTCATCTGCGAACGCCACGCTTGGATATACCTGGGAGGCATCGTCCATCGAAGCGTCGGATGTATACTTCTGCGTCTCAATCGGGCTCTGTGTGCAGTCCGCGATCGATGTTGTGGCACGGCGGAATGCCCTGGCACCGCTCTCGTTTGTTGCGCAGCGCGACGGCAGCGACGACCCGCTGAAGCCAACGACCGGGTCTCGCGTGCGTTTCGATGTGGAATATGCGTCGCAGGGAACCGGATCGCGCTTCGATTACACCAGAGGCGCCTTCTCAGCGAGCGTGTACAGGAAAGTGCTCCACCGTTCAGTCATCGCGGGTCGGGTGCGATTTGGAGCCGTGCGCGCTCTCGCCGGCACCAACGCGGCGCTCGGCCTCCCCGCCGGCAGTGACCCGGTCATTCATCCACGCAAACTCTTCTTCTCCGGTGGATCTCAATCGGTGCGTGGGTACGGAGAAAACCAACTGGGTCCGCGTATTCTGACCATCGACCCGGCCCGGCTGACAGACACAACACTCGCCGTGCCGTGCACTCAGCTGCAGCTGGCTGACGGTTCTTGCGACCCCAACCGGGAAGGTTTGAGATCTGCGGATTTTCAGCCTCGTCCCCTCGGCGGCACGGCACTGGCCGAAGCGAGTGTTGAGCTGCGCTTTCCCATCTCCCGGTCGATTGGAATCGAGGGCGCGGTATTTGTCGATGGAGCGGTGGTGGGGACGAAACGTTTCTCAGATCTTCTGGGCGCGACCGCTGCGGTGACCCCGGGTTTCGGTGTTCGCTTTGACACACCGGCTGGTCCCGTGCGCCTCGATCTCGGCATCAGGCCGCGAGTGGTCGAACGGCTGCCGGTCGTCACGCAGGTCACAAACGCCGATGGCTCCCTGACGCTTGTGGATCTGAAAACCGCGCGCCGGTTCAATCAAGCAGAAGCGCAGGGCGGCTTTCTCGGACAGTTGTTCAGTCGATTGACGCTGCATCTCGCCATCGGACCGGCGTTCTGATGCGCGTCCTTCGTGCTCTGCTGATCAGCCTCGTGGTGGGCGGCTTGCTTGTGGTCATTGCAGTTGTCGTCACGAAAGAAACAGATCGTGGACGCAATCTGGTCCGTCGCATTGTACTGCAGTCGCTGGGGAGTGCCGTACACGGCACGCTCTCGATTGACCGCATTGAGGGAGATGTCCTTGACGATTTCTCGCTGGTAGGCGTCCGTATTGCAGACACGGAGGGCGCGGTTCTGATCGAGGCTGAGAGGATAACGGCCAATATTTCCGTTTCTGATCTGCTCAACAAACGCATCACGTTCGAGAACATTCATCTCATAAACTGGAAGTTACGCCTCACGCAGAATTCGCATGGTGACTGGAACTACGAGCGCATTTTTCCAAAGGCAGACTCCAGTGTAACAAAGGAAGCGAACGGACTCGGCGACTGGGTGACCTTACGCTCGATCCGTTTGACGAATGGCGACGCCGAGATTCGTCGACCATGGACCGCCGCCACCGCTTCTGCCAGAGTACGTGATAGTCTGATTCAATTTGCAGTCAGCGACCGGGGGAGGCTGCGTGTGAGTCGCGCGGACACCGGATATGTGCAGGCGACTTCATTTCGCGAAATCAACGGGTACGTCCCACTTGCAGTCGTGGCCGATCCGGATCTCACCGATCTGCGGATCGAGGTGGACTCGCTCCGCATGATCGCCGAGCCATTTCGACCTCCGTTTATTGACGTTCGTCTGTTCGCGGGCACGATTCTCGTTGGAAAGGATCGGGTGTTGGTGTCACCGATGTTGGTTCGCCTGCCAGACAGTGAAGCGCGCGGTCAGCTCACATACACTCTTGAAAATGGCGATGTACGATCGGAGCTGAGCGTTCCGCGGTTGGCGCTCAAGGATGTCAGAGCGCTCTATCCCGCGTTGCCGGAGAGTGGCGGCGGTCGCATGGATCTGGATCTGTTTATCAGCGAAGTGAGTCCGAGCGTGTATCACGCGACCAATGCAACGCTGTCAATCGGTGACAGCGAAGTTGCGGGCGAATTAACGCTGATTCTGACGGATGAAGAAACCAGGTTTGGCGCGACGGATTTGCGCGCAACACGGTTGTCGACCAGAGTGGTCACAGCGCTGGTACCTGACCTGGAGTTTCCGTTCGGTGCAACGTTCACGGGACGGGTGCGGGGGCAGGGGCCGCTGGGTCGTGCGCAGCTGAATCTGAACGGAGCAGTCGACCCCGACCGCCATCCGCCATTTACTGTTGTCGCACGTGGTGGAATTGGCATCGGTGTCGATGATGCACTGATCATGGGTAATCTTCGTGTGCAGCTGGGTGGCGTGCCATTGTCACTCGCCCGCGAGTTCGGTTCGGACATTCCCTTCGACGGCAAAGTTCATATTGTGGGGCGGGTACATGGTTCAACCGCTGGTCGGGTGGGAGGTGAAGCAGATGTTCGTTACGTGGAGGCGGGCAGTGAATCTCACGCGTTTCTGAAAGGAACCGTGGCAATGGCTGATTCCCTTCGCTTTTCTGTGGAAGCGCAGGTGCATACGCTGGATCTTTCGCTGGCACAGCGCTTTCTGGACAGCACCGAGGTGCGGGGGACCGCGGAAGGCACGGTGGTCGCGCAGGGAACCAGGGACAGCGTGACGGCTGAACTGCGCGTCGATGTGCCCGGACAGGGTACGGTGAACGGAACCGTCGCACTCGCCCGCGACATGCGCGATTCGCTCCAGTACGCGATCAATCTGGATCTCGCACACGTTGTGCCGCAGGCGATGGTGCCGTCGCTGCCTGTGATGCAGCTCAACGGAACAGTGAGTGGCTCCGGTGTCGGTCTTGAACCCAGGTCGTTGTTGGCAGAGGTTCATGCGCGATTCACGTCACTGGAGATCGACAGCACGGACGTGGGGGACTTCGTGCTGGACATGCGGGCATCCAGTGGCGTTGCACAAATCGACAGTTTGTCATTGGAGGCGCCGTTTGGTGCGGCCACCGTCCGTGGCACGTTCGGGCTGGTGGCAGGAACTACCGGTGCGCTGCAGTTCAATGTACGTGTCGCTGATCTCAGCGCAGGCGCCCGCTGGATAGCAACCGGAGACACTGGAATGGTGGCAGCGCGTCCGGGCGTGGGGTTGCGTCTTGCTGAAGAACGAGCCCGCCTGGATTCACTCAGCAGGGAAGCCGAGCGGGGGAACGATCCGGCCGCGCTGCTCGCCGAAGCCAATCGTGTGCCGGTGTCCCGGTCGGATCGTGCAATGCCTGTCATGGTGGACTCGATCGCGCTCGATTCGATCGCCGGGAGCTTTGAGATTGAGGGAGAGCTGAAGGGAAATGTGGAGGAAGCCGATGGTTCCGCGGAACTCCGCAGTTCGGGAATCATCTGGGGTGGCAATCTGCTTGGAGAGGGACAACTCACAGCGCAGTGGCGCGGTGCGTTCACTCCCTACGACACCGCGATGGTGGACGGGGGAGTGGACTCCCTCCGATTGGCCGGCTTCGCGTTTGACAGCACACATTTCACTGCT
>JBGTBX010000036.1:0-11264 GCA_041749115.1 Gemmatimonadaceae bacterium
AACGCCGCGCCATCCTCCAGCGCTTCATGCTGGCGCAGTGCGCCGGCCGTGTACCCGGATACGTGGAGCACCTTGATGTGGGGCTGTTCACTTCTCAATCGCCGAGAGAGCTCGCCTCCTCCCATGCCCGGCATAATGACATCCGTGACGAGGAGGTCGATGTGTCCCGCGCAATTCCGGGCGAGCGCCAGCGCTTCGTCGCCATCGCTTGCTACCAGCACGGAGTACCCGGCTCGCTGCAGTACACGTTTCATTAAGAGGCGCACCGTCGGTTCATCCTCGGCCAGCAGTACGGTCGCCCGATCGCTGACACCTCCTGCCGGACCAGCGGTGCGCGCGGGTGGCATCGTTGCCACCGGAAAGTACATGATCAATTGACGGCCACGCGCGACCGGTTCGAGCACAACCGAGCCGCCGGACTGCCGCACAAAACCGTGCAATGTGGCCAACGCCAGCCCCGACACCGAACCGGCAAGCTCGATCCCATAAAACGGTTCGAACAAATGTGCGATGGTATCCCGATCAAAGGGTGGCCCGCTGTCTTCAAAGGTAATCGTCACGTATTCACCTGGAGCAACATGGTCAGGCTCGGCGAATCGTCCGTGGTTTAATGCGACTGCTCCGACGCGTAATGACATCGTACCGACGTCGCGCATCGACTCGCTGGAGAAGGTGGCGAGATTCGTCAGCACCTGCTCAAGCTCTTCGCTGTCGACACTGGCAATAGCTGGCGATGACGCCAACATCATCCGCACGTCGACGCGCTGACCGCTGGCCCGTCGTGCGTTGGACACGGCGCGCTGTACCACCGGGTTGAGGTCGACGGGTCGCTGCACCAGGACCTGCTGCTGACTCAGTGCAAGGAGCTGGCGGGTGAGTTCGGCTGCCCGTCGCGCAGCACGTCGGATCTCCTGCGCGTCCTGACGGCCCACGTGGTCCGTCTCAAGCGTTTCCTCAAGCATGTCTACTGAGGTCAGGATCGTCGTCAGCAGATTATTAAAATCGTGTGCCACACCACCGGCCAATCGGTTCAAGGCGCTCATCGTGTCTGCACGTCGGCGCTGGTGCTCCAGGTCCTTTGTCTCAGTGATATCGATCTGGCTTCCCCAGATGCCCACCAGATGTTCATCACGAACGACGCCTACAGCTGAACAAACCGCGAGGCGCGGCGTTCCATCCACCGTGCGTTTCACACTTTCACCGTTGGTCAGCTTGAATCCGCCGTCAATGAACTCCCGGATACTCTCAATGTTGCGCGGCTCGGTAGCGATGATGCTGTCTTGCAGTCGGAGTCCAACAACCTCCGCCGGTGAGGACAGACCATACATGCGCGCGGTCGCATCATTACACTCTGCGAGCGTCAGATCAGCCAATATCCGGGCCGCGAGATCCTCTGTAGACAAATGGATCGGGATCGGCGGGTTTGCCACGTAGTACCAGATCCCTTCGCTGGGCAGCGGCAGATACGAGCGGTATTCGGCAGGCTTTTCGTGCTGAGGCGACGCGGAGGCGGCTTCGGAGTTCACGATGGACTTGTTGATGGCGTCCCACCCGGCGAGCACTGCAGGTTACCGATGCAATGCGGGAGGTGCCGGGTGTTGGGGGAAGGTCGGGGGTCGGGGCGGTCCATCGCACACCGAGTTACATCTGGGCGAAAAGTTAACCAGTCAGCCCCTTTCCGGAAGAGGGAATTCTAATACAGCCTTCCTGACCGCCGCGTCTGGATCGATCTCCAGGGCTCGGACCTTCCGCCATAACGTTGTACGGCTCATACCCAACAACTCAGCCGTGCGCGTGAGAGAGCCTCCCGCCTTCCGCAGTGCCTGCTGAATACGCTCGCGTTCATCCGACTCGTCCTGCGGTGCGCGGTAACGCGGTAGCCTGGTTCCTTCCATCCCTTCGCGAATTTCTGCAGGAAGATGCTGGACCTCAATCCGACCTCCCCCAGCCGACACTGCTGCGCTTTCGATCGCGCCCATAAGGTGTCGCACGTTTCCTGGCCAGTCGCAGGCACGCAGGGCACGCAACGCGAACGGTGTGCAGCTCACATCTTTCCAGGTCGGGACGCGGCTGCGCAGTCGGGCGAGCGCTGCTTCAACCAGTAGGGGAATGTCATCCAGGCGTTCTCGCAGCGGCGGTACGTCAATCGGGTAGACGGCGATGCGGTAGTAGAGATCCTCCCGAAAGGAACCGTCGGCCACCATGCCTCTCAGGTCGCGGCTGGTCGCAGCCACCACCCGCACGTTGACCGGTATCGCGCGATTTGCCCCAACCGGCGTGACTTCCCGTTCCTGAAGAGCACGCAGGAGTCGCTGCTGCAGGTTGGGACTCATTTCTCCGACCTCGTCGAGAAAGAGCGTGCTCCGCTCCGCGGCCTCGAAGACGCCTTGACGGTCACGCACGGCTCCAGTGAATGCTCCCCGGGCGTGACCAAAGAGTTCGCTTTCCAACAAGCCTTCGGCGAGCGCACCGCAGTTTATCGCGATCATCCGATTCGCCGCGCGCTCCGACAGCTGATGTACGGCGCGGGCGACGAGTTCCTTACCCACGCCGGTTTCGCCCTGTATAAGGACCGTCGTCTCCGTTGGTGCGACCTGGCGGATGCGTTGCACAATGGACGCCATCACGTCGGAGCGTCCAACGAGCCCGGCAGGATTGTCGTCGTCACTGCCGGGCACCGGACGTCGCTCGAGCAGCGCGGCGACGCGTGCGGAGAGAACCGACGGCTCAACGGGTTTGGTCAGGAAATCGTCGGCGCCCAGGTGAAGCGCCTTCACAGCGAGGTCTACGGTGCCGTGGCCGCTGATCATAAGAATGGGCGTCGTGTGCCCCCACAACCGAAGTGCCTCGACAAGCTGGAGACCATCAAGACCGGGCATTCGGACGTCCAGCAGCACGAGATCGAACGCAGACCTACGCAGAGTCTCTGCGGCCTCGCGTCCGTTCTCGGCACCTTCAACGTCGTACCCGTCTGCCTTCAGCAGGGCGCGAGTTGAAAGGCGGAATGCGCGGTCGTCGTCGACGACGAGGACACGCGATGGGCGACTGATCGTCATGCGCGCGTAGCTTCGGACGGTGTGCTCATCGCCAGTTCACTCGATGGTCGGTCGGGAAAATCCATGACGAAGCGCGCTCCGCCGCCTGGTGACCGATCGACGCTGAGTCGCCCTCCGATTCTCCGCACAAGGCCTTCAGCCACAAAAAGGCCGAGCCCGACGCCGTGCAGATCGGCCTTGGTGGAGAAAAAGGGATCGAAGAGGCGGCCTTCGGCGGCGTCGGAGATTCCGGGACCGTTGTCGTCGACAATGATGCGCACGCGATCGTGCGTCGCTTCAACCGAGACGTCCACGAGTACGCCGGGTGCATCTTCTCCTTCGCGCGCGGCTTCACGAGCGTTCTGAATCATGTTCAGTAGTACCTGTTTCAGGGCATCCGAGGCGATGGGCGCCTCGACGTCGGCGTTTCCGCTTACATGAATCTGAAGCTCGCTGTCCGCGACGCCGGCCGTGATCAATCGGGCGACCTCGTGCGCGACGGTCACCGGCCTGCAAAATGCGGGAGCGTTGTGACGTGGCCGACTGACATCAAGCATTTGTTCGGCGAGTTCGTGCATGCGCAGGAGTTCGTTGATGGCGAGATCTGCGAACTCCAGCGCCTCAGGATCGTCAGTGACACGGCGGCGAACCAGCTCGAGACAGTTCCGCAGTGATGCCACGGGGTTCCGGATTTCATGAGCGAGTTGTGCAACGAGACGGCCTGCCACGGCGAGTCGTTCGCGTTGCATGAGATCGGACTGCAGGGCGGAGAGTCGTTCGCTGCGGTCCTTGAGCGCTTCGTTGGCGAGACGGAGCTCTTCGAGCCGTGCCGCGAGAGCGCGACGCATGTGTTCGAAGCGCACGGCGACGATGGATACTTCAATAATCTGAGAGGACGGGAGCGGTGCGTCAAAGCGTCCGTCGCCGAGGGCATCGGCGGCCGTGGCAAGTTCGCGAACTGGGCGGGATACGCGCATGGCAAAGAGCCAGCCCAGGAGCAGCGCCAGAATGGTTGCTCCGAGCGAGGCCAGTGCCGCAGTTCGTCGGAGTGTGGGGAGCACGGCGAGTTCGTCGTCGAGAGCTCGCACGAAAAAGATGAATCCGGCGTCTCCGAGTTCGCCGCGCACTGCCATGTAACGCGCACCGCCCACGGTCAGGTCCATGGCACCGACAGGAATCAGTTGGCGGGTGGTCTCATAGAGAGAGGTTGCAAGGGTGTGATCGAGTGTGGTGGCGGTGATGGTATCGCCTAACGACGACACGACGATGACATCACTGCGTGTGAGTCCGGAGAGCCGTTCAGCTTCCTGGTCGTCGAGCGGCGTTGCCACTCCCGCTGCGCCGACCCATCTGCCGGCGAGGTGCAACGGGGCAAGGGCGATGGTGCGGATCACCAGACCGTCTGAGCTCACTGTGACCGGCATCTCGCCCGCTCGCGTAGCGGTAATCAGTGGCTGGTCGGGGAGCGGGCCGATCAGCGCCGAATCGCTTCCGCTTACGACAACGGGAAGTGCTGCCCCGAGACCTTCCCGCACTCGCTCTATTATCCGCAGCACGCTCGGCTGGTCCCCTCGCGCCACCGCTTCAGCGAGCCCGGGCTCATGCGCGAGTTCCTTGGCGTGCATCATTTGGGCATCCGAGTAGGCCAGCTGGCGGTCTGCCAACAGCCGTGGCGCGAGCTCGAGATCAATGCGGGCCCTCTCTTCGAGAGATCTGGCGAGCCGTCGATCCAGCAGAATTCCGGCAGGGACCAGCCCCACCAGAAGTGCCAGCGTCATCGCGGCGAGGAGCGCGTACGCGAGCGACCAACGGCCGCGATCGGCACCGGTCGCCGACGCGAATGTCGTGTCAGGAGTGAGACGTTTACTCACTTTACTCATTCGAGGCTCGCGCGACAGCGTGAGGCGTCATCCCACAATAATGGTTGGCAGGCATGGGCCGCACCACCTGAGCCGTCTCGCTTGACGCGTTGTGCCATCCGACTATACTCGCACGCGCCGCGCTGCTTGCCGCCGCGCGGTACGTGAGCGTCCCGAATCCACGGCAGTTGCAAGCAGTAGCCCAGCACCCACCAACCGACCCATGACCGTCCCGGACATGTCCGCGGCGTCGCTTATTGCTTTGCTGCTGGCGGGGCTTGTGGGATTGTCCCTTGGCATGCTCGGTGGTGGAGGATCCATTCTCACCGTGCCGATCCTCGTGTACGTGCTGGGTTTTGATCCCAAGCAGGCGATCGCCATGAGTCTCGGTGTGGTGGGAACGACGAGCCTGGTTGGCGCGTGGCGCCAGTGGCAGGACGGCAATATTAAACTGCGAGTCGCATTTATCTTCGGTCCCGTCGCGATGGTTGGCACGGTGCTGGGCGCTCGAGTGGCGAGGTATGTGTCCGGAGCAACACAACTCATCCTGTTCGCATTCGTCATGCTGGCGGCCGCGGTCCTTATGTTTCGGGACCGGCGAGAGACAGATTCGTCGGAGTCGGGTGTGCCGCAGCCCATGCGCGTTGGCTCCATCGTTGTGCTGGGAGTTGCTGTGGGAGTCCTCACCGGTCTGGTTGGTGTGGGAGGCGGATTCCTGATCGTTCCCGCCCTCGTATTGCTGGGTGGGGTGCCGATGCGTAAAGCCATCGGCACCTCGCTGCTGGTGATCGCTATGAACTCCGTTTCCGGATTCGTCGCCTATCTCGGTCATACGGAAATCCCATGGACCTTCATGCTGCAGTTTACCACGGTGGCGATTGTCGGCATGTTCCTTGGAACGAGGCTGGCCCGCCACGTGCCGCAGGCCCAGCTCAAGCGATTGTTTGCGGCGTTTCTGATCGTCATGGGACTGTTCATATTATGGCGCAGTCGTGACTCATTCCGACGAGCCGACACCGCAGTGGATTCAGTCCCAACTGTGACGCAGGCATTGGCAGGATAACGAGAGCTCTGCGTTACCCTCCCAATGCCTGTTATTGGTTCAGCGAGCCGCGAGACCGTTCGTACCGGCCGGGAGCCCGGTAATGTCGCCGCCAATTGCGTCCAGTGAGCCGCCGGCTTCAATGGAGAAGCCCTGAATCTGGCCAGCGTTCGTGAGCACGTACATGAAGCGGCTCCCCTTGCTGAGCGCGGCATCAATGGGCCCGGCGCCCGTCGTCGCCGAAATACCACCTTCGAGAAGACTGAGTGAACCGTTTCCGCTGACACGGTACGCGGAGATGTTGTTGCTGGCAGTATTGGTGGTGTAGGCGTACCGATTGTTGTCGGTGACCACGACCCAACATGCGGCAGACTGACCGGTGCCGACTGTTCCCGACACGACGTCCAGCGACCCGTCATTCCGGATCTTGTAGCTCGATGCGGCTGATGCCCCCGGAGCACCGCCAAAGGCTTCGCTCACCACGACACGCTGGTCGCCGCCACCAAGCACAGCAAAACCAAATGGTGTCTGGCCGTTCGATGCTGTCACAATCGGACCAGAAGGCTGACCGTGGTGGTTCAACGAATACGATACGAGGTTGTTCGTTGCCTTTTCGGTCACCACAAGAACCCGCCCGTTGCGTGCAAATGAGATTTGCGCGGCGCCAGCGGCGTTGCTGCTGAGTGGACGTGTTGAATTGGGGATCGGTGCGAGTTTGGCGCCGTAGCCGAGTCGGAAACCTGTGATGTTGCCTTGCCCACCGGCGTTGAGCACGTAGACCAAGCCACCGTGCGACGTCACGCTGACCGGAGTTGTGCCACCAGACGGTACGGTGCTCAGCAGACTGAGCGAGCCATCACGTTTAACAAAAAATGCGGACACTTCATTGCTGCCGGCGCTCACTGCGAACAGGAGCGGAAGGTATTCATGCAGCGTCACTGCTCCCTGATTGCCCAACCCGCCGCCACTGCCGTTTCCGTTCGTTGCATACTTTCCGGCCGCGGTGAGTGAACCGTCCTTACCGCGATCAAACACCAGCACGTTGTTGCCAGTGCTGGCATTGTCGAGCGTGTAAATCTGGCCGGCTGCCGACCGCTCAAAGTTGAAAGTGGCGGAGGGCTCGACGGGGAGCAGAGTGGTCGATCCCGTCTGATCCTGACTGCAAGCCGCGAGAACTGCGAGGAGTGAGAGCGAGCGGAGAAGTTTCATGTGAACTGTGCCTCGGAGTGGGTAGTGAGAATGCGTTCCCTCGATGCGGGAACACGTGCACTCAAGGCAGGGTTCGGGCCGGTGCAACAGCGGGAGCGGTGAGCGCTCGTAAGTGCTTAACTGCAAAGGATTTGTGAACGCAGAACTCGCGCACCGCACCCCCGAAGTGCTGTTCCACGCAACGTTGTTCCTGGAGTGAAACGTTCACTTGAAACGCGGGCGATTACATCCAGCCGGTCATTCCACCGCGATAAAAGCGACGCCACTGCGCTGGAGTGGGATTGGGAACCCGTTCAACAAACTTCAGATAGCGATCGCGCATCCGATGATGACGTCTTTCGCCAACGTTGATCGACTGGTGTGGCATGTCGATCAACGCGCGTTCAACTGCCCAGTTGTTGGTGAGCGATGTCCGCCACTGGCGTCCCACGAGTTCATCGAGATGTGCTATCCCGAATCCGGTGACACGCCCGGTCGCATCGACGAAGGGATCTATGTAACTCCGGGCGAGCGCGCGATGCGTGGAGTAGATCGGGCGGCGGCCGTGTAGCCCGAAACAACGCGACCGGCCGACGGAACCCCACTTGCCATTCCGTTCGTAGATGAAAATGACGTGGTCGAGGTTGTCTTCGGACTCAATGTCGAGGACGCGCGGGGGATATCCGTGCTGCTCAAGGACTGCCGCGGCGAAGAGAACCGCCTCCAGGCAATGTGCCTCCCTGGTTGTGGCCACTCCTCGAAATCCGCGCAGCGTCTCTCCGTCGCGCTCGCGATTGTACCGGAGCGACCACAAATACCGCTGGACCATCGCCGGCGTCCGAAGGCGCTCGATGAGGCGGCGCTCCGGCGGGCTATAAATAGATAGGGGAGGGGGGTTGAGCGCGGCGGAGAGTGGCATAAGTCGGCGAAGGATCAACAGATGACCACTGTGGCGTAAGGGGCGCCACCGCGAGGCCTGCGTGGGGATGCGAGCCGGAGAGCGTGGGCCGATTCCGGCGAGAAGACAATCGGGACTTTCGCGAGCGGTGCCCAGGGGCGACCATTCACGTCTCTACAGCCCCGTCCTGCCATGTCCAGAATGCTCCAACGTACAATCGCTCTCCTGTTCGCCCTCGCTCCAGCCGTCGCCGCTTCGCAGCGACCTGCGACCCCGGCGAATATCACAACCAACCAGTTCGGTGATCTCGCCGCGGGCCCGTACCGCATGCTGGTCATCCAGAACGTGATGGTGATTCCCGGCCACGGCGGCCCCCCGGCCGGTCCGTTCGACGTGATGATTCAGGGAAACCAGATCTCCGAGATGATTCCGAGGGATCCGGTGTCGGCACAGCGTCGGCAATTTAATGCCACGACCGGCGATCGTGTGATCGATGGGACTGGCAAATATCTCATGCCGGGGATGATTGATCTGCACACCCATCTGCGCACGCTGCCGCAGGAGCTTGAGTACGTGTACTACCTTAAGCTGGCCATGGGGGTCACCACCATGGTCAACGCTGCCGATCGTGGTATCGATCAAGCGATGACCGAAGCGGGGAAGAGCGCGGCCAACTCCATCATCGCGCCCCGTATGTATCCGTTGACCAGCTACGGAACCGGCACGACGGGTTTCTCAAGGCTGCAGCTTGATGACCCAGCCAATGCTCCGGCGGTGGTCAAGGCCATGGCTGCCAAGGGTCTGCGTGTCATCTCCATGGATCCACTCGGCTGGTCTCTGGAGCTTGTCACGGCGATTGCCAAGGCCGCCAAGGAGAACGGGATGATCACCTCGTTCCACCTGCAGCCGTCGAACGTTGCCGTCACCAACGCGGTGAAAGCAGCATGCGCCGGCGTTACCATGATTGAACACCACTATGGGTACGCGGAGTCTGCGCTCGATAACAAGACGCAGGACTTTCCGCGTACGTACAGCTACGGCAACGAGAACGACAGGTTCCGCGAAGCCGGTCGCGTGTGGACGTACACCAACAAGGATCGCCTGCTGAACGAAGTGGTTGATACTCTCGTCAAGTGCGGGGTGACGATGCTCCCCACTCGCGTGGTGTACGAAGCCAATCGCGATTTTCTCCGCGCGTCGTCGTTGCCGTGGCACGAGAAGTACACGCATCAATCCCTGTGGCAGTGGAACTTGCCCAATCCGGCATGGCACGGCGCGTTCCATTTCAACTGGACCAGTGATGATGAGTACATGTGGACGTCGGCCTATCGCCTTTGGGGCGATCTGATCCAGGAGTTCAATAAGCGGGGCGGAACGGTCGCGTTCGGCACAGATGACAACTACATCTGGGCAACCCCGGGGTTCTCGTCTGTCCGCGAGTTGCAACTCCTGCGTGAGACAGGGATGAACGGCCTTGAGGTGATCAAGGCAGCGACCTACAACTCCGCAAAAACACTGCTTGAGCCGTCGCTCGGTCTCGTGCGGCCTGGCTACAAGGCCGACCTGCTGCTGGTCGATGGCAATCCCGCCGAGAACCTCAAGTTTCTGTATTCGTTCGGGGATCTGACCACCGACAAGGATGGCAAGATGTTCCGCACGCAGGGCATCGTGCACACCATCAAGGATGGCGTTGTGATGAACAACGAGCGCCTGATGGAAGAAGTCGCGCGGATGGTGGCTAAATCAAAGGAGAATGCCCCGGTGTCAGATGCGGTGCGCGCACCATTCCTGCTGTTGCCGGGAGGCAAGGTGCCCGTCGTACCGCAGGGTCGCTAAGAGGTTGGTGTGGGTTCTGGTGCGGGATGGTCGGGGATGCGGGTGGTGCTCGCCGCGAAGTTCGATGACAGGTATCACCACACCGGACCGAGTATAGCTGCAGGATTGCGGGAGTGCGGTTGTGAGGTGACGACGGTGGATCTTCGACGGCGCGGACTGGACAATCTGCCGTTCCGGGCCGTTGAAGATCGCATGCGTCGTGCAATCGCCGCCGCCAGACCCGACATGGTGCTGACGTTCAAGGGAGCCCGGATCATTCCTGAGATCGCTGCGCGACTCAGAGCACAGCATAGTGCACGTTGGATCAATTGGTACCCGGATGCGCCACAGAATCTGGCGGAGTCGATTACCAACGGTGTGTCGTATGATCGGGTGTTCTTGATCGATTCGCAGATGGTAGCTGCGCATCACGCCCTCGGTCGCGACGTCGGGTACCTCGCACTCGGTTTCGATCCCAAACGTTTTGCACCCGTACCCGACCCGGGTCCGTCCATCCCGATCGTATTCATTGGCAGCGCGGAGCCTGGGCGCAACCGGTTGCTCTCGGAGCTTGGCGCGATGGGATTGCAGTGTTATGGGCCGGGCCAGGCGGGCGGGCCCGTGTATGGCGCTGAACAAAACACGATTCTTTCGCGCGCGCGCATGGCAGTGAACGTGCATCAATACTTTGGTGAGCCGAACGGACATCGGTATGGTGCAGGTGCTAATCAGCGATTCTTTGAGCTCGCCGGAATCGGGGTCGCGCAGCTGTGTGACCGCAAGGCTGATCTTCCTCAACATTTTGTGGACGGCCAGGAGATCGCCTTCTACTCCAGCGTTGAGGAGTTGACGGCACTGGCGACGACCATGCTTGCGGATGAGGCCGGTACGGCCCGTCTTGGGGCCGCAGCTCATCGGAGGGCGTTGGCAGAGCACACCTGGTTCCACCGGGTGCGTGAACTCCTGGGTCGAGCCGCCTAGGATTTGGTATCTGCGTCACACCTCACGTGCAATCATCATCACATGATCGTTGCAGATTGCAATCGAATTTGCAGAGAGCATTAACGCACACGTAGGGACGGCGTCTTATTACGTGTTCGCGGTGTACAAGTTCGAACTCTGATGTCGCGGCAATGATCTCCCCAGCCGGCATCGGTCTGCACGCAAAGGATGAGACCCACGTCACCGTGCGGCTCACCTTTGCGTCAACAACCTTCATTATCCCAAGAGGAACCAGACCTATGCGCACTACCAAACTCATCGGCGGCCTCGGCGTCGCCCTGCTTACCGCCTGCTCTTCGGACGGTTCGCTCCCTTCAAGTGCAAACGTTCTAAACGCGGACATCGCGGCCGTAGTCGGCGACGCGGCTGCCCAGGACGTTGAAGTAATGCGTGGTCCCAGCGTCGGACGTTGGGGCCTCGGCTTT
>JBGTBX010000037.1:0-22732 GCA_041749115.1 Gemmatimonadaceae bacterium
TTGAACAGCGAACGCCACCAGCGCGCCGACCTGGCGGCCTTCTTGCTGAAATCGCCAGTCGCGTCGTCCTCGGCTGTGAAGACCTCGAAGTATGCGAGCCCGGCCGTCATCCGCGCCAGCGCCTCAAGCCCACTGCGGATTTCAGCAGGAGCGACGTAGTTCATCACGCCGCAGCACAGGACCAGATCGACGTCACCTGGCAGATTCATGGCGGGAAGATCACCGAACCCTCCCAACTGAATGTTGCGGGTTCTGCCGTATCGTGACACGGCATATTCGCTGGGGTCAACACCGTAATACTTCGCCCCGGGTGAAATACGCCGGAGCGCCATGCCCCATGTGCCTTCACCCGCGCCGACATCCAGCACACTCTTGACGGGCCGCTCCAGCATAAACTCGGTCGCTGCTAATACGAACCGCAACTGTCGATCGATGTCGGCCCGCGACTTAACGCGATGCCGCGGGTGGCGGTACCACTTATCGAAGTAGTTCTTGTCGTAGTACGAAGCAGGTCTGATCGATCGAGGACTCACAGGCTTTCCGGCGAAGGCGTCGATGCAAGGTACTGTGGCTCGCTCTACAGCGGCAGCGATATGATGAACTCGTTGCGCGTCGCTTTGTCTCCGCTCAGGCGCTTGGTCCAGCGCACACCGAGTCGTGTGGTGGTGCGTGTGCCGAGTAAGGCGAGATCGGCTGTGAGTTCAATTCCGGTTGAGCGATATGAGCGCTGAAAGTCGCCGGTCCGCGTAGATCCCTCGCCCCAGTCGGCAAACACCGCCCCCTGCACGCGTCGCGCATATACGATCGGCCCTACGGCGAAGTCCGGATAGAACAGCGGAGCGTGATAGCTCACCCCCACGCGACTGAGTCGATCATGGTACCGCCGCCCAAATCCCCTTGGAAATGGCACCTGGCTCGAGAACCGATAGTTGTCTGCGCGCTGCTCCTCGTGTGCCGCGTCAACAATAACGTTGTGATTGACGTGCAGTCCGCGCGTCACCGCAACGCCGCGCATCGCAAGGAGCTGACTGCTGTAGTCACCCACCGGGGTATGCCGATAGATCACGGTACCACTGGCACCGGTGTTGAACAGATTGCGCAGCGCGGCCGCGCGCGTATAGCTGGCCACGACGCCATAATTCGCCGGGACGAATGTTCCGTTGTTGTTTTCGAATCGAAACGCCACCGGCTGATCAACGATCTTGGTGATTCCGACGCCGGCGAACGCGGTGACCGACGTTCGCGTCAGGCCGTTGAGTCGCGTCCACGGCTGGCGCACGCCGAGCGATAATGACCGCTCGCCCCACGAGAAGTCGTTGGTGCCCGATGAATCCACATAGCTGGACGCCCGCGATCCAATCCGGGCCGAGAGATCGATAATCGTCGGCAGGCCGGCGTAGCTGGCACTCGTTTCGAAGGCTCCGGTCTGCTCATTACTGTTGAACACTCCACCAACACTCAGAGCGAGAGTGTTGAGTAAATTGCGTGACTCCAATGCCAGGCCAATGTTGACGTCGTCCGAGGACGGTGCCAGGGACAAGCTGTGGAAGTCAAAGAGCCGCTCATAACCGCGATAGGCGACGGGGCTTGTAATCGCCGGGCTCGTCGCCGCCGCGTTCTCCGACCGCATTGAATCGGCAGCAGCGTTCGCCAAGCTGGCTTCCTGCGCAACCAGCGGTTGGGCAAAGTTGACGGGTCGGGCGTCGATCGACCGTTCGGGCACCCAGGTTGTCGAATCCAGCGGCGCTTCCACCACATCGAGACCGCTTGCTGAGTAGTCCGAGTAGAGCATGCGATCGCCGGACGGTGCAATACTCGCGTGATATGCGCCAAAGGGGCGCGAGGTCACCATCGCCCGTTCGAGCGTGACCGTGTCGACGACCCAGATATTGTCGAGCCCACTGGAGGTTGTGCCATAAAACACTTTCGAGCCACGCGCGACCGGCCTCGAGATGGCATCAAAGGTGCTTGCGATGACGGTCCGCGTGCTGCCATCGCGCGGATCAATGCGATAGAGCGCGTTCCCTGCCGTACTGTCTACGCCCACTCCATACAGGGACGATCCGTCCGGCGACCAGGTGAGTGCCATCCAGCTGCGTGCTCCGCCGGGACTTACGGCAATCCGGCTGCGCTCAACGCCCGTCGTAACATCGAGCAATACAATGCTGGACTCGCGCGACAACGACGTGTGCCTCGCGGCGATCGTCTGGCCGTCCGGCGACAATACCGGATTCAGCCATCGGGTTCGTTCTGCCACGCGAGTCAGCGCGCCAGACGAAAGATCGTACAACTTAATGACCAGAGAACTGCGTTCTCCGTATCTGGGATCGGCCTGATACTCAGACCACACGATCTTGTCTCCAGCGACATGAAACTGGATGTCGCCATATAACCCCACGTAATCCACCAACGTCTCTCGTTGACCGTCGTGCAACCTCACCAGCTGCGGCACGTGATCAATATCTGAGTAAACCGCAATGACGCTCCCGTCAGCAGCGTACTGCGGTAGCGCCCAGTTGTGAAACTGTGAGCTCGCGGGCGACAACTGCCGGACCGGCGTTGTGCGGAGTCCGTCGCGCTGCTGCCGCCACAACGAATCAGCCTCGGCGATCGCAGCTTTATGCGTTGCGGTGAGCGAGCGACCGGTGTGATGCTTGAGTGACATGCTCAACGCAAAGGGCACCAGGGGGTTCCGTGATGCCGTTCGGATCACTCTGGCCCATGCGGAGTCTCCGTGATGGCGCCGCACATAGGTCGAAAGGATATAGCCGTGTTCGTACCAGTCGGGATATTGCGTGCGCTGTGACCCCTGCCACGCTGCGTAGTAGGAATACCGCTGTGAGTCCGCGGCAAGCGCACGCATGCGCGCAGTGAACGCAGGCTGCCGCCCTCGCCCGACCTCGCTCAGCGCTGTTTCCGTGCCGACGGCGTCTCCCTCCCACAGCCAGGCCGGAAAATACAGCACACCACTTAGCAATGATGTTGTGTTTTCACCAAACAGCTTCGACATGAAGCCGATCAAGCCGCTGCGCATCGCCTTCTCCTGTACGACATGCCGTCCCTCATGCACCGCGAGCAACGTGTACCAGTCTACCGGACCAAACCCCTCAGTCGTTGCCGGAGGCGTCGCGTACCACTGCGACCGGCGTGGTGCCAGTGCCACATAACCATTGGTCGACATCGACTGATTGTTTAACACAATCGGCAGGCGCTCCGGCTTTGCCCGCAGCGAACGCGAAAGAGGGTCGTAGTAGCGTTCAGCCAGCAGCGCGACGCGACGCGCCTCGGTCGCCAACGAGTCGGGATAAATGATGTCGTAGTGCTCGGTCGAAATCCGCCACCACGAGATGCCGCCGGGGTTCTGCACGGTTCCCAATCGTGTGTACAGCGGAAGCTGGCCCCCGACGTCGACGGGCACACTCACGGCCAGCAGCGCCAACAAAAAGACTCGTGAAACCAGCGGAATCGCCTTCCCGCTCAGTATGCGCCTCAGGCGGCACCAGCTCGTCATGTCCACAAGCTACCGCCGCGCAAAATCCCGGCAACGGCGCCACCGATCGGTGATTATTGCCCCGCGTTTGTTACAACGAGTGCATAGTTCTCGTTACAATACGGTGACATATTTGTTGCTGAATCGTGAGGAGACCTACATGCGACTTCCCTCCCAAAATCTGATTTCCCTCGCCCGCGTCGCGCGGCCCTGGCTGGCTCTTGCCGCCCTTAGCCTCGTCACGACTGCCTGTGCATCGCGCATGACCCCGGTATCGCTGGCGCCGTCAACCCCGGAGTCCGTTGCCGAAGCCTGTGCTGCTACCTCCTTCCGGCCCTGGCAGACGCTGACGGGGAATGGAGCGCGCAGAACCGTGTCAGTCGCCATTCGCGCTGAGGACAACACATACGATGGGTGGTCCCACCTGGGAACCCGCCGACTCGAGGGCGTCCTCTCCGCGTGGAACCGCGTAAACTTGCCGGTGCGACTCGCGCCATCGGCCGATTGGGCGCAGGCCGATATTCGGGTGCTTATCGTCCGACGGCTCGATGAAGATCCCGGATCGCCAAATACCCTCGCCTCGTATCAGGCCGGGGTAACCAGGGCTGATATCAGCGCGGATGGCTTTCTGCAGAAGGCATTCGTCGCCATCGGCGAAACCTCGCCAAAGGGGACTCCTTACTCGGTTTCTGAGCAGCTGGGCACACTCCAGCATGAGATCGGCCACGCACTCGGACTTCCGCACGCTTTGGAGACGGGCGCACTCATGTCGAGCGTTATGATCGCGACCGAGCTGACCTACCTGGACGCTCGCTTCGCCAAGGCCGTCTATGCCAGCAAGGAGTGCCGACAACCGGCCGGGGCAGTCGCCGCTACAGCTCGTCCCACCGGCACGCGAGGGCCTTACTAGGGCACAGCCGCTTGTCGTAGGGCGTAACGGTCTACCACTTTACCGGGCGGCGTCGGTTTTCCGACACCGCCCTTTCTCATGGTTTGATCCAACGCGCCGCCTTACACGGAGCCCCTCGATGCGCCTCGTACCAACACTCGCCACCATCACCGCTGCCGCCTTATGCGCCAGCAGCCTCCCGGCGCAGCAGCAGCGGCCCATGACCTTTCTGGACGTGCAGCTGATGCGGCAGGCTCAATCGCCTGCACTAAGCCGTGACGGAAAGTGGATCATTTACGCACTCTCTGTTCCTGACTGGAAAGAGGCCAAGAGTTTTACCGACATTTTTGTCGCATCAACTGAACAGGGATTGGCGTCAACGAGGCAGCTGACCTTCACCCGCGACAAAAACGAAAGTGATCCGGAGTGGGCACCGAACGGATCCTTCTTCGTCTTTTCATCCAACCGGGAGGGACCGGCCGCGCAACTATATATGATGCGCCCCGATGGCGGCGAGGCCCAGCGCATCACCGACGCCAAGGATGGTGTCGCGAATTTTGCGTTTACGGACGACGGTCAGTTCCTGGTGTTTGCCGCCGGCAAGAGCGAGGCCCGTCAACTCTTCCGTTTGCCGCTGAACAATCTGGTGCCGACCGCTGCTCAACCGATCACGAAACACGCCACTCCAGTACAATCGTGGCAGCTGTCTCGCGATGGACGCAAAGTGCTTTTTGTCGCCACGGATTCAGTGGATCAACTGAACAAGAAGCGAATGGAAGAGAAGTTTGATGTGCGTATTCGGAATGAGGACCGCCCACTGCAACACCTCTGGACCGTGGACGTAGGTGGTGGAACGGAAAATCGCCTCACACAGTCGTCCGAATGGTCCGTCGAGGCGTTCTCGCTGTCGCCAGATGGCAAATGGGCCGGCCTCCGCACGCTGCCTAACAATCGATACGCCCGCACAGTTACTGAAGCGAACAACTTCGGTGACCTTCAGCTCCTGAACCTTGAAACAAAAAGCCTTGAGCAGCTGACGAACAATCAGAACATCTCAGAGTCAAACCTCTCATTCTCTCCGGACGGCAAGACCATCGCCTTTTCAGCATCTGACGATTTTGTCTACTTCCGTGCGAACAAGGTGTACACGCGTGCCCTCAGCGACGCACGCGATACATGGAAAAAACTCGGCGGCAGCTACGACGGTGACGTCACCATCGGCTGGTGGGCTGCAGACGGCAAGTCCATCTACTACAACGATGGCGTGCGGGCGACCAATCAGATCATGCGCCTCGATCTGGCGTCAAACACTGTCGCACAGGTAACCAACTTTCAGGCGTCGACCTCAGCCTCGTTCGACGAACACAGCAAGCGCATCCTGATCAGTTATTCGGACCCGCGGACACCTCCAGTACATTTTGTGGCAACCGATGCGGCAACGCTTGGCGACAAGGGTACGTGGAAGCAGGTAACCAACGCCAATCCGCAGGTTAAAGAATTCGCACTCGGCGATGCCGCCGAAACCTGCTGGAAATCGAAGGACGGCAAGACGACGTGCGGTATCCTTGTAAAGCCGGTCGGTTATAAGGAGGGCACGCGTTATCCATTGGTTGTCGCCATCCACGGCGGACCGCAATCAGCCGACGTGCTGGGATTTAATGGTGGTTACGGTTCACAGATATATGCCGGCGACGGATACGCCGTGCTGCTGCCGAACTATCGCGGTTCAACTAACTACGGCGAGGCCCACAAATGGGGCATCGTCAACGACTACTTCAAGAAAGGGTACGAAGACATCATGACCGGCGTCGACAAGCTGATCGCTGATGGCATCGTCGACGGCAGCAAAATGGGAGCGCTTGGGTGGAGCGCGGGGGGCCACTGGTCCAACTGGATTCTGGTGAACACGGATCGCTTCAAGGCGATCTCCAGTGGAGCCGGCACCATGAACTGGATCTCGATGTACGCCCAGTCCGACATGCAGGACGTCCGATCGCACTACCTGGGCAACAAACCTCCGTACGAAGATTTTGACCCGTACTGGAAGCAGTCACCGATTCGACTGATCAAAAACGCGAAGACGCCCACGATGATCCACGTGGTGGATGGTGATCCGCGCGTGCCGAGGCCGCAGAGCGAAGAACTGCACATGGCATTGCGCAAGCTTGGAGTGCCAACCGAGTTGTTTGTTTATCCTGGTCAGACTCATGGAATCCCTGACCCCCGCAACCGCCTGGTGAAGTCCGTTGCCGAGAAGGCATGGATGGACAAGTGGATACTCGGCAAGGGCGGGTTCAAGTGGGAGGATGTACTGAAGACCCTCGAGGAGGGCGCCGTACAGAAGGCGGTATCGACCACCAGTGGCGGTCCAGCTGAATGACCGTTGCCAACTGAGGCATGGTCATTGCACATGCAGGGTGGGAGTCGGCTTCGGCCGGCTCCCATTTTTTGCTTCACTGATGAAGGTTGCGCAGTATGAGTATGCGAGGGTCGTACCTGCATCGGCAGACTTGAGCCCACAGGGCGGTGGCGGGAGAGCCACACTCCAAGCTCGTGGCCTTCCAGTGGACGCAGGACGGCGCGGGCAACTCGACCGAGCGCAGTGGGACGATCACCGCTACCGATCTGTCTCTTGGGTCGGCGAGCGCGGTCGACCTTTCCATTCCTGAATTTCTCGGCGCGCCCTGGTTGGCTGAGCAGTTTTGGGCCGAGCAACCACGCCGTGAGCTACGGTGTGACTGCGTCAGGGTGGTCGTTCTCGGGTGGCGGTTCTACAACCCGCTCGTCGAAGGGACTGCCATTCGCTCTGCTCTGATTTCCGGCAGCGCATTTGCACCCTAGCTCTTGACACATGTTTGTTGAAGCGGGCCGCTCAGGAGAGCGGCCCGCTTCTTTTTTGCAGCTCCGTTCCGGTCCAGATGGCTCCGTTCCGGTCCAGATGAATGATTGTACCGGACGTTTGATCTGTGTGTCACCCCGCACCACAGGATGCGTCAAGGGTGTGTGCTGCTTCGTTTACTAAATAGCAGCTCCAACAGCGAGCTCAGCTGCATAACTCGTCCACGGGCGACCTCTGCCGCATTGCAAAATCATACCTTGGAGCAATACACAGAATTGTTTGCGCGTACTAGCGTGACGGGGTCCACACGAACACAAGGAACGAATTTTATGCAGAATACAGCACGGAAGTGGCTATGTGCGGCGATGGCTTTAACGGTGGTTGCATGCGGTGACGATGAAGGAACGAATCCGACGAATCCTGGTTTCGCGGTCACGTTGTCGTCACAGACGCTGTCGGTCGAGCAAGGTGCATCCGCACCGATCACTGCCACAATAGCACGCACGGGAAGTTTTTCCGGCACGGTCACGCTGTTGGCAGAAGCTGTGCCAACCGGACTGACCGCCACGTTTAGCCCATCGCAGGTCACGAGCGCGGTAACGACGGCAACCTTGACCGTCGCAGCAGCGTCTACCCTCGCTCCGGGAACGTACAACTTCACCATTCGCGGTCAGGCCGCGGGCCTCACAGATCAAACGTTCTCCGCAACGGTGACAGTCACCGCGAGGCCGGCCGTAGCAGTCGCGCTCGTTCCCCCGACCGCTACCGTGATTCAGGGCGGCAACACGTCCTACGTCGCGAACATCACCCGAGCGAATTTCACGGGTGCCGTGACCGTAGCCGTCACAGGTGCACCGACTGGGGTTACCACCACCGTGACTCCTAACGCGAATGCGTATACCGTCGCCGTCGGTGTAGCCACCTCTACCGCGCCCGGCACGTATCAGCTCGTGACCACAGCAACCGGGACCGGTGTGACTGCGGCGGTTGCGAATTTTGCCCTCATCGTCACGGCAGCTCCGGCCAGCATCTCGTTGACTGCAGCACCGGACACAGTGACGCTGACCACCGGGAACGTGGAGACGACAATCAACATTGCGCGTACCAGTTTCGCAGGAGCCGTGACATTAGCGGCAACTGGAGTTCCGACCGGAATCACTGCGACCATCACAACGTCGCCAACGACGACAAATAGTGCGGTCGTCGGCTTCTCGGCCACGACGGCGATTGCACCGGGAAATTATCCGGTCATCATCACAGGGTCAGGAACGGGCATCTCCAATAAAACGGTGACGGTTGTGATCCGTGTACCGGCGCCAGCCGCCGTAGTGATTTCAGCGGTACCCGACTCGCTCAACTTCAACGCGTCTGGAACCGTTTCAACAAGAATCAATATCGCACGCACCAACTTCACCGGTGCGGTGACGCTTGCAGCGACTGGTGTTCCCGCTGGAGTGACGGCCTCGTTTACGACGTCGCCGACCACGAGTGACAGTGCGCGATTGAACTTTGCGAGCGGCCTCACCGCGCCTGTCCCGGGAGCCTACACGGTGACCGTGACGGCCAGCGGTACCGGCATCACGAACAGCACGACGCAGGTGCGGCTTATTGTTCCGGCGGCAGTCGGCGTCTCGCTCACCCCAACACCTTCGTCACTCACCATCGCACAGGGAGGGATGAGCACCACCACCCTCGCGATCGCTCGTTCGGCATTTACTGGCGCGGTCGCATTCTCGGCTACCGCACCAACTGGGGTCACGGTGACCTTTAACCCGAACAACACCACCACCAACACGACGACCGCAACGGTGAGTGTCAGCGGATCGGCCGCGCTCGGCGCCGGTGTAATCAACATTACGGCAACCGGAACCGGCATCGTTGATGCCACAGTCCAGATCCCGATTACCGTGACTGCTGCGACCGCCGGAAACATCACGTATACCTTCTGCGGCAACGCGGGCAACATCCCCGTTTGGTTGGCAGTGCAGGATGGAAGCGGCAGTTGGACGGTCGTGACAGGTGTCAACAGCGGCAGCAACAAGACATTCAGCTTTACGATCACCAACAATGGTGGCGTTGCCTGGGTAACTCTGGACAGCAATGGCGATCCCATGCTGAACATCTCGTACGGCGTACTGAGCGAGATTCAGGGGCAGGCGAGCGCACAGTGCCAACCAGCAACGACCGGTGGCAAGTCATTGACGGGCAGTGTAAGTGGGCTCGGGATGACCCAGCTTGCCTCCATCAACCTCGGCGGAAGCGTAGCAGCAGCCAACTTCGCTCAGACAGGTTTCTCGTTGATGAATGTTCAGCAGGGTCCGCTGGATCTCCTCGCTTCGCGAATTAGTGCAAGTGCAGGTGGTACTGTGGCCGACAAGGTTATCCTGCGCAGGGCACAGAACTTCACTGACGGTGCCGTCATTCCGGTGCTCGCATTCGCCAGCGAAGGCGAAACCCCGATGACCTTCACCGCAACAGTCACTGGAGTGGCAAGTGGCGAGACGGTAAACGGTACCAATTCGCTGGTGACCCCAACCACGACGGCTGTCCTTTCTGTTGTGGTGGCGGGAGCAAGTACGTTCTCGTTCGCTGCACTGCCAGCCAGTGCTTTGATGACCAACGACTTTCATTTGCTGAGTGGCATAGCCTCGCAGACGATGGGATCAGTTGTCACGACGCGCCTCAGCAGCTTCGTCTTCAAGGGTGGCGCGGATCAAACGCTCGCTCTTGGGCCGCAACTCAGTACCGTGACGGTGTCCACCGCCGCCACGGCACCATATGCCCGTCTGCGCGCTCAGTTTGCTAAACAGACGGAATACTCCAAGCTCGTCGCGTTCCAGTGGAGCCAGGCAGCAATGACCACACGCTCTGGTACCATTCTGGCCACCGACCAGTATCTTGGGTCGACGAGCACGGTCGATCTGGCGATCCCTGACTTCTCCGCCCTGTCGGGTTGGATGAACAGCTGGGCACCGGTAACCGGTACCTCCGTCACGTATGGAGTTACGGCATCGGGATGGACCTTCACAGGTGGAGGTTTTGGTAACCCACTTGTCGCAGGTACAACGATCAAGACGGGTTTGGTGAGCGGTCTGAGCTTTACACCCTGAACCATCACCCTCACAGTCAACAAAACGGGTCGCTCAGAAATGAGCGGCCCGTTTCGTCTGCCATGATAGACTGCCGGCGGAGCATCAACCCCACGCGTCGCGCCTCTGCTGCAATCCCATTGCGGCGCACTGATTGGCCGGCCTGCGCGGTGCTGCGCATCGAATCACGGCGTTGACGGGCGGAGCTCCGCGAGACCTCCCGGAGTCGCGGACCACGCCGTCGCACCGCGGCGGCCTCACGTCCCCGAAACAACCACCAAACCCACGCCTGCGGTGCATGTCAGCTGGGGATCATCCAAGGGAACACGTACGCCTGGAGCAGGACGAGCACCCCTACCAAAACGGCAAGTGCAATACTGTGGCCAAAAACGCTCCGCAGAATGACTCCCTCGCCCTCCTCCTGCTGCGTTGCAACGCGAGCCACAACGATCGACTGCGCATCGATCATTTTGCCCATGACGCCTCCTGAACTGTTCGCTGCAGCCGCCAGCACGGGCGAGATCCCGACCTGCTGGGCCGTCACCTGCTGCAGATTGCCGAACAACACGTTGCTCGACGTATCACTCCCGGTGAGTGCCACCCCAAGCCAACCCAGAAGGGGAGAAAAGAACGGAAAGAGCCAGCCGGTTGCCGCAAAGGCAAGCCCCATCGTCGTGTCGAGCCCGCTGTAGCGAGTCGTGTAGCCGATGGCCAACATTGCGGCGATCGTCAGCAGCGATGTGCGCACGCGCATAAAGCTGTTTCCGAACACCGCGGCCAATCGGGCGGGCCGCAAGCCGAGCAGGAGTCCGCTGACAATTCCTGTGAGAAACAGTGCGGTCCCTGTCGCCGAGAGCCAGTTCAATACGAACACGGCTGGCTCCGCCGTGGCTTCCGCTGCCACCGGCGGAGCACGCAACACGCGCAGGTGCAAACCTGGCACGTCCCACTGCGGCGCGCCGAAAGCGTTCAGCAGCTCTTTCATCTGCGGCAAACCCCACACAAACACGATCACCGACAGCACTACCCATGGCAACAGCGATCGCCGTGTCTCGGCGCGCGAAGGCATATCACTGACAACTGCCACTTCGCTGTCCTCCGCGAAACGCCACGACGAACTCGGCTGCCACACGCGCAGCAACAGCAGCAAGGCCCCGATCGAAACAAGCGCTCCGGCGATATCGACGAGCCACGGTCCGTGGAAATTGCTGACCAGAAACTGAACGATCCCAAAGCTTAATCCTGCCACGAGGCACGCCGGCCACACTTCACGCATTCCTCGAAACCCGACCATCGCCCACACCAGCCAGAACGGTACCAGCAGGGAGAAGAACGGCAATTGTCGCCCGGTCATGGCGCTGAGTTGATCAAGCGGCAGGCCTGTCACTCGCGCCAACGCAATAATCGGTGTACCCAGCGCACCGAACGCAACCGGGGCCGTGTTGCCGATGAGCGAAATCGTGGCGGCTTTCAGCGGCTTGAAGCCCAGCCCGATCAACATGGCCGCGGTGATGGCGACCGGCGTGCCAAAGCCCGCGGCCCCTTCGATGAACGCTCCAAAGCTGAACGCAATCAGCAGCGCCTGGATGCGACGGTCGGAGGCGATACCCGCCACGGCCCGTTTCAGGACGTCGAACTGCCCGGTGGCCACGGTGATGTCGTAGACAAAGATCGCCGCCAGAACGATCCAACCGATGGGAAAGAGCCCGTACGCGGCACCGCTGACAGCGGCAGCGAGTGCGAACACGATCGGCATTTTGAAGACGAAAACCGCCACGGCGATCGCTGTCGCGAGGCCGGCCAATGCGGCTCGGTGCGCCCTCACGTGACCAAAGGCCAGCAGGCCAAGGAGTACGACGACAGGGATCGCCGCGATCAGAGCACTCCAGCCCAGGGAGCCAAGCGGCGTGTAGCTCTGCGTCCAGGTCATGTGCTCGTTGAGAGGCGCCGGCCGGAATCGAACCGGCGAATAGCGGTTTTGCAGACCGCTGCCTTACCACTTGGCTACGGCGCCGATGGTGGAGTGCGGAAGCTAGGCGCCCCACCGCACGCCCTCAAGGGATACTTTGCGCTATTCCTCAGACGCCCAGGCCATGACGATCGTCCCACTCGACGCAATGGAAAGCGCAGCGCGCGCAATTGCCCCTCACATACATCGCACGGCAACTACGGGCTCCAGCTACTTCAGCCAGGCATCTGGCGCCCGCGTGTTGCTCAAACTTGAGCTCTTCCAGAAGACGGGCTCCTTCAAGGTGCGTGGCGTCGTGAACACACTCCGGCAGCTAAGCAACGATGAGCGGAGCCGCGGCGTTGTGTCCCTCTCCGCCGGCAACCACGCGCAGGCCCTTGCCTGGGGCGCCACACAACTAGGGGTGGCCAGTGTCATCGTGATGCCGGTGACCGCCGTCGCATCAAAAGTGGCAGCGACCAGAGGATACGGTGGCGAAGTGGTGCAAACCGCGGGCGATCTGCTGCAAACAGCCCTCGATATTCAGCAGGAGCGTGGAATGACCCTGATTCATCCCTTTGACGATCCGCGGGTTATTGCCGGACAGGGCACTGTGGGGCTGGAACTGCTTGAGGACGTCCCCGATGTCGATACGGTGCTGGTGTCCATCGGAGGGGGCGGGCTGATCTCGGGAGTCGCCGCAGCTATTAAACAATCACGCCCGAACACGCGCGTGATCGGCGTCGAACCCGCCGGGTCTGCAGTGATGACACAGTCGCTCGCGGCAGGATCACCGCAACGTCTCGCCGTGTCCAACACCATGGCCGACGGACTGGCCGCCCCTTTTGCCGGGGTGCACACCTTCGCACACGTTCAACAACTTGTGGACGATATTGTGCTGGTAAGTGAAGCCGAGATTCGCGAAGGAACTGTCGCGCTTATGGAGCGCTGCAAACTGTTTGCAGAAACAGCCGCGGGGGCCGCTGTAGCACCATTGCTGAACAACCGCCTCAATCTCGCCGGACAAACGGTGGCCGCAGTTATATGCGGCGGGAACATCGATGTGGAACGTCTCTGTGGCCTGTAACTATTTCCACCAACCACTTTCCCACCGCGCGCGCGTCCCCCGTACATCAATGTGCGCAAACGGCCCACTCGGCCCCGTCGCAGCGTACGTGCCAAGCCCACCAACTAATTCCGGGTGCGCCTTTTCAACCGCGGCAATTGCGTTAACCAGTGGGCGCGTATCATCAACGGTAGGGCGACGGTCGCGGTTCAGATCATCCATGCGACCATCCCCGTTGTCATCAATAATGATGTCGGCGGCGTCGCCGAACATGTGCCGACTCGTGCGCGCCATCCCCTCGCCAACGCCGCGTTCATTATAGTAGGGCGCCCGAAACCCCGAGAGCACGCGCACGGTGCGAGCGGGTATCCCCCGTCGCTCAAGCTCCTGCACCACCAGCTCCAGCTTATCAATCAATCTGGGGTCCACCACCACGTACTTGGGCCACACCGTGCGCTGATCGCGCGTCACGAAATCGCCGAGCGTAAAGTGTGGCGACAGGGACAGAGAAACATTCTTCTCCGTCACTTCGATGAAGCCGCTCGGATTGGCATAACTGCGCGAGATGATCCAGCGCTCGGCGGGCCAGCGCCCCAAACGATAGCGGCCAAGGTATTCACCCTTCTTGTCTCCAAACGGCCGTGTCACGATGAGGGCGAACCCACCCGGCACCGCGTCTCCCTGTGGATGGGCGACGTAATGTACCGCCGGGGTGTGAATAGCCTTTTCACCAAGGAGTGACACAAACCCCGGTACCTCCAACGCCTCCTCCGGCGACAGCGTCCTGAAACGCAACGCACCGCTCTTGCCCGTCATCGACTGCGGGACGCGCAGAATGTCCGCCGCCCTGATGGACGGGGGAATATCAGGGAGATTGAAGGGCGACGACAAGTTTTCGGACCCCAGCACGTCGCGGACCTTGTTGACGCCCAACGACACAACCACCACTGCCGCAAGCGCTCCGAGGCCCAGCAGAAGTCGGCGCAGTGCTCCGACCCAACGTTCGCGAATCATCAGATGGAAAATAGGCGGTGGTCCGCAGCTCGCGTGGAGCTGGTCGCAATGCACCTCACATTTCGCATTGATCCCAGGTTCGCTGGAGAGGTTGGGCCCGAAAGACCGACAAGCGGCCCGACCGCCTTTTGCAAAACGTCGCGGATTTTGTGCATTTTTTGCATTTGGACTTGCAATTTGCGACGTGGTTGCGTTGATTTTTGCGCTCCTGTTCGGATTTTTCCGCACGAAATGCGCGTTTGCGTGATCAGTAGATATCTCGTGGCACACTTTTGGCTCTACCTGCGGTCACCACTTCACCCCTCTCAGTCAGAATGCCTCACTCTCGCAAATCCGCGCTTGCCTCGATAGTAGCTCGGTCCGCCAAACCGTCATCGGCCCCGCTTGGCAGCATCGCCCAAACGTTTGGAGTCAACACATTCGGTCATAAGCAGATGCAGTCCAAGCTGCCTCGACCCATCTACGCGAAGCTCATGGACGCCGTGAGCTTCGGAAAGAAGCTCGATCCCGAAGTCGCGCCGACCGTAGCGCTCGCCATCAAGGATTGGGCGCTCGCCCACGGTGCGACACACTTCACGCACTGGTTCCTGCCGCAGACGGGCCTGACCGCAGAAAAACACGATGCGTTCCTCGCGTTCGACGATCGCGGAAACCCGATCGAGAAGTTCTCCGGTGCACAGTTGATTCAGTCGGAACCGGACGCATCGTCCTTTCCGTCCGGCGGACTCCGGGCAACCTGGGAAGCACGTGGCTACACGGCATGGAATCCGGCCTCTCCCGTCTTCATCGTCGAATCCGGCAATGTGCGCACGCTCTGCATCCCGTCTGTCTTCATCGGCTACAACGGCGAGGCCCTCGATGAAATGACGCCGCTGCTGCGCTCCTCGGACGTCCTGAGCGACCGCGCGATCAAGCTGCTTAATCTGATCGGCGACAAGGGAGTCACCAGAGTGCGCACCACGCTCGGCGCCGAACAGGAGTACTTCCTCGTCGATCGCTCGCAGTTTGCACTGCGCCCCGACCTGGTCATGGCCAACCGCACACTGCTTGGCGCTCCGCCACCGCGGGGGCAGCAGCTCGAAGACCACTACGTCGGCGGCATCCCTGAACGGATTCAGGCGTGCATCGCCGAGGTCGAGCACGAATTATATAAGCTGGGTGTGCCGATCATGACGCGGCATAATGAAGTTGCGCCGTCACAGTTCGAAATGGCGCCCTTGTTCGAAGAAACCGACATCGCCGTGGACCACAATCAACTGGTGATGTCCATCCTGCGACGGGTGGCATTACGTCACGGGCTTCAGGCGATTGTGCACGAAAAACCATTCGCTGGCGTCAATGGGTCGGGTAAACACTGCAACTGGTCGCTGTCGCTCAGCGCCGACTCGCACCTGGACGGTTTGAACCTGCTCAAGCCCGGCAGCACCCCGCATCAGAACGTGCGGTTCCTGTTGTTTCTGGCAGCCGTGCTCACGGCAGTCCACAAGCACGCCGGCGTGTTGCGCGCGGGGATCGCAACCTCGGGCAACGAGCATCGGCTCGGTGCCAACGAGGCGCCCCCGGCAATCATCTCGGTGTTCATGGGTGAAATGTTGTCGCGTGTGATCAGTGAGATCGCCAGCGGCAAGGAAGGGACGAAGAGTGCAGCCGAACAGTTGTTTTCACTGGGCGTTGCCAAGCTGCCGGAGATTGAGCGAGACAATACCGATCGTAACCGCACGTCACCGTTTGCCTTCACCGGAAACAAGTTTGAGTTTCGCGCCGTCGGTGCATCGCAGGCCATTGCATGGCCGATCACGATCCTCAACGCCGCGGTGGCCGAAGCCATTGAACAGCTGACGGCACAGATCGCTACTGAGTTGAAGGCGACCAAGAAGATCGATGACGCGGTGATGAAAGTGGTGCGCAAAGCGTTCAAGTCCATCAAACCTGTGCTGTTCGAGGGCAACAACTACTCGGAAGACTGGGTGAAAGAGGCGAAGAAGCGCGGCTTACTTAATCTGCGTCATTCCCCTGACGCGATGGCCCAGCTCGTGACGCCGCACGCCCGGGCGATGTTCACTAATCTTGGCATTCTGACAAACGAAGAACTGGAATCACGCTATCACATTCGCGTCGAGCGGTACATCAAGGATCTGTTGATTGAGATGCACACCATGCGCGAGATGGTCGATACCTTGATCCTCCCGGCGGTCTACGAATACCATGGCTCGCTGGCAAAATCGGCCGCCGATGCAAAGGCGGCAGGGATCAAGGAGATTCCGCAGATCGATCGTGCCAATGAGATCGGTCGCATGGCGAAAGACCTGAAGCTGCGACGCGACGCGTTGTTACGCGTCGCAGAGAAAGCCGAATCGTTGCATCACACGCCGGAGAAGTGCGCCCAGCTGATCACAAATGGCGGCGCAGAAGCGATGGCCTCGGTGCGTGAGGTAAGCGACGCGCTGGAGTTGCTGGTCGCAGATAACCTGTGGCCGCTCCCCAAGTATCGCGAAATGTTGTTTGCGCACTGATCCGTCGTACCTCTGACTGTGTTGTGCTACGTAGCGTTGAGCCGGCGGGTCCGTTCCAATCGGGAACGGGCCCGTTGTGCTTTCTTCAGCGCTATCTTGTAGCCAGAGCGTAACCCAACTTGGCGACGGTCTTCGCCAGATTCCTTCTCACCAACGGGGCTCCTTCGTGAAACGATTCGCCGTTGCTTTCATGTTCGTTGCCGGTGCGGCCTCTGCCGTCGCCGCCCAAACTTTTCCCACCAATGACGCGGTTCTGCGGCGCATGTGGGACGAGGGTATGACGGCTAAATCCCAGATCGCAACGCTCGCGCAGGTACTGACCGATTCGATCGGGCCGCGACTCTCCGGTTCACCCGCCTTTCAGTCCGCCGCCGATTGGGTCGCAGCGCGTTACACGCAGTGGGGCATTCCGGTGCGCAAGGAGCAGTACGGTACGTGGAAGGGATGGCGACGCGGATATACGCACATCGATCTCATCGCGCCCAGACAGCGCACGCTTGAGGGAACGATGCTGGCCTGGAGCCCCGGCACGACAAGACCGGTCGATGGCGACGTCGTGGTCATCCCGGAGCTCGCCGATTCCGCAGCCGCACGGGCATGGTTGCCCGGCGTGCGAGGCAAGTTTGTTTTGCTATCGGCTCCCGAAATCACCTGTCGCCCGGACGAAAACTGGGAACGTCTGGCGCGCCCGGCGTCGGTTCTGGCCATGAAGGCCCTCCGCGATTCAACAAAACGGATCTGGAACCAGCGTGCGAGTATGCTCGGCCGCGACGCATTCGCTGCGCTGGAACGCGCCGGTGCTGCAGGCGCAGTCACGTCGCTGTGGTCGACTGGATGGGGAGTGAACAAAATCTTCAGCGCGTCAACATCGACGATGCCGGTGTTCGAGACGAGCTGCGAGGACTATGGCTTATTGCACCGGTTGGCCGCAAATAACCAGGGACCGCGATTGCGGCTTGATGCACGCTCGCAGAGCCTGGGCGAGCAGCCCATGTTCAACGTCGTCGGGGAAATCAAGGGAAGTGAAAAGCCCAACGAGTACGTGCTGCTCGGCGCACACCTCGACTCGTGGGATGGCGCGTCGGGCGCAACGGATAATGGCACCGGTACCGTGATGATGATGGAAGCCATGCGCCTGCTCAAGGCCGCGTATCCCAATCCCAAACGCACGATCATCGTTGGACACTGGGGCGCCGAAGAGCAGGGGTTGATCGGTTCGAAGGCCTTCTCTGAGGACCACAAGGACGTGATCGATGGTCTGCAGACCGCCTTTAATCAGGACAACGGCACCTGGCGCATTGAATACATCCGGATGATGGGTCTCACCGGTGCTGGCGCACATTTTGGTCGATGGCTTAGTGCACTACCGTCGGAGATAGAAAGTCTCATCGATCTGGATCTCCCGGGCGTGCCGGAGACCGGGGGAAGCGATCACATGTCCTTTCTGTGCGCCGGAGCGCCTTCATTCCGGCTGCAGTCGCACTATCCGGACTATCGGCAGTACACATGGCACACCAACCGCGACACGTACGATAAGCTGATTCTTGACGACCTTCGCAACAACGCGACGCTGGCGGCGATGCTCGCGTATATGGCGTCTGAGGATCCGACCCGCGTGCCCCGGGATCAGAGAGTCCTGACCCCCGCACCAGGATCTCCGTCGTCGTGGCCGCGCTGCTCGCCGGCTCCGCGCCGGACTCCGCAATAGAGACGACCACATGGCCTTCATCAGGTACTCGACAGATCACCTTGCCCCAAACCAACGCGTTGACGATCCGGATAACATCATCCAGATCCACGCCGTTCATCCGGCGGCCATGCGCGCACACTACATGCTCTACCGGTCCCTTATGCACGATGAAGGGCCGGTGCCGCGTCGCCTCCGTGAGATGATCGCGGTGCGTTGCTCGGCACTCAATCATTGCCGGTATTGACTACATCATCACGGAGCGGGCCTCCGTCGGATTCTTTCAGCTGATGACGTGCCTCCCGCGGAGCAGGATCAGCTTATTTCGTCCCTGAGCGGCCAAACAATCGATGCAACCGTACTCACCACGTCCGAGGTCGCCGCGCTCGTTTACACAGGCCTGCTAACCCGTACGCCCTGGCTGATCGAGCAGGCGCACGTGGATGCTATGCGGTCGGAGGGGTTTGACGATCGTGCACTTCACGACATCTGCGCTATCGTTTCCTATTTTGCTTTTGTGAATCGGATTGCCGACGGGCTGGGTGTTGAACTGGAACGTTAGCTGCGGGTTGGCGTCTGCCGATTCAGCGCTTGTCAGCAACGCCGGGTTGTCGGTGAGAGTTCTGGCTCGAATCTCTTTGACCAGCGCTTAGGCCAAGCCGCCAAGTACGCGCGATCGTGTGTCGTCGCTGACGTTTCCGCCGCAGATGACGATGCCGACCTCACGGCCGCTCAGCCGCGCTGCGCTTGACACACAGGCTGCCACCGCGACCGCGGCGGCTCCCTCCATGAGAAACCCGAGTTCCTCGTAGCCTCGGCGCATCCACAACGCGATGTTGGACTCGTCGACATCAATCCACTCGTCAATAAGCGCCGCACACAGAGGAAAAGTGATCGACCCCGGTTCCACTCCTCCGCTGGTTCCATCGGAGAGCGTCGGACCTACGGCACGTTCGATGATCTGTCCAGCGCGAACACTCTCGGCCATGATCGGCGAGGCAGCCGGTGAGGCACCGATTAATCGGATGCCCGGCTTTCGAGCGCGCGCTGCGGCCGCCATGCCGCCGATCAATCCCCCGCCGCCAACTGCGGCGATCAGCACCTCAAGCTCCGGGCGTTCAGCCAGCATTTCCAACGCGACGGTACCCTGCCCCGCCACTACGCGTGGATCATTGTATGGCGATACGTATCGCGCCCCCGTTTGCGCGGCGAGCGCCCGTGCGTGGAGCTCGGTATCCAGGCCGTCCGTGCCGAATCGTTCAACCGTCGCGCCCAATGAGCGGATCCGGTCAACCTTGGCGACCGACGCTCCCTGTGGCACAAACACGCGCGCGCTCAATCCGAGCTGCGCGCTGGCGTACGCCACGGCGGCTCCGTGATTCCCGGACGACGCGGTGACGATGTGGCTGCTGGCATCCCGCTCCTCTTCCCCCTGCCCATTTGGTGCGACCAGGGCGCTGAAAGCACCGCGGACCTTGAATGATCCGGTGTGCTGTTCGTTCTCCAACTTAATCCACACGGAACCACCGATGAGTGCGCCCAATGATGGCCACGGGATGAGTCGCGTGCGCAGCACGTGCGGGGCGATACGCGAGGACACCTGGTCCACGGCAGCTGCACATATGTCCGGCTGACTGAATGGTCGACGTGTGAACAAATGCGGTCGTCTCCAGTGTAGAACAGGTTGTGGCCCTACGCCTTCGGGAATCCGGGCCAGGGTGAAACACTAAGTCACCCATCAGGATATTGCCCGCAACACCCGAAGGACGGACATTCTGTCGCTCGGAGGTTGTAAGGCTGGATACCCCGCCCTCGATACGCGCACGAGACAGCATTACGGTATCTTTCGTGAATCGTATCTAACCTCGATCCCGTGTTTGTGAAACGTTTCATAGTCGCATGTGCTTTTGCAGCCGGGTCGCTCTTTGCTCAGGGCCCGGCACCCGTCGACACCGCGAGCCTTGGGCAACCAATGCTCGCAGTGCGCGACCACCTGACTGCCGGTCGGCTTGAGGGAGCACGGTGGCCGCGCATTTCGGACGTAGCGGGCGACATTCAACGGACGTACGATACGTGGGGATGGAATCCGCTTTGGCTGGACGGCACCGGCCGCCCCACCGCTATTGCGCAGCAGACGATTGCGTTCATCCGCGGGCTGGACTCGCTGGGACTGGCGCCCGTTGACTATGAGATGTTCATCCTTGATTCGCTGGCGCAGCGCGCCCGCTCCGAATCGCTGTCTGCAGATGAACAAAGCTACTTCGAAGCCGCGATGAGCGTGGGCACCGCGCGCCTCCTCAGTACGTTGCGTTGGGGCCGTGTGCAACAGCCAAAGGCATATCCCAAACTCAAGCGCACGCGCGACGACTATGACCTTGCTGCGGGCGTCTACGCGACTGCGATCACCGCAATGCCGAGTGCGGTGTTCGGTGCGGCGGAACCGCCGTTCGTAGGTTATCGCAAGTTACGGCAGGCGGTCGCGCACACGAGAAAGCTGGCCGCTGACCCTGTGCTCGATTCAACGGCAGAAGCTGGAGTGAGTCGTGGGGGGCGCCTGTACCGTGGCGGGGCACTGCGCAACGTGCTGGTTGCCCTGAACGCGCTCCCTGACTCGCTGGCCCGTTCCACGGCTGGTGACACGGTGTTGACGGCAGAACTCGCCGCAGCCATTCAACACGTTCAGCGCACCTCGAAGCAGCCAGTAACTGGTGTTCTCGACAATCGCACACGCCTGGCGCTCCGCAAGCGCCTGCAGTCGCGCGTCACCACCGCCTCTCTGGCGCTGGAGCGCTGGCGCTGGTTACCGCGTACACCGCAGGGGCGAGCCATCGTCGTGAACATCCCCGAGTTCAAGCTGCGTGTGTACGACGACATCCGCTCGACCCCAACGCCGGTCATGGAAATGAAGGTGGTGGTCGGCCGTGGCGTGGAAAAGCGATTCACACCGTTGTTCGTCGAAGAGATGGAGCACGTGATATTTTCGCCGTACTGGGAGGTGCCACAAACCATCGCCACGGAGGAGATAGTGCCGAAGCTCCGTACCGACTCCACGTACCTCAAGCGTAACCGGTACGTGCTGGTGAAGGGTTATTCCGACAACGCACCACAGGTGAACGTGGACTCGGCAACGGTCGCAGCGGTCGGTCGCAGTGTACGAGTCCGACAACTGCCCGGAGATTTCAACTCGCTCGGCCGCGTGAAGTTTATGCTGCCGAACGATATGAACATTTACCTGCACGACACCAACGAGAAGCATTTCTTTGCGCGCAGCTCCCGTGCATTGAGCCACGGCTGCGTGCGAGTGTCCGAACCCACAAAACTGGCCGAATGGGTGCTCTCGGGAGACCCTGTCTGGACTCCTGAACGCATGAAGGCGGCAATGAAAGCCGAGACGCCCGAAAAAGTGGAACTGAGCGCGCATATCCCGGTGATGTTTGTGTACCATACCGCTTCATCGGATGACACGCAGTCCATTCAGACATTCAGCGACGTATACAAGTACGACGGCGAATTGACTGACCTTCTTGCGCGCGGGTTTCCGTATCAGCGATAGCGTTCGAGCATGAAGCGCGGGCTCCTGCTGCGCGGTTCAGACGGCGCTGTACCGGGCGCCCCTCCCGCGACGCTGTGGCGCCGCGTGCGAAAATGGCTGTGGCGCAGCGCGTTGACCGGGCTCGTGTTGCCCTTCGTATTGTGCCTGCCGCTCAACTTTATTCAGCCGGTCACCACTGCGGTGATGATCCGGCGAACCTTCCAGCGCATCGGCGAAGGAAAGCACCCGTATTATCCCCGGCGTGACGTTGTGTCGCGCGATGCACTCTCTCCGCATCTTCGCCGCGCCGTACTCGCAAGCGAGGATGACCGCTTCTATCTCCATTTTGGGTTTGATGTGCGGGAAATCGAGAATGCTCTCGAACGGGCCCGAGCCGGACGCAGACTCCGCGGTGCGTCAACGATCACACAACAGGTCGCGAAGAATCTCTTCCTCTGGGAAGGGCGCTCCTTCATTCGGAAAGGGCTCGAAGCCTATTTAACGCTCGTGCTGGAAATCTGTGTAACCAAAGAGCGTATCCTGGACCTGTACCTCAACCTGGCCGAGTGGGGCGATGGCGTGTTCGGCGCGGAGATGGCAGCGCGAACCGCATTCAAGAAGAGCGCCCGCACGCTGACGCGGAGTGAGGCCGCGCGGCTGGCGGC
>JBGTBX010000038.1:0-3522 GCA_041749115.1 Gemmatimonadaceae bacterium
ACCGTGAACGAAGCCGCGACCGTCACCATCGACGGCAAGCCGGCCACCGTCGACGCCAGCAACAACTTCCAGGGCACGGCCCAAGTCGCATCGGGCACCACGACGGTGACCGTGAAGGCGAAAGACCCCAGCGGCAACGAGTCCACGCAGCAGTACGAGATCGACGCGGCAGGGAGCTCGACCAGCTACACGTATGACGCGAATGGCAATCTCACCGCCGACGGGACGAAGACATACTTCTGGAACGCGCTCAACCAGCTCGTGGAAGTCACCGAAGGGACGACCACGATCGCGACCTTCGAGTACGACGGCGCAGGACGTCGAACCGAGAAAGTCGCCGCAGGCCTGACGCATCAATACCTCTACGATGCGGAAGACATCGTCGAAGAGCGGATCAGCGGGTCGAGCAGCGACACGATTCGCTACTATCACGGCGCCGGAATCGACGAGCCGCTCGCGCGCAAGAACAGCAGCGACGTGGTCACGTACTACCTCGCCGATCATCTGGGCAGCATCGTGCAGGAGACTAACGGAAGCGGCGCGGTCACTCTGGACCGTGAATACGATCCGTGGGGCGTGGCCCTGCAAGGCGCGAGCACTTCAGGCTACGCCTTTACAGGGCGTGAGTGGGACAGCGACGTGGCGTTGTACTATTACCGCGCTCGTTGGTATGAGGCCAGAAGCGGTCGATTCATTTCCGATGACCCGGCAGGGTTGGCAGCGGGAACGAACTTGCTAGAGTACGTTGGGAACAACCCCGGCAATCGTATCGATCCTAGTGGGCTCCAATACTTTCGGCCACCTCACGAAAGATCAGAATTCGGCCGACTCGGGTCGTTTCCTGAACCGAATGACGTCACGAGCAGAGCCATTACGGCCACGGTCCCCTTGATGCATAAAACCGCACTGATGCACGACCAGTTGCTAACTGACTGGATGCCTGTTCTGGTTCGCTTAGGAGTGCCATACGAAAGTGCCGACCGAATTCTGAATTATCCCACGATGATCCCTACGTTCTTGAATGCGGCATCTGATGAAGTGAGCAATTCGGTGCGGAAGATCACCGAAGGATTGCCGAACGCATTAAGGCTCGCGAGGCCGAGCACGGAGGAGAGCGCATGCCCAGGGCGTTGAAAGTGTTTTTGGCGCATAGCCACCGGCTATTCAAGGCTCGTTCCGCATTAGTGGTTGTCGCGATTGCCCTCTTGCAATTGGCTTGCACAACCGAGAACAGAGATGTCAGTGGAGTGAAACCATACTCAACGATGGTCGGGAGGACTTACCGAATTGTCGGTGCCGTCGGCGCGTTCGGGATCTATGTTCGTGGCAGCGGAAGCAATCCAACCTTTGTGGCTCTCTACCCGAGTGAACAGTCACCAACTGGGCCTGAGGTGGTGTTCTCAAGACCAGTTCAAGCTGGGAGAACTTTTCGAATTGTCAGCGCCTCGATTTTCGACAAGCCAATTGACGACACGGTGTTTTACACCGTCCTACTGGAAGGGGAATCGATTGCGGAGGGCACTCCAGTGCAGGTTCGTCTTCAGAATAACAACGGCGCCGGAGAGTTTGACTTGAATCCTAGCTATTACGAATACATCAAATGACCGCATGGGCCGACGGCGACAGTAGTGACACCTCCGGTGGCCAGCCGCAGATGCGTCAGGTACAACCACGGTCACGCTGACCCGATGGAGCAGATTACCACCCGCACCCACAACCTCGGCGGCAGCCTGGCCAGCACCGGGTGCACGAACGAGGCGATGGTGGATGGCAACGGCACTACGACCCACACTTATCAGGCCGCCGTTACGATGGGCGCGGCCTGAAGGTGTCCCAATTTCGGGGGCAGTTCCTCGAGCGTTGAATACGGAGCGCGATCACTCCAAAGCCAGACCTTCGCGCGATGATCACTTCGCGCTAAACGCTGTTGTTATCGGTCCGATTTGTCTGGGCTGACTTTTCGGGCCTGCTTCGACTTCGCCGGCTGTGGCCACGTTCGTCGGACGTCGGCTTCGAGTTGCTCCTGCCGAGCCTTCACCCACGGCGAATAGTGGCGCTCCGTCACTTTGATCGAACTGTGCCCGAGCAGAATCGATACGTGAGAAAGCTCCACGCCCTTCAGCAGCAATGAGATAGCAAACGTGTCGCGGAAGCGATGCGGGTGTCCGCCCTTAATCGCCGGCTCCGCGGTCGCGAACAGTTTCTGGAACACGCGGTTCCAGCTCTTGACGGTGGTCTCGCGTTCGCTCTTGCCATCCCAGAAGAAGTACTCCGTTCGATCATTCTGCAGCGCTTCGAGCGCCTTCACTACGTCTGGCGCCAACGGGCAGAAGACCGGCGTTCCAGTTTTCTGCGTGTACAGGAACAGCTTGTCGTCTTTGAGCCTCGCACGCTCCAGGCAGGCGGCGTCCTGAATCCGCAGGCCAGAGTTGCACAACAACAGGATCATGGCCCTGAGCTTGGGGCCAAATGTGCCCCAGTCGGCCAGCTGGTCAGCCGCCTTCAAGGCGCACGCGATCTCGTCGTTCTCGAACGGCATCGTGGGCCGCTGGGTGACTTTCGGGGGCTTGATGGCCTTCGCTGGGTTCCGCGCAATCCACTCTGACTCTTCGCAGAACCGCAGGAACCCGCGAAGGTACTCGAGGCGCTTGACGGCCGAGGTGGCCGCGTACGTCCAGGTCTTTCGAAAGCCGCGGAGCGCGTCCACGTTCAGGTCTGCAAGATGCTCAAACCCTTTGGAGGTGCAGTAGGGGAGGAGCTTGCCCTCCAGAAGTTCCCGCCGTTTCCGAATCGTCGAGGGCGCCAAGTGCCTGGCCTCAGCATCGTCGAAATACTTCGACAGCGCCTGTTGAATGGTCGGGACCTCGAACCGCTTGCCTCCAATGGTTCGAGCCGCCTCCCATTCGTGAACCGTGGCCGCGGCCCCGCTCCATTCCCGCGTGCTGAGGGATCGCTTGATCCATGTACCACCTAAAGAGCCCTGTACCCAGACAGCGCACTTGCAGCGCGTCCAGCGGCGCCCTTTCGACCGGTGTGGGCACAGACGACTATGTAAGCGGTAGAGGGCGAGACTGCCGGCGGGCATAATCCGAGGGTAGCAAGAGCCGCCAGCGTAATCCAGTTTTATTCCAGCAACCGCGAATTCGATAGATTCAATTGGTTCTATTCAGGCCTGAATCTGAATTATGTGCCGGATTCGGAATGCGTTTGAGTTCCGAATCCCACCCTCTCCGCCACAACTGATTGAAATTAAGCCACTTGTCGTCTACTTCCAAGAATTCGTTTTCCAGCACATTGGCCTTCACCACGTAGAAGGCGAGATCCCTTACACTCAAACTCGGAAGGATCTGAAACGATGGCTCTGCTCGATTGGTCCCAGTGCCCAGCGGTCGAGAGCATCCCTGGCAAAGTCAGCGGGACGTGGGTGCTTCGCAACACCCGCATGCCTGTCGCGACGATCTTCGAAAACCTCGAAGCGGGCGCAAATATCGACGACATCCTTGCGTGGTATGACGGATTGGA
>JBGTBX010000039.1:0-5749 GCA_041749115.1 Gemmatimonadaceae bacterium
AGGCGGTGTCCAGCGCGCAATCGTCATCTGCATGCCTCCCTGGGCCCGCGGCCCGCGAACGCATCAGATCACACATCGCCTGAGTTCAATCATAGAAACAAGTGATCTGCCCCATCATTCAAAGTGATCGGTGTTCTAGGATCCGGCCCATTTACCTCGTTTCGGGACGCCCAAACACCCGTAAAGCCCATTGAGACGAGCAGCATTGACGAGCCGACTTGCATTCTAGCGTCGGGCGGTTCTCATCGGCATATTTCTCATCATTTCGTTGGAAACCAAGGGTGTCGCTCGATCACCCACACGAGGTGCGCCAAACGCCGTCGGATCAAGGCGCGTGGTTTTCCATTTTTGTTCCGGGTGGCGCGCTCACGCTTGCTTCACTGGGACTGCCGCCGTGGTCCGCCGCCTGCAATACGCGACCGAGCCGAACATCACTCTCGAGACGGCCATTGTCGAACTCTCGGAGGCTGTCACCGTCTTTGGTCGCCTCCAGAAGGCGATCGCGGTCGGTTCATGCCGGGCAAGCCCATGACCCTGGCGGGTGCGAGCCAGCGAACTGCGCGGCGACGTCTAGCTTGACTTCTCTCAACTCGAGGCCGCCGCTCCGAGGGCATTACCGCGTGTCTGGGGGCGGGCAGGGGTTGACAATCGACGTTCCCACCGTGGCCGTGCCCCTTCCACTGTTCCCCGCAGACCTGGAGTCGCACCATTTTTGACCGCGACGTTCCGGCCAGACAGCTCTTCATCAACATCCTGAGCGACCCATCGGCGCGACACTGCTGTATCGCGGCCTGATGGCGCTCGACTCGGAAACGAGACGTTGGTTCGGCTCACAAGAAGACCTGCTGCGGAGCCTGTATCGCAACTCAGAAGCGTTGCGAGCGTTCTCGGTCTTTGGGTCCGCACTCCGCGTCACAAGCGGAACGCTGGTGCCATGAGGCTCGCTGGGAGCGCGACGCTGGTTAGCGGTGCTCGACACCGAGGTCGCTCGCCTCGATCGGTGGTGGCTGGTTTTGGAGGCCAGACCCGCGGCCGTCCGCCCCGACCGCGCACCGAGATGCCGGCCGCTTTGAAATAGTCGCTGGCCGTTTCCCACCGGACGCCGGTGGAAGCTTCGATGCGCCGAACCGACCAGCCCAGTCGCCCCAGCGCCAACACTTGCTGCTGTCTGTGATCGTCCAAGACGTTGCTCATGGCGCCCGTAGGTAAGCAAGGGCTCCTCGCCGCCGCCAACGTCTCGGTCGCTTACGCGAGTGACAGTCGCGCATTCGCGTTCCAGCACAAGCTTCCACGGTTACTGCAGCGCTACTGGCGAGGTTCGGTGGGACGGCTCCTTACCCACGGCAGGCTGCGCGACAGTCACCACCGCCTCAGTGGAAGCAAGGCTCGACCCGCAGGCGTTCCTGGCGCGCACTCGAACGAAGTAAGTGCCAGGAAATACGGATTGAGCCGACAGTGCCGGCGTTGCCGTCTCAAAGGATCCTACAATTGTCTGCCCGCTCGCCAACCCGACCTCCACGAGGTAACCTCCCGCGCCTGGCACGCTCGGCCAGTTCAGCGACACGCTCGCGCCGGAGACGGTCGCAACCGGAGTGGCTGGTGCGGCCGGAGGCTGACAGGCAGGCGGAACACTGACGATTATTTCGCTTGAGGCCGGTCCCAGCACCCCGCCCACGTTCGAGCCGCAGGCTTTCCTGGCGCGCACTCGAACGAAGTAAGTGCCAGGAGGTACGGATTGAGCCGACCGTCCTGGCGCTGCCATCTCGAAGGATCCAACAGTTGTCTGCCCGCTCGCCAGCCCGACCTCCACGAGATACCCTCCCGCGCCTGGCACGTTCGGCCAGTTCAGCGACACGCTCGCGCCGGAAACGGTCGCAATCGGATTGGCTGGTGCGGCCGGTAGCTGACAGGCAGAAGGAACACTGACGATGACCTCGTTCGAGGCCGGTCCCGGCACCCCGCTTGCGTTGGCACGAACCCGGATGAAATACTGCCCCTGCGGCACGTTGCTCGCGATGTATGAGGGGGCCGTCGACCCGGTGTCGACCGCCGCGAGATCGGACATGCCGGCGGCGGAACCCGCTTCAATCTGGTACGAAGATGGTTGGATGGCTGGCCCTTGCCACTGCAAGGCCACCGTGTAGCCAGACACGGTCGCGTTGAGGCCAGAAGGGCTGATGGTGAGGTGGTCGGACGCTCTCCTGAAACCGGCGATCACGGTCCGTACGTTGTTGATGGAGCGGGCATTGTCCTGCATCGGCGTTCCAACCGGGACTTCGCGGAATGTTACGAGAGGACTCGAAAACAGTTGGTGCGCTCGCAGCCTGCACAGCCATACGACATCACATCGTTGATTCGATTCACGAAATCCGTGCTGCCAATCCTGCAAGCCTCCCGGGAACGTGACGCCGTCCGCATGGCCGCGCGCCATCTTGCGGTGAAGTTGCAGCACCTGCGCGTCGAAGCCGTGCCGCGCAATCGCGCGGTGGCGTTGCGCCTCGACCCCGACGATCTCGGCCGCTACTCCGCGTTCGTGGACGGCGCCGGCGACGGTGTCCTGCAGGCCGACATCGACAGTGGGATCGACGCCCCTCGAAGCCGTAGGGGACCTGCGCGGTCTGTTCGCGGCCGTCGCGCTGCGTGTGGCGTCCACGCTCCCGGCGCCTGATGGCAGCGGAATGGTCCCTGCAGAGTCCGATCCGGTGCGGATCGGCAACACCCACCTGGTCTCGTTCAGCCCGCTGGGCAGTTGCACCAGCGGCACCATCCATCTGGCCACCCGCGACGGCTCGCAAATGTGCGTGCGGCTGCTCGGCGCCACCGGCCGTATCCGCGTGCTCTGGTTCGATCGGACGAATGCGACATTGCGCCAGGAATAACCGGACAGAACCGCCGCCTGGCGGAGCGTGTCAGCCCGGACCGGACGCCGTGGCAGCGGCTCGCCTTGCTGCGGCCCGGCCAGGAGGTCGTGCTCGTCAACGTCGGTCCCGGAGGGCACTGGTGGAGTCGCTGACGCGAATGTCGCCAGGCGTGCGCACGGAGCTGCAATTGTTCGGCGCCTCGCGACGTTCGGTGCGGGGCCTCGTCGAACGGTGCCGCGTGTCCGCCATCGAGCCTCTCCGATATGAAGGAGCCATTGTTTTTGATGCTGCCATCGACTTCCCAGGGCAGGAGTTCCCTCAGCAGGATAGCCCGGGGCAGGAAATATGTCGTGGGTAGTGTTCCGGCGCGATGTCGTGCTGTACATGGCCCAATGGACGATCTTTGGCGCGAATTGATTTCCCCAATTGGAGGTTTGAAGATTAACGGCCGCCGCAGCAGCGGCATGTACAGACAGGAAGACGTCGCGCGAGTCCAGCTACTGGATGCCACGTTCGGCGATCCGCTGTCTCAGAACCACTTCGCCTCGGTTTTGGCGACAATCTCTACCCGGACGCATCTCAAACGATGAAGATGAGGAACACCTGCGCAAGCTGTTCGAAAGCTATCGTTGCCGGCCCAAGTCGCACTCGGCAACCACAACTGGCATCCGTCTTTTTGCGCGCAATCTCGCGCAGAACGAACCTTGTCGTTCAACGGCAGACGAAAGGGGATCGCCGGGAACTCCGACTTCTACGATTTCAGTTTCGGCACGTTGGTTCTGGGCGATTAATTCGAATTTCCCCGTATGCATCGATGGCGCGATCGAGTGCGTCAAAAAGGAACGTGGCTGAAAGGGGTCAAGTCGTCAAACGCAGATGAAAATCGTGTTCGGCCACCATCCGTACTTGTCGAATGGCCATATCGCAACGCCTGAGAGTTCGAGGATTCAGTGATGGAACAGCAGCTCGTCGTGGTAATTTGAGTCTCTAGGAGCTAGGGACGGTGAACACATCATCGTTGTTTACAGTGGTGTTTTGACGGGTTTCGACAATGGCAAGGAGATTGGTCGCATGAGCGATGACAAACATGGTTGGCGAAACCGACGACACTTTCAAGGCATGCTCATGATGCTCATCCTAATGATTCATCCGGTAATGGCCACCGAACAGAATGCGCCGCCCGTGCAATTCCTCAGCTTTCCCGACGTCGCACGTGTGTGTGAAGGGCCCATTGTGAACACGATTACGGCACCGTCCGGCACTATCACGCTCAGCGAGATTGCCGAACGCATTAAGCCAACGCTCTGGTTCTCACCTGACGAGCCACTCTTGCGTGGGGTATCACCTGACGTGAACACAACGCAGCCGTCTTCGTGGCCGACTGTCGCTGATGGAAAGATCGTGGCCGGAACGTCACCCACCGTTTACTACCGTGTCACCGAAATCAAAGCTAGCGGCACTGATAATGACCTGGCTTCGAAGCTCGAGCGACGTGCTTGCACGATTGGAGACCCCAGAACTACGAAGCCGGTAAAGGACTGGGTCAACTCGCGTTCGGCAAACCCAGAATGTATTGCGACCTATCCCTGGGATGTGGAAGCACTCCTTGAAGTGTCATGGTTTCGCCTGCGTTACTTGTTTTACTACCCGTCTGAAGTGGGGACCGGAAGTCACTTGAACGACCTCGAAGCACTGGACGTCGACCTGAAGTTGTCGCGCGTCGATCGGCCCATAAGCGCGCCGCGGTGCGTTGACCTTCGCGTCGCGACTGTTTACGGCTCAGCCCATGGCCTCGGTTTGTTCACTAACGTCCTTGATTTCGACGCTGTAATGGGCGAGTACTCAGGGTTGCCCTCGGCCGAGCGCGGCAATGATCCCGCCGATCGACTCATCGTGCTCGTTGAGGAGGGTAAACACGCCAGCGCAGTTGATCGGAATGGTGACGGTTACTTCACACCAGGATTCGACACAAACCGACACGTTTCCGACGCATGGGGAGTTCGCGACGTCATGCGCGGAAACGTTCTGACTCCGCAGTTTCGGGCCGAGATGTTCAAGCCGAGGGAGCGGAACCTCACCGCCGGCGCGAAGCGGCTCCGGCGATACAGTGTCGACAGCTATCAGTTACGTCGGCCAACTCAATCGGAAGATATGAGGAACGTAACCCTAATCTGCGGGGTAGCCGAGGCGTCAGTGAGCGAACGGCAAGCGGCTATGCGCGCTTACGCGCGGAATCTCGAATCTCTCCAACCGAACCGGGACGGTCCTTCGCCACAGGCATTATTGACCGGAAAGAGGTTCTGCGACGATACCGAGGTGCTGAACCACATTAACGGCAATGATGTCGGCGCTTTCCTCGGTTTGGGAGGCGCGTATAACGATTTCACTCGCTGGTGGGAGCGACTAAGCGTTGGACTTCGTATGGATCGTGGATTTGGTTGGACAACCACGATTCCGAGAGGGGTCGCTGTGCGTGGCGTCGGTGGCTGGATCGTCGGCAAACTGAGTGGCCCATGGCCTGGTCATGAAGCGCCGAAAAGCTTCGATGTTTTATATATGCCATCCGCATCTCGTTTTCTCGAACCTTACGGTGGCCTTGGCGTTGACTGGGACGCACCCGAAACCGATCATCGAGGACAGATGAGTGTAGAGCTCGGCCTGCGAACACGGGTGCCATGGGGTTCGTTCTTTCTGGGAGGACGTATCGGAGTACGCGCCAACATTGTTGACGAAACCCTTGGAAACGGACGACTGGTGTTCGAGTTTGGAGGTGGCGTCTGGTGAAGTCAATGCAATATCGGCCATTCTCGCTAGTACTACTTTGTCAGATCGGTCGATCGATCTCTGTGGCTAATGGATTCGATCATTTTCTTGTGCTTGTACTTCAT
>JBGTBX010000040.1:0-3468 GCA_041749115.1 Gemmatimonadaceae bacterium
AATGTCGTGCAGTGGGCGCTGCGGCCGCGGGTGATGCAGTTGCACGGGCTCGGCAGCGGTGTGGGGCGCAACAGAACCGCGTGTGCGGTTGTCATATCCTCCGCTAGCGCCGGCGCGATTGCGGCAACGCGTTCCGTGAAATCTTCCCGCGTCAGCAGCTCAAAAATATCGAGCGCGTCGCCGCGCACATAACCGCTGTCGAGACGAACCAGGTATAGTCGCCCGATTTCGACGCCATTAGTGCGGAGGACCTCGGCCTGAAAACCGAGGTCCAAAGTGTACAGCTCGTCCTTGGCCTTCTTGTCATCCCCGCTCGTCGACGCCTTCACCTCATAAAGGTCGTAACGCTGACCCGAGACCGCCGACTTCGATGATGTCCTCGCGCTCGACAGCGAGGCCGAGCAGCTCATCATTCTCGTTCATTGTGCCTCACTATGCTTCGTCGCCTGCGCGCGCATCGATCACGGTCGGAGCGGAGCCAAATCGGTATGGCTGTAAAGCTAGACAATTGAAATAATGGAGCGGGGATCGGCATCGAGCCGACGACATTGAGCTTGGGAGGGCTGATGGGTCGTCCTAATTTCTATCCGGTGCGGGTGCCTCCAAGCTCACTACGATCGAGTAACGATGCCATGTCCGCTATTAGCGCAGCAGCCGAAGCGGTGATGTCGGCTCCGGGTACTTTGAGGTCGGGCGAGACAACGTCTGCAAACACTGCGCCGTGACAACGGGCGTACCGTTTGTGGAAAACCTTGGTCACCCAAGAGCATCGTGAATTTGACGAAGGCATGGTGAGGTGATCGAAGTGACGGAGCCGGCAGCATGGCGGCAAGATCGAAGCTCACCGTGGAAAGTCTCACCAAGCTCGGCGCCAAGAGGCTCGCCGAGATCCTGATCGAGGAGGCTGCTCGCAACCGCCAGCTCAAGCAGGCGGTACACATGGCGCTCGCCGCTGAGACCGGGTCCAATGAGGTCGGCCATCAGGTCCGCAAGCGGCTGGCACAGTTGGCCCGCTCCGAGGGTTTTGTCTCGTCGGAGAAGGCGAGGGAGTTGGCGACCGAGCTCGATCGCCTGAAGTCGGCGATCGTCGAGATCATCGGTGCTGGACATCCCAAGCTCGCCGCCGAGCTGCTCTGGCAGCTGCTCGATCTCCATGCCTCCATCTTCGCGCGCCTCGACGACAGCAGCGGACGCGTTGGTGCACTATTCCGGTCTGCATGCCAGGATCTCGGGCTCCTCCTGAAGCGCGCCAGGATCAAGCCGGGAGAACTCGCGCCGATGGTGGTGCGACGGATCATCGACAACGGCTACGGCATCTATGATGGGATCGTGCTGGCGCTGAAAGACGCGTTGGGACGGGAGGGGCGGGACGAGCTGCGCAAATTGCTCGAGGAGCGCCGCCAAGCGCATCTCTTCTCGGAGAAGCGAGCCGCCGTCCGGCCGGGTCATTTCGACTACACGCTAAGCGGTCTCCTGCTGGCATTGCGCGACATCGCCGACTGCGAGGCCGATGTCGATGCGTTCATCGACACCTATGAAGGTTTCGACCTCACCAATCCGGCCTATGCGACCGAGATCGCCCAACGTCTCCTGCGCGCCGGTCGGCCGGAAGAGGCACTTCTCTATCTCGACCAGGGTGTACCGCACGAGCGGAACCGCTATTTCAAGGAGTTCGAATGGAGCGATGTACGGATCGGCGTGCTCGACGCGCTCGGTCGCAAGGATGATGCGCAGACGCTGCGGTTCGCTTTGTTCGAACGGCATCTGAGTGCGCCGCATCTCAAGACGTACATCAGGCACCTCGGTGATTTCGATGACATCGAGGCGGAGAGTGCTGCCCTCGCCCAAGTCGAGCGCCATGGCAACGTGCATGCCGCGCTCGCCTTCCTGATCAATTGGCCGGCACACGATCGCGCGGCCCGCGTCGTCTATGACCGCATTAAGGAGATCGACGGCGATCTGTACGAGCTGCTCGACCCGGCGGCATCCGCATTGGAGGGCAAGCAACCGTTAGCATCGATTCTGCTGCGCCGATGCCTGATAGATTTCACGTTGCAGAAGGCGCGCTCCACACGCTACCGCCATGCCGTGCGGCATGTGCGGGAGATCGAGAGCCAGCAGTCGGACATCGCAGATTACGGACGGCACGAGAGCCATGCCGAGTTCATGTCTCGCCTCAAGCGTGAGCATGCACGCAAGCCGGCGTTTTGGTCGTTGCTCTCAGCGTGAGGTGGGGCGCAATTCTCAGACTCGCGATCTTGAGCGCTTCGCCGTTGCAATGCAGTTGACGAGGTTGAGCGCCGACAAGATGGGATACTTCGCGGCCTCGTCCTTGATGTCCGTCAGCCCGGCGCGCTTGATGGCGTCGAACACATACGCGAGCAATAAGCTCTCGCGTCTATAGGCTGTTGTCTGCTGGATCGACTGCACCATGGACGAGGCGTCCAAGCCTTTCGAGAACCGCACACGTGCCACGAGGCGCTGCAGCTCGCGTTCCTGATCGGCCTCGGTCACCGTCGCCAGGCTTTTGCCGGAATTGTCGACCGCGAGGGTGAGCACGATCAGAATATCCAGGAGAACATCGACCGTTTGCATCGAAACCCCGAGCCGCGGCAATGCCAGCACCGAAGCCAGAAGGCTCGGCTGCTCGGCGTGAATCCGATCGCAGACTTTCTCCTTCTGGCCGACATCCATCGCCTTGACCGCACCGATGGCTGCCGCCAGATGTGCTGCATTCACCGACGGCTCCTTCGTGAGTGGTAGGCTTCCGGGTTTCATCATCGGGCTCTCGCGCTGTCCAAGAGGCATCGCTCCGCGAATCGAGTGCGAGGGTATCATCGGCTGCCTGGACACGCCCACGAGCGGCGAGTACCTCTTCAACGGTGTCGATGTTGGGGGGCTGGCGCGCAATCAACGCGCGCTGATACGGCGGTATTTGCTTGGTTTCGTCTTCCAGGGGTTCAATCTGCTGGCTCGAACGACGGCCTTGGAGAACGTGGAGCTTCCGCTGATCTATCGCGGCCTGCCTCTTGCTCAGCGCCGAGAACTTGCGCTACGAGCGCTGGAACGCGTCGGATTATCCGGGCGGGAACATCACACATCGGGCGAACTATCCGGCGGACAGCAGCAACGCGTCGCCATTGCCCGGGCCATTGTAACCGATCCCGGCGTTCTGCTGGCTGATGAGCCTACCGGAAATCTCGACACAAAGACCAGTCGCGAGATCATGGATCTGGTGACAAGCCTCAACCGGGATGGCCGTATGACGGTGGTCAAGCGCCCGTCCCGCCAGCCGTTCCCGGAGCATCTGCCGCGCGAGCGCATCGTCGTTCCGGCGCCGACCACCTGCGACTGCTGCGGCGGCACACGCCTGCGCAAGCTCGGCGAGACCGTCACCGAGACGCTGGAGGTGATCCCGCGCCAGTGGAAGGTCATCCAGCACGTCCGCGAGAAGATGACGTGCCGGGA
>JBGTBX010000041.1:0-2488 GCA_041749115.1 Gemmatimonadaceae bacterium
CATCGACTCGACATCAACTTCCTGCCGCCTCCTCAAAAGGATGCTGGCGTGCTCGCTGCTGTCAAGACTGCGCTTCGCCGCGTTTGGGCGGTCTTGACACCTGCTCCGCACTCCCGCTCTATGCACTTACTGGCGGCATGAAGGTCGACTGCACCCGCTACCTCGCGATCAAAGGGCGCGCGATCCGCCGCTCCTTACGAAACAGATCAGGCTCAGGCGGTCAATCCACTGAAGGCACCGAGCCTGTTCTGCGCAATAAAGTTAACGCCTCGTCCCGTCCGTCTGAACTTGCCGGCACCTGGTCGGTCAGGGCGTGGGCCGGTGAGCGAGTACTTGTTCCACCAGTTCGTCATATCACCGGGTGGCAGGCTGCCATTGAGGTCCAGGACTCGACCCAGCTCTCGGCAAATGCACCTCTTCACCTGTTTAGTCGCCTGATCGACCTCCGCGGGCAGGAAGCCCTCTTCGTCGTCAAGCACTTGCTCGTACTTGGTCCAGCAGCCGTGCACGCGACCCGTCATCTTTGTCCCAAATGGGAGCCGGAACCAACTGAACGATCAGTCGAGCCTGTTCCTGAATTTCGAACGACGTTTGAAGCCTTCGAACGTCTCGTGTCTTCGCAGCGGCGCCGCGTCTATCTCGGAAAGTGTTCCAGAGAGAGAAACGCGCGGTTCGATCAGGATTATCTGCTTCGGTCGTGAATCACAGTGTCGGGGACCCATTCCGCATGGGGCTACCGCCTTCTGCACGGTGAGCTTCGCGTTGTCGGTTGCACGGAAGGTTATCGGCGAGAGACCAGGCGACGACTCAAGCGTCTGCGCCGTGAGACATCACTAGTCAGCGGGGTTCTCGTGTCGTCCCATTACTCGACCTCTGGGGCCTCTAGTCGCTAGTCGCAGCGGCGGAATGCGAGGAAGTGAATGTCTTGCCGACACATCCGGCCAACTTCACTATCTAACAATAGCCTTGCTTGATTGATACCAACGTCGATATTCCGAAAGCATCTCTCGCGTGGACAGCATTAAGCTCAACGACAACAACATGACAACCACGGCATCGCCTAACCCAACGGCGATCCCGTAGTGAGAACCTGACGACATCTCAAGCCGCTTGGCAAGGCGGTTCTCGTCCCATTGGCAGTTTGACCTCATGGGAGCTAGAACGCCTCCGGATTGCGCGTATGCGTCGTGCATTTGATTGATCGCGGGTTCTACCGTGAGTTTGAAAGCTCCGCAGTATATCCAGGCCGTGCCTTGACCGTCACCTTCGGGCGCTTCACTCGCACCGTCACACGGCGGAACTTTCCGTCCGTTTTGAGGTTTGTTGGCTGATACGCGATCAGGTAATAAATTGTTTGATCCTCGCGCATCCGTTCCAGTCCGGCGCCCAGCTGGTTGGTATTTTCTACCAGGAAGCCGCCGGTCTCCCGCGCGAGGCGACCGAGAGCCGCGCCCGCGGACGATGAAAGTACCTGCTCTTGGCGCTCCAGCTCTTTCGTCCAGGCGCCGCCCTCACGTTGGGCATCGCCCACAGCTTGTGCTCCGCCGAGATCTAGGTTACGCGCCACTTCGGCCTGCTTACTATGAACACGGAGCCCAGCGGCATCAATCGGATAAAGCGTTACGTTGCCGCGGTTGGCTGCGCCAATCAACTGCTCAAACCTCTGCTTGAGACGAGCTGTCACTGGAAGATTCTCTGTGAAATATAGAATGCCCTTGCGTCCAGCCATCAGACTCAGGCCGTCGACCACCGCCCTCAGGGCGCTGAGGGATGCTTGCCCTTCGTAATCAATGAGAAATTGCTCGTACGCTCGGAACATGCTGAATTCCATCCGCTGCAGCTGTCCCTCAGGCCCCGTGACACTCAGCCGTTTTGCTCGCTCTAAGGGATTGACCCAGCCGGCCGACGACTCAGCGCCAGGTGTGACTGGCTGATTAGGGTCCAAATCCTGAATGCGCGTGTTACCTGAACGCTCCGCACCGATCGTCAGATTCATAGGGGCGGTGGCCGCCACTCGGTCGAGCGCTCGCGTGAGACTCGGTTTGTCATTTGTCAAAGACTGAAAGGCAATCAAAGACGCATCGGCAAGATAAACACCGGCGTAATCATCGGGAAAAGAGAGTCGCGATACGTACGCAAGCCCCGCACGCGCCGCCGTGGCCCGGACCTCCGGCGAAAGGCGGTCGAACAACATCGCTGTCACCCTAGGTGAAGTATTGTTCGTTGCGCGTGACGTTTGAGGTGCATCCGGAGCCAGCGGCGGAACCACGGCATGAGACACAGGTGATTCAGTGGATTGGGCTGGACCGCTCGCTGGCGCCACGACCCCGTGCACGAAAGTTATAGCTAGGATCTGCTGCCGAACTCCATCCTCGGACAACTCGAAATCCTGCAAACCCAGTCCAATTACAGGACGCCGGTGTTCGTCAACCACGGACACATCGATCACAGCGCCGGTCGTGCTCGTCTTCACAACGCCCGTGGCGGA
>JBGTBX010000042.1:0-1910 GCA_041749115.1 Gemmatimonadaceae bacterium
TCAAGGACGGCAGGGCCCCACCATTTTGCCTCCCCTTTGCTACGCGGCGGTTCGACAAAATCGTTGCCCCCGCCGCCGCTCTCGCGGTCGCCCGTGCGGGCGATCCCTGACCCACCGGCCGCACACCCACCCGTCCTGCTCCTGCCGTCAACACGGCAGACATCAGGAGGATATCATGGCTTCACTTGCTCAGCTCAACTCGACCTCGGATCGTTATTTCGAGGCACTTGAAACTGCGGAACGTCGGGCACTGCACAGCTTCTTCGACCAGCACATCCTTGAGGACCGGGAGCTGGGATATTTCGCGCTCGACGAGGGAGACTACAACGCCTTGCCGAAGCACCTGGCGACGCGCGTGGTGCACACGGTGCATGGGGCGATGCTTGACGAGCACTGAGGTCCGACAGGGGCAGGAGCCGGGTGCGGCTTCTGCCCTTTTTTCGTGCTCGCAGGATGGGAGTAGTTCGGGTCATGCAGGGTATATTTAGACAAAAAACCGGCATCTACTTGGCGGAATGCCAGGCGCAGTTTGGGCTCAGGAAATGGCTATTTGCTACAAATCCGCTCCCTGACGAGAACAAGCTTGTGTTCTGACCGCTTCCCCTCACGCCCGGCTTGGGCTAGGAAATCCGAGTGGAACCAACGCTCAAGATGCCATTTTGCGGGCAGGGTGGTGATGGATCAGACCATGCACATATGGGGAACAACTTCGCGCACACCGTACGCAGCGCTGCCGCAGGAAGTTCTTCATTTCTCTCAATGCGATAAGCACGATTCTTGGGGCGTGCAGTAACTGATTTGCCGGCGATGTGTGAAGCGGTTTGGCGATTTAGGCGCAAATCACCCCGCACTATCCAATGGAAATCATGGAACAAATTTCTGCGCGCTTACGAGCTGACTGCGATTGGCGTGATTTACGTCAACGACGACCTACTCCGGTTCCACATCGGGTCTGAAATTGCCGTCTGGGGCTTGGCCGCTCGCCAATCTGCCCTCCAACGGGTCAGGTTTTGGCCCCGCCAAAGTTCGGATGCAGGATCTGGGCTCCCTCGCGAAGCTGATCGAGGTAGTCGCTCCACCATTGCGCCATCTCGACGCGTTCTTTCCAGTGCGCGCCGCGGTGGTAGGCGGCGCGAACACGGTCATCGTCGCCGTGCGCGAGAGCGCGCTCGATGGCATCTGGCGACCACTTGCAGCTCTCGTTGAGCAGCGTCGAAGCCATCGCGCGGAAGCCGTGGGCGGTCATCTCGTCGCCCGAGAATCCAAGCCGCCGCAGACCCGCGTTCACCGTGTTCTCGCTCATTGGGCGGGTGCGGGTCCGGATCGATGGAAAGACATACCCGGACGGTCCTGTGATGGCGTGTGCTTGGCGCAGAAGGTCGACGGACTGCCGCGAGAGCGGAACGAGGTGCGGCTTGCGCATCTTCATCTTTGTCGCGGGGATGGTCCAAAGCGCCCCTTCCAGGTCGATCTCTTCCCATTCGGCATGGCGCAATTCGCCCGGCCTGACAAAGACGTGGGGCGAGAGTTGCATGGCCAGCTTGGTCAGCACTTGGCCCTCATAGCCATCGATGGCCCTGAGCAATTCGCCGGCACGTTTGGCTTCGATGATCGCTCCGTAGTGCTTTGGCGTGGGGGCCGTCAGCGCACCCCGCAGGTCGCGACTTGGGTCCGAAGTGAGCCGTGCGGTAGCAACCGCATAGCGGAAAACGCGGCCGGCGAGCTGGAGCACGCGTCGGGCCGTTTCATAGTTCCCCTTAGCCTCGATGCGCCGGAGAACGGCGAGGACATCCGGCGGGGCGATCGATGCGATCGGTAGCCGCGCAAAGGCAGGCCCCATTCGGGAGATATAGTATTCGCTCTTGTCCGCGGTTGAGGTGGAAAGACCCTCCCGCCGACGTTTGTCGATG
>JBGTBX010000043.1:0-26462 GCA_041749115.1 Gemmatimonadaceae bacterium
CGGCGGAATGCGCGGTGTGGACCGGGGGACGGGAATCCAGTACGATTTCGCGCCTTTCCGGGCGCGTAGCTCAGCGGTAGAGCACTACCTTGACATGGTAGGGGTCACAGGTTCGATCCCTGTCGCGCCCACCAAAAACAACGACTTACAACGCACTAGAGTCTCTCGTACGGCAAAAATACGGCACGCTTTAGACGAAGACTTGAATCCGACGCAGGAACGCCATCAGCGAACCTAGGCAGCGCAATACTTGGATGGGCGCAGTGCTTGTTTCATGCCATACGCTGCCAGGGACTCAGAGCGCCTAGGAGCCGTCGCTGAAGCGACGGTCATATCTTAGTGGTCCAAGCAAATACTCGACTGCACGGCGCTATTAGGCGGTCCTACAGTGTCAGCGAGACCTTTGGACCGGGAGCAGGTCGTGCAGCAGCGGGAACTCTATTCGATCGAGGAGGCGCGGGCGCTGCTGGGAGGCATTGCCCGTAACACGATTTACGAGCTGATGAGGGCGGGATCGTTGCCCAGCGTCGTGATCGGACGGCGGCGGTTCGTCTCTGCGGATTCAATCAGCGATTTTGCCGCCGCGGCTTCGACCACGGTCTCCCCGGCGGTCAAAGGCGCGAGATCGACTCGTTCGAAGCGGCAGATGACGCTCGAGTTCAAGACTCAACTAGCATCGCGAGCGCAAGGGGCGCGATAACATCAGTTTGTGCGATTGCTGGGCTCATGTTAACCGCATTGTCGTCCTGTACCCGCAGCTCGCGAGTAGCCGTTTCTAGCCGTTCAATCCTAAGTGTTGCCCGGGCTGGTGGGGCTATTCCGGAGCCGACGACGCGACCCGCAACGGCGTACAGCTCGCAAGCGTGAGGCGCATGCTGGCGGCACTTGGCGGACATTAGAGGTGCTCGGTCGGCAGCGCCACCTTAAATCAGTTCATTACAACGTCGCGTGCGAAGAACCGTGTGCTTCGGAAAAAGAAGAACGCCGATAGCGGCAGAACGCCCGTGGCAATCAGCAGACTGACTGACAGGCTCTTTACGCCATATGCGGGGGCCAGTACATCGCTGACGGCACCGATGGCCGCGGCGGCAAATCCAAGCCCGACCAGATAAATGCAGAAATTCAAAATGGCAACCGCTGTGGCTCGAGAGCCAGACCCCGCAATCGCATAGGTAGCTGCAAATTGCGCTGGCGCCGTGACCCCTGTAAAGATGCTCGCTACGACATAAAGAGCGAGCGCCAGCGTGCCGCTAGCAACGAGATAGATTGGCACTGCGAAAACCATGCAGGCGACAACTGAAGTGGCTGGCACCCAGCCGAGCCAGCGAATATCACGTTTTACTAGCCGGTCACCGAGCAAGCCGTTCAACAATACGCCGAGCAGCGTGGACACACCGGTCAGAATTCCGTATCCGAATGCAGCCTGAGCCAACGACATTCCGTGACTGCGGATCAGGAATGTAATAAACCAGGTGGCGGTTCCCCAGAACCAGAGGGCGTTTACGATCGAACCAAGCAGGATGCACCGAAAGGCGGGTTTTGCGATCAGCTCCCGATACACACGGCGCATCGGTGCTCCCCAAGTCATCCCGAAATGGAATGGCGCTGGCTGCCTCGGCTCGATGAGATAGCGAAATGCAAGTGGCGCAAGAAGTATCCCCGGCACGCCCGCCACCCAGAACGCAGCCCGCCAGCCATGCGACTGTGCGATCAGTCCGCCGGACATGATGCCGATCATCGCGCCAAGTGTCGCCCCAAATGCAATGAGTGAGGCAGCACTTGATCGTCGAGTCTCCGGCAGCCGCTCGGCACATAGCGCGTGTAATGCTGGCGTTCCAGCGGCTTCAAAAACTCCAACGCCAAACCGGGCAACAAAAAAACTCCAGAATCCCGCTGCGAATCCGCACATCAGGGTAAGGAAACTCCAAAGCGCCAGCGAAACGGACAGTATCCATCGACGGTTTCGCACGTCTGCGACGCGTGCAAATGGCAAACCGAGCGTCGCATAGGCAAGTCCAAAGGCGGTTCCGGACAACGCACCCACCGCAGCGTCACTAAGCGCGAACTCCAGTTTGATCGGGTGGAGCAGCGAACTCATGATCGTTCGATCGAGATTGTGCAACAGTGCGATTCCGAACAGAATGACAAACTCGAGCTTCAGGAGGGTCTGACGGCCTTCGATGATCGATCGCGGCATGAGCCGTTCTGCGTTCATGTTCGCACCGCTTCAGCGAGTACTCTGGTGAAGCGCTCCACGTCGGTCATGTCGTTGTAAAGATGCGGCGTCACGCGGACGACGCCGTGACGTTCACTCACGACAACCCCGGATAGCGCAAGTTTCTTTACGATCGCCGCGGCCCGGCCAGGCTCGGCGAATCTCAGGCCAACGATATGCGGGGCCCGGCTGCTCGCGGGAAGCAGTGTATGGCCAGCGATTTCTTCCGCCGCAACCGCGAGTTCGCGCCCCAACGATCCGACCTTTGCTGCGATCCGATCAACGCGCCACGACTCGATTTGCGTCAGCGCCGATGCGGCAATGGCGGCGGATATCGGATCGTCACGCTCTCCGCGATCATACCGGCAAGCTCCCTCCGCAAATCCTTCCCATTCCAGATCGGAAGACAGGCGCGAGTTCGTCGCACTTCGATCCGTCGGCTCGCCATTCTGGTGTGCAGGATCGACATAGAGAAACGCCATGCCGTACGGTCCCAACAGCCACTTGAACAATGGAAAGGCCAGGAAGTCCGGGCGCCACTTTGCAATGTCGACTGCAGCAATACCTGCCGCATGAGTAGCATCTATGAAAACCGCACCTCCGGCCCGGCGCGTGGCGGAAATCGCGCTGTCAATATCCAGGCGGGCTCCGTCGCTCCAACGGTACGGACTTAACGCCGCGACGGCGATCGGCATCGCGCCAGGTCGCTCAATCGCCGTCAGGACAGCTGTTGTCCAATCACCGTCGTGGGGTTCCGCGACTATTTCTTCGGCACAACCGCGCGTCACCATCGCCGCCCACGGCAGGCTGTTCGACGGGTGTTCGCCTACAAGCCTGAGAATGCGCGTGCTGGGAAGCGCCGGAAGTACGGCCGCCGCGATTGCTGCGGCATGACTCACGGAAGATACGACAGCCACATCCTTCGCTTGCGCTCCGATGAGGGTCGCAGCTCTCTCTCGCGCCAGCTCGACGTCGGCCGCAGCAACCATCCGGTCTTGTTGCGACGGCCACGTACGCGACCGGAGTGCCTTCATGCCCGCTTCGAGCGCAATAAATGTCAGCGGTCCGAATGCTCCCGCATCTAGATATGAAGTATCCGGCGGAAATCCGAATGACGCGCGGCCAGGCAGCGGTTGAATGACCGCAGTTTCCACTTCCTTCATCGAGCCTGTCCGAATCGCAGTGGACTGGTAAGTGGCAGCACCATTGCCGCTTCACGCATCGTGTTCGACAATGTGAGCCCAATCTGGGTCCTGTCAGTTGCATCGGCAAGCTCGATCATGCCGAGGTCTTGAAGTCTCCGCAGATCGAGGCAATCAGGTGCATGCCTGGGCGGCGAGTAGCGCAATGCAATGACCTCGGCGAGGCTCCTGCGACGCTGCCGCTCTCCGGCCTGACCATCGGTCCAGGCGTCCGGCCGCAATGCACGCCGCGCGCGAAATAGGAGCGGCTGCCGAGCGTCATCGCTCGATCGCGCGATCGGAATCGGGTTGAAATTCATCGCCTTGGGTGGCTCGAAAATCCGAACGGCAAATGGCAGCACGTCGTCAGGGTTCTCCGTCCGAAATCCAATGCCAAATGGCGCCATTCCGCTTTCACGGCCCTCGAGCCTCTCGATGAGCTGACTCCCGAGTCGAGTGCCGCTGGCTTCTTTCCGGTCGGCAATCCAGAGAATCTCCAGAAAGAAATTGTCAAAGCAGAAAAAAACATTGGAAGTTCCGAGGCCCTCGTGCGACCGACGGCTGCTCTCGTCAAGCCCAAAATTGGCGAGGTTCCGGACGGCAGTCTCGACTTCGGACTGATCAATGAGAACAAATACATGATCGATAAAGAGGCTGCCGTATTGCACAACTGGTGCTTTAATCCGTAAGAATGGCATTGAACGATGCTCGGAGTCTGGCGGGCACACGACCACGCCCGGTAACATCAGTTAAGCATCCGTGCCATGCTTTTTTGTGATCTACGGAGGTGCAAACCCGCGGTCTAATGGCTTCGATGGCAACATTGGCATGCTGTTCATAGACTCGGCGACGCTTGAGCGCATCGTTCGGCCCGGCGATCTCGTCGCTCCGCTACGCGCGGCTTTTGCATCCAATTCGATCTTCGTACCTCCGCGAACCCAGCACTCTGTCTCTACGGATGACTTGCCGGGAACGCTTCTGATCAAACCCGCGTGGAGCGTTTCCGGTCGCTTGGGCGTCAAACTGGCAACGTTCTTTCCCGGCAATTCCTCCCGGTCCCTGCCGTCGGTCAACGGCCTATACGTCCTGTTCTCGGCCGTTACGGGTGTGCCTGAACTGTCCATGGATGGCGCGGTGCTTACAACCTTGCGAACCGCAGCAGTGTCCGCTCTCGCTCTCGACCTCCTGGCGCCACCTGACGCGTCCCGAATGCTTATCGTCGGCACGGGTGCATTGGCACCAAAATTTGCCCAAGCGCATGCCTCGGTGCGCGCCATACGTGAGCTGCTCATCTGGGGGCGCACACCGGAGAAAGCTGTGGTACTCGCCGAACGCCTGCGTCGGGAAGGACATCCTGCGGCGCCGGTCACTGATCTTGCGGCCGCAGCACGGTGCGCAGACATCGTCTCCTGCATGACCCTGTCCTCCACTCCGGTCATTCGTGGCGAGTGGCTCAAGGATGGCGCACACCTCGACTTGGTTGGCAGTTTTCGTCCCGACATGCGCGAAGCCGACGATCAGGCGATCGCGGCCGGTGGCTTGGTTGTGGATACCGACGTCGCAAACGAGGAAAGCGGCGATCTGATCGAGCCGCTTCGAGCCGGGTACATCGACCGCCGTACGATCCCGGATCTGGGCGCGGTCGTGCGTGGAGCAAAGCCCCGCAAAGGCCGGATCACGATCTTCAAGTCCGTCGGTACGGCCCTCTCCGACCTCGCGGCGGCAGAAGCAGTGGTGGCCCGGAGCAAGGACTCGCGCTGATGCAACGATTGTCCCGCTGGCTCACGCGATCCGATCAAGAAAGAGAGGACGGCCCTCGGGCCGATCCACAAAGTTCGCTAGCCGCTCTGCAAGTTTGTGCACGACAGAGTCCGCGCTGGCGCGATGGACAACGAAGTAGGCACTGTCGCTCTGGATGGAATGCTCCGTCAGCCGTACAAGTAACCCCCTTTCCAGGAGGTCGCCAAGCATATGCGTCCAACCGAGAGCGACACCTCGCCCTGCCAGTGTTTCGTAAAGGACGCCGTGATAATTTGAAAACACCGGTCCTTTCGGCGCCGGAGGCGTGTGGCCCCCGTTAATGAACCAGGAACGCCAGTTGATGCCACGCTGGTCCGCTGAGAGCAATGGCGCTTTGCGAAGCTGCATCAAATCGCCGCTGCGCAGTTCCGGGTATTGTTCCAGAAACTCCGGGGAACAGACCGGAAATGCTTCCTCGCCGAACAACTTGATACAGGTGGCATCAGGCCAATCGCTGCGTTGCCCAAAGCGTATGGAAAGACTCACGCCCTCAGCGTCGAAATCCGAGTATCTGTGAGAAGCGACGAGTCGAATGTCGTGATCCGGCAGTTCTTTACGCAAGAATCCGAAATGCGGCATGAGCCACAGATAGGCGAAGTCGTAACTGCAGGCGATGGTGACGATCTTCTCCTGCCGTTCGCTGCGCAATTCGTTGAGCACCATTCGGATGTGTCCAAGCCCGACCGTGACAGCATCGGCAAGCCGGCGCCCATGATTCGTCAGCTCGATCCGCTTGCCCTGACGATGAAAGAGTTCGAGATGAAAGTATTGCTCGAGATTCGACACGTGGCGGCTGACCGCCGACTGAGCGATATGGAGTTCGGTGGCCGCTGCGGTAAAACTTTGCGTCCGCGATGCGGCTTCGAACACGGCCAGCGCATTCAAGAGCGGCAAGTCGTGCTTGAAGGACATGCAACCTCATCTTATCCGAAATCAGGAGATGTTCAATAAACCGGGCTGACGGTGGCTTGCGCACGGTTGCGATTGCCGGAATCGGCGCGATCGGCATGTCGGTTGCGCGCGCACTCGACCGCGATCCGGGCGGCCTGCGACTTATCGCCGTGGCGACAGCCGATCGGAACCGTATCGGTGACCGGCTCGCTGGATTCGTGAACCCGCCCAGGATTGTCACACCGGGTGAGCTTGCGGAGGCCGATATCGTGGTTGAAGCCGCCCCCGCTAACGCATTCGAGTCAATTGCCGTACCCGCGCTCGATCGCGGTCGCACGCTGATCGCGGCGTCTGTCGGTGCCTTGGCTCAAAGACTGGACCTGATCGAGCACGCCCGCTCACACGGTGCGCGAATTCTCGTACCGAGCGGGGCGCTGGCCGGCCTCGATGCAATCCGCGCCCTTGCGCTGGACGGTATCGTGTCTCTGAAACTCGAGACACGCAAACCACCTCCAACGCTGATCGGCGCACCTTATCTCGAGCGCCAGGGAACTGAAATTGCGGGATTGCAAACCGCGCTCTGCGTCTTTCGAGGCAATGCGCTGGAAGCTGCCGTAGGTTTTCCGGCCAATGCGAATGTCTCGGCGGCGCTGGCGCTGGCCGGGTTCGGCCTGGAGCGCACCCAGGTGGAGATTTGGGCCGATCCGGTCCTGACACGAAATACCCATACGATCTATGTGGAGGCTGAGGCAGCGCGCGTAACGATCTGCGTCGAATCTGTTCCATCGGCGGAGAATGCGCGCACAAGCAAGCTTGCGCCGCTTTCGGTGCTGGCTTGCCTGCGCGGCCTGACATCAACACTGCGTGCCGGCAGCTAGGGAGAGACGTCATTGAAGGGTGATCCATTCGCAACGGTGCGAGTAGACGGCGGATCGGTAGGCGAGGCCACGCGCGATTCTCGCGGCGTCCGCGCATTTCGCGGCATCCCTTATGCCGCACCGCCGGTCGGCAAGTTGCGCTGGCGGCCGCCAGCACCGGTAAACAACTGGACCGGGGTCCGAAGGGCCAATCGTCCCGGTGCTAACTGTCCTCAGCCGCAAATCGTTGCCTCGATCGATCCGGAACCGCTTTCCATGTCGGAGGACTGCTTGCATCTGAATGTCTGGACGCCTGCAGTTTCGCCGGGCGCGGCTTTGCCGGTGCTGGCGTGGATTCATGGAGGCGCCTTTCTGATCTGCTCGGCCAATCTGGCTGGCTATGACGGCGCCAGCCTGGCGAGCCGGGGACTCGTGGTCGTCGCGATGAATTATCGACTCGGTGCGTTCGGCTTTCTGGCTCACCGCGATCTTGCGCGGGAATCGCCGGAAGCGTCATCCGGAAATTACGGCCTGCTCGATCAGATTGCCGCGCTCGAATGGATACAACGAAACATCCGTGCCTTTGGTGGCGATCCACAGCGGGTCACGATTGGCGGACATTCATCCGGTGCCACCTCGGTGAATCTCCTGATGGTATCGCCCCGTGCCCGTGGCCTGTTCCACCGCGCCATTGGCCAGGGAGGAGCGGCAATGCCGTCGACAGGGCTCAATGACGGTAGTCCGCTGCAACGCGATGCGGAAGAACGCAAGGGCGCGCGGTTCGCTGACCGCATCGGCGCAAACTCGATCGAGCAGCTCAGGAATGTACCAGCGGCAACGATTCTGAATGCCTCCGGATCGACCATAGGTGAATGGGCTTGGGGCCCTTGCATTGGTGGACCCGCGGTGCCGATCGCGCCTGCCAATGCCTTCGCGCGTGGCCAGCAGAATGACGTCGCGCTGCTCGTGGGATGGACCGCGAACGAAGGCGCCTCCATGGCCGCGGAAAGTTTCGGCGGTGACTCGACTTCTTTCCAGTCCTATGTCGAAGCCAATTTCGGAAATCGTGCTCCAGAAGTGCTTGCCCTTTATCCGGCGGGCGATCTTGAAATGGAACTTGAATCGAAAGCGCAGCTTGCGGGCGATGGTTTCGTCGGCTATCCAGGCTGGCGCTGGGTGCAATCCCAGCTCGCGACGGGCACTCGACCGGTGTTTGTTAGCCACTTCGGACACGCACCACCAGTCGTGACCGGGTGGGCGGGTATCGGACGAATACCGGGAAAACCCGGCGCTTTTCACAGCGCGCAGATGCCGTATGGGCTTGCTAATCTGCACACGGTCGGTGGGTGGCAAGTGACGGACGCAGATCATGAGCTGTCCCGAAAGTGGTCGCGTTATTGGTTCAATTTCGTGTGCCACGCGGACCCGAACGATCCAACGCTGCCCCACTGGCCGGGCTACACGTTACGCGAGCCATGCAAGCTTTACGTCGCGCAGGGAGGGCGAATGTACGCAGACGCCGATCGGGAACTCTCACGATTCCGCGCACTTGAGAAAATATTCGCTGCATGTCCCGGAGCACTTCGCTACCGAGGCGCGAACCAGGCAACCAAGCCCGGCATGGTGCCTCTATCACAGCGGGATTAGCTTCCGGATACGGGTTTCCAAGCCTGCCGCGCGACCCGACGCAAATTTCCACCCAGAAATGCGGCGAGCGAATCGTCGGACCAGCCCGAGCGCAGCAGTCCCTCAACGATTTGTTCCAGTCGCTCTGGCTCCACCCCTTCATACACATCTTTGTATCCCGCCGAGCTCGGCAGGCGATTGGATGCGCTGATCCGTACTGCCGCTATCTCGTTTGCGTCAAATACGTAGTCGAGACCCAGGCCCACATGGTCGTGACCGACCAGATCCGCAATGTATCGGACCTGGTCGATCGCCGCCAAAATAGTGGGTGTCCCCGGTCCGAGAAATATTCCGCAGCCATTCAAGCCGACGACGCCACCTTTGTGCGCGCAAGCCTTGATCAAATTATCCGGGATGTTTCGCGGATGCTTCCAGACAGCGCTGGCATTCGAGTGTGAGAAGATGACCGGAAGCGTCGAACGTTCAATGATTTCCATCGCGGTGCGGTGCCCCGTGTGGCTGCAGCAAGGCACCATCCCCACGCGGCACATTTCATCGATGACAGCACGCCCGAAAGCCGTGAGCCCTGGATCGGAATCGTCAAGGCAACCCCCGCCCAGTTCGTTGCGGATGTTGTACGTGGGCAGCATCCAGCGGACGCCGAGATCGTAGTAAAGCTGCACCATCGGCAGCCGGCCGCGAAGTGCAGAGCCGCCTTCGATATCGAACAGCACGCCCAACCTGCCCGAGGTCTTGGCGCGGTCCAGATCGTCCGCTGTTTCCACAAGCAGGTAATCATTTGATCTGCCCGTCAGCCAGCGCCGGAAAGTGGCCAGCATTAATATGCCGATATCCGCTGGAATCCCATCCCAGACCACGTTGAGAGTTACCACGTTGACGCCGGCGGAGCGATATCTGTCGAGCTGTGGCAGAAAAGTCTCGTCTTCGGGACGGATCGGCATGCAGCCGTGGTTGTCCCACACGAGGTGCCTGTCGAGCACAGTCCAAGCATTCGTATTATCGGCATTCCGATCGTGGTTTCCCATGTGACGGATCGGCGCGCCTGGAGTCACAGGGTGCGGTAGTAAGTGTCGGACAAGGTGTAGCCCTCCGGAAACGGATCGCCCGGCTCCAGCCCGTACTGGCACACGCCCGTGATCCAGGCACGGCCGCTGAACGAAGGAACGATACCCGCATACGGTCCCACCGCCTGCGTTCGAACAATCCGGCAGTCAAAGCACGATTCCAGGAGGGACACGCTGCGGTAATGATCTCCGATTGCCAGTTCCCCTCGCGCGTGCAACACGGCAAGCCGCGCGGAGGTACCAGTACCGCAAGGCGATCGATCCAGCTTTCCTGGCGAAATGACGACGGCATTGCGTCCGACCGTCACCGCCCCATTGCGCTCGATCGGCAGCACGAACTCAGTAAAAGTCACGCCGCGAATCTGCGGCAACTCCGGGTGCACTGGCCGGTGTGCTTCAATCACGGCGGTCTTGATGCGTTCACCGAGCTCGACCATCTCTCTGGCCTCGTCGCGGCCGATGGACAGACCAAAACGCCGGGCATCGACTATCGCAAAGTAGGCACCCCCGTACGCGATATCCACTTCGATCGTGCCAATGCCTTTGACCTCGACGGGAAGATTCAGGCCATGCACGTACGATGCGACATTCTGTATTGTGACGCTCTCGACACGCCCATCCCGGATCTGGGCCGTCGCTTCGATCAGGCCGCCGGGCGCCTCCAGGACGAGACGCGTCTCCGGTTCGTACACTGGCAGCATCCCAGTTTCGAGCAGTACCTTCGTCACGCAGATGCTGTTCGTTCCCGACATGGGCGGATAATCGGTCGCCTCCATGACAATGAAGCCGGCGTGAGCGCGCGGATCCTTCGCCGGAACGATGAGATTGGCGTGGACAAAGGCTCCGCCGCGAGGTTCGAAGAGCAGGTAGCGGCGGAGCCAGTCGGCTTCTGACTGCAGATGCCTCTGCTGCTCCAAGACAGTGGATCCCGGTGGTGGCAGCACACCGCCTATGATCACGCGTCCAACTTCGCCCTCTGCGTGGCAACCGACGACCGTAATGCAGCGTGTCAGGTTCATGAGTCCTGCTGAAAGCCGTCAGCGGCTCTCGTTGCCGAGATGCTCGTCAAAAAACGCCAAGAGTTCATGCCACAGGCGAACGATGGTCGAGTGCAGGACAAAGCCATGCGACTCGTCCGGGACGATCGTTGTTCGTACGTTGACGCCGCGCGCGCGCAGCCGCTGCGTCAGATCGATGGTGTGTGCGATATCTACGGCGGTGTCGGTATCGCCGCTGAATAGCAGCACCGGCGATGTCCAGCGGTCCAGCGCGGCTACCGGAGATGACTCGAATGCGAGCTGCCTCGTCTCGTCTGACACGCCGAAATCGCGGCTCGGGTCCCACCATCCAGAGTTCTCCGAGGAGTAGCTCCAGTCGACCAGCGGATACAGCGCAACACCCGCCTTGAACAGATCGGAGTGACGTGCCAATGCCTGAAGTGTCATGAGACCACCATAAGAACCGCCCCATGCACCGATATGTTCCGCATCCACGTCCGGGCGGGCGGCGAGCCAGCGCGCCGCAGCAGCCGCGTCGAGCACCTCGGATGCGCCGCGCCATGCGCGTTTGGGATGTTCGCGGAACTTGAGCCCGTAGCCCTCGCTACCGCGATAATTCACGCTTAGCACCACGTATCCATGCTCGGCTAACTGTCGATTAATGGCGTAATCGTAGCCCCCATGTGCGGCAAAGGACTGCTGGTATGGCCCGCCGTGAAAACGGACAACAGCCGGATGCCTGCCTGGAGTCTTCGGCAGGAACAACTGCCCATACAACTGGAGCCCGTCTTCGGCCTGAAAACCAACCGTCGCCGGTGTCGGGGTGGTAAATGCCGGCGTGTAATCATGGTCTGACGGACGTTCGGAAAAAACTACCTCCCATTTCTGCAGATCCAATATGCGAAGCAGCGGTGCGTTCTTGGCATCTCCTCCGGTGAAGGCTGCAAAGCGATCCGTTGACAATGCCAGATTGGATAGGAGCACATCCGTACTCGCAAGGTCACGTCGGGTGCCCGTGCGCGTGTCAATCAGCGACAGGTGGCGAGTGTGAAGATCAGGACAGTTGTGAATGACCAGCAGACTGGCGGCGTTCACCCGTTCACTTTCGGCAACTTCACATTCCGATGCAGTTATCGGAACCGGAATTCCTCCTTCGGCGGAGATGGCATACAGCCGACCCCAGCCGTCGTGTTCGGAATAGAAAGCGATTCGCTCATTGTCGAGCCAGCGTAGCGAAGTATCTGGATCATCCGGGTACGGAAACATGGCGGGACCGGGCGCCTGCCAGAGCACTTGCACGCGCTGACCGACCAGATCGACAATCTCAAGTGCGAACGGTTCGCTGGCCCCCAGGTCGTAGGCACGGGAATGCTGCCGACCTGGCAATCGGAGATAGGCGATTCTTTTTCCATCCGGTGACCAGCGAGGACCGCTCAGACGATCGCCGCCGGTAACCAGCCATTCGATCCTGTCGGATGTCAGCAAATGGTGACCAAGGAACGCGAAGCTGCCGCGATTCTGCGTGAATGCCAGTGAGCGTCCGTCCGGCGCCAATGCCGGTGACCCGAAACTCGAACCGCGGGGCACTCTGGTGGCAATCGAGTCTGGCGCATCCAGATCGGTGAGATAGAGATCCTCGCCGTGCTTGTAGAATAGCCGCGTGCCGGTCGGCGCGAAACGCGCGTCAGTTCCAGGTCCGATAAGCCGCAGTATCGCTCCCGGACCCGTGCCGACTACCCACAGCATCAACTGCGGGGGGTCGACGAGGCTCACCGGGTTGTATGCTTTCTCGCCCCAGAGCGCGGCGCCAGTACGAAATGCAACGAAGCGACCGTCGGCTGATATCGTGACGCTACTGACCGGCTGGCCATCCGAATCTGTCTTCGAGTAGAGCCGGCGCGGCCTGAAATCCGGTGCCATTGCAACGTAGATTTTCGACACCCCCGCCTGCTCAACCTGCCAGGCGAAAGCCCCGGTATCCATCGCACCCGACACGGCTCCGGACCGAGGGAAATCGAGAAACCCGGTTGCAGATTCAGCAGCAAGGGATGGCATGCCGATCATCGCGAACGATGCCAATGCTAGGGTGTAAATCGCGAGCCATTGCACGCGGGCCTTAGGCACGCGGACGTGCGTTCGATGGATCGTAGGGCGAGCGTCCGATGATGCGGCATCGTCGTTTCTCTCCAACCACGTGAACAGCGAGTTCCGCGGCTTCCTCAATCACGTCGTGATCAAGATAGGCCATTGCCAGACTCATGTCAGTGCAATGCCCGTAAGCACCAGAAGTGACGAAGCCGACTCGGCGCTCGCCTAGCCAAACAGGCTCAAAGCCTGCTGCGTCGGCATCCGTCGCGTCGATATCCAGCGTGATCAGATGCTGACCGGTACTTCCAGAGTCCCGGTCGCGCAACGCCGCGTCGCGGCCGATGAAAGTTTCCTTGTCAAAGGCAATGAACCGGTCCATTCCGCTCATTTTCGGCGTGTACTCCCAGGTGAACTCCCGCGACCATATCCCGAAGCTTTTCTCCATGCGCAGGCTCAGGACTGCGTTGAAGCCGATCTGGACGAGACCCAGATCCTCACCAGCTTCAAGCAAGGAACGATAGAGAGACAGATGCTCGCTCGCAGACACGTTGAGTTCATAACCCATTTCACCGGTAATCGACAGACGCGCGGCCTTCGCGCGAACCAGGCCAATATCGATCAACCGGCAGCTCATAAATCCGAACGCGATATTCGAAACGTCAGCAGAAGTCAGCTTGGCGAGAAGATCACGCGACCGTGGTCCTGAGATAGCAAAGCCCGTCACCGCGTCGGAGATATCGCGCACCGTCACTTGGGCGCCTCCGCGCTGCGCGTCGAACCAACGCATGTGCCATTGTCGCAGGTAGTAGGAGCCCATCAACCAGAAAGTCCGGTCGTCCCAGTTGAAAACAGTCAGATCACCCATCAGCCTGCCTGACGGACTCAGCATGGGCGCGAGCCGCACCGAGCCGCGTCCAGGAATCCGGCAGGCGAGTAGCCGATCGAGCCACTGTCGCGCATCTGGCCCGGCAACTTCGTAGCGGGCGAATGCGGATGTATCGAGCAAACCAACGCCCTTACGTGTCGCGCGGCATTCCGCGCCAATGATGTCGTGCGCATTGGAACGGCGCTGCGTCGACGTCTCGACAAAGCTGCCAGGCGCAAAATAGAGCGGCGTCTCGAGCCCCCAACTGACACCCCAGCGCGCACCCTCCGAAGTCATGGCGTCGTACGCCGGTGAGCGCCGCAGAGGACGTCCAGCCGGCAATTGTTCGTTCGGATAAGTGAGCACGAAGCGCCGTTTGTAGAACTGCGCCGTCGTCGCCTTCAGATAGTGCCGATTGGATGCAAACTCCCCGAAACGCGCGACGTCCATGCCGTAAATGTCGGCGCGCGGCTCGCCTTCGACCAGCCATTCCGCGAGCGACACACCCACGCCGCCACCCTGACTGAATCCCGCCATGACGCCGCAGGCAACCCAGTAGTTGCTGCGCTGCGGCACCGGACCGACAAGTGGGTTGCCGTCCGGCGTGAAAGTGAATGCTCCGTTGACCCAACGTTTGATACCCGCATCTTTCAGGCAGGGGTAGCGTTCGAAACCTATTTCCAGTTCCGGCGCAATGCGTTCAATGTCCTCTGGAATGAGGTCCATTCCATAGTCCCAAGGTGCACCATCGACGTACCAGTGCTTTGGATTCAGCTCATAGATGCCGAGCAGCACACCTTTGCCTTCATGCCTGAGGTAGGTAAATCCCTCGAGATCCACCGTGAGCGGCAGCTCCTGCTTCAGGGCCGCAACCTGCGGAATATCCTCCGTCAAAAGGTAATGATGCTCCATGGGGGTGACTGGCAGGTCCACACCCGCCATTAGCCCGACTTGTTTCGCCCAAAGACCCGCGGCGTTCACGACGTGATCGGCAATGACCGTCCCGTGCTCCGTCACCACGGTCCAGCCGCCATCAGCTCGCGGCAGCAGTTCCAGCACGCGGTTGCGGAGCACGACCTCGGCGCCGCGTTTCTTTGCTGCACCGACGTAGGCATGAGTTGTGCCGTACGGATCCAGATGGCCCTCGTTAGAGTCGTAGAGCCCGCCGTAGATATTGGTCACGTCGATTATGGGGCAAATCTCCCGGATCTCGTCCGGTGTAACGAGGCGCACCGATTCCATGTCCATCGTCCTGAAGACCGCGCAGGCAGATTTCAGCCATTCCCACCTTTGTGGCGTGCCGGCCAGGTTGAGACCACCCGTCATGTGGAGACCGACGCTGTGCCCGCTTTCGGCCTCGAGCTTCGGATAGAGGCCGATTGTGTACTTTTGCAGACTGGCGATATTCGGATCTGCGTTGATCGCGTGAAATCCCCCCGCCGCGTGCCAGGTCGAGCCCGCCGTGAGTTCAGCGCGCTCGACTAGCACGACGTCTTTCCAGCCCAGTTTCGCCAGGTGATAGAGCACGCTGGCCCCGACGACACCACCACCGATGACCACGACGCGGTAGTGTGACTTCATGCGTTGACCTCGCAATCTAATCGGGGATCGATCTGTTCGAGGTACCACTGTATAAAGTGATTCGCGCTGTCTTCGAGCAGCGAGTATGGACCAGGCAGATAGGCTATTGACTCCACGCCGAGTTGATTGTTCTCGGCGAGAACCTTGTCCTGCGCGGTCGTCACCGACCATAGCCATCGCAGACGTTCGACATCATAGTCGCGTCCTTCGACTGCATCGCCACGCACAAGCCAGAGGATCTCGAAATCCGTGACGCCAGCCGACACCGGCACAAACCGGAACAGCGCCGCGTAGTCGTTCGTTGCCGTCATGCGACCAACGTAGTCAATGCTGACGGAGGTCTTGCCGCCGTCGGGATCTTTGAACCGTCCCATGAGCGGTGCGACGAGACCACCGTCCGCGGTCATGCTCAGGGCGCCTTCCCTGATCGGAGTGCGCATGCCCGCGTATACGGTCGTGCGCTCGCCGCCATTGCGCATCGACGAGTGTCGGATCGAATACGGCATGCGCGGATCGAAGGATTCGCCGGCCGGCGACGAAGACACAACTATGTTTGCAAGCGCCGCTTCGTCGCGCCCGGCTTTCCACCGTTCCCAGAAATCAAGATACTCGGCACTCGATTTCGGGGAACCGTCCGCGATGAGCTTTACGACGCTGTTGACCGCACAGTATTCGGGATGTGCAGTGAGACAGTGATAGCACTCGAGAAAGTTCTCGACGACGAGCTTCCAATTGGCGCGGGTGCGAAACGACTCGCGCACGGCAATTTTCGCATCTGCGATGCCATGCATCTCGACGAAGGGTGTCAGTGCACGCCGCGCAGGTTCGAAATCGAGCGCCTTGTCACCTCCAAGATTCACGTAGATCAGCCCGCTGATGACCTCCACGCGACAGCAACGCAGTCCGTGGCCGCTTTTATCGAAACCTTTGGGCATCTGCCGCGCCGCGAGCAGGCGGCCGTCAAGGCCATAGGTCCACGAGTGGTACGGGCAAGTGAAGCGTCCAACATGGCCGGCACTGTCGAGGCAAACACGCGAGCCGCGGTGACGACATACATTGAACAGCACGTGCACCTGATCTCGTTCGCCGCGAACGACGATCAGCGATTCGCCCGCAATCTCAGCCAGAAAGTAGTCGCCGCGATGTGGAATGCGCGATGCGTGGTCGAGCAGCAACCAACGTCTTTGGAAAACGCGCTCTAGATCAGTCGCGAAGATGCCAGGGTCACAGTAGAACTCGCGCCGCAGCGAATAGCCACGCGGCTGCGCGTCAATGAGCGCTTGGAGTCTCTTGTTCATTGACGCCTATGGAAGCGTAAATTGCCTTTGCGTTGTGATCAATTTTGCGATCCATTTGACCGCGAAATGGCATTTCCGAAGCGATCAAACCTGGTCGCCGCGAATCGTGCGGCCAGCGATCCAGAAGTGCCATGCGGCCCAGAGACCCGATGGCGCTGCCGCAACGAGCGCCCAGCGTAGAGAGTCAGGCCCCAGGGTTGTGGTGGCCGACAGGTGGTCGCTCAACAGTGCCACGAGCTGTGGGGCAAGCACCAGATTGGCGACGTTTGCGGTAAACAGCAGGATCGCGCATGCTTGAGCGCGCGCGCCAGCCGGCACCAGGTTCTGCAGGAGCCCGAGGATTGGGCCAATGTAAAAATAGACTGCCGGGACGAAAACCCAGAGCATCGCAATCGTCATAGGGCGGCTGTCTAGAGCATACACGAGCAGCGACGGTACCGTTGCGGCGAGGGTGACTACCGCGAGTAACCGCGCGATATAACGCGGATCACGAGCGGCAGGGCGCACCATGAGCGCACCCGCGAGCGCCGTCGAGAGAGAACCGGCCACAAGGTGCATCGGACCAAGCGTGGCGCCGGCCTCACCGACGGTCATACCGTACGATCTCACGAGGAATGAAGGCGTCCACCACATAAGACCCCAAGACCAAAATGTCGCAAGCGAACCGCCGACCAGTAGGTGAAACGCCGAGCGCTTTCGCACGACCAACCGCAGCGTGTCCGACAACGACAATGCAGGTGGTCTGGCAGCGGAAGTCGAGTCAAACGCCCCCCGCGCTGGCTCTCGCACCGTCAGGAATACGAGTGCTCCGACGAGCAGACCCGGGAGGCCGAGCAATAGAAATGCGCCGCGCCAGCCAAAGCGATCGGCCGCTCCCCCGGCAATCGACGAGCCCAACCATGCGCCGAGCGAAGCACCGAGTGCGAAGATAGTCAGTGCAAACGGCCTCATTGCCGGTGGAAACTTGTCCGCAAGCAGCGAAGTCGACGGCGGTGTTCCGCCGGCCTCGCCCACGCCCACGCCGATCCGTGCAAGCAGAAGGTGCCAGTAGGTCTGCGCGACGCCGCAAAGCGCCGTCATGCCGGACCAGGTAGCGAGCGCAATGGCGATAATATTGCGACGATTGGCGCGGTCCGCCAGCGACGCGATCGGTATTCCGATGGTCACGTAGAACAACGCAAGCGCCACACCAGTCAGAAAGGCGATGGACGAATCGCTGAGGACGAGCTCGTTCTTGATCGGCTCGATCAGGGTCGACACTGCAAAACGATCGGCGATGTTGAGCGCGTAGACTAACGTCAGCACACCGAGCACGTACCACCGATCGGCGGCGACCTTCCCGACTGACGGGGCGTTCACTTTGCTAGTGTTTTGCGACGTCGCCCGCGTCGACGAACGTCTTCTTGGACATATCTGCAGTGAAGCGGCTCGATTGGGCTGCCCGGCCCAGCGCCTCCGTTATGGCGCGAATGTGCTGTGGACCGGCGCCACAGCACAGGCCGAGGTAGCGCACACCGAGCGCATACGCCTCGCGCGCGAAGTCTGCCACCTCGTGACGATTGCAGATCAGCGGTTCGAGAGCCGTCGGATAGGGCCGGCCCCCGGGAAGCGCGTCGTATCCAGGATCGGTCAACGACTGCATTGTCGGCTCGCTGGTGTGCGTACGGAACGGCACCGGCAATGCAGCGACGTGACCTGGTACGGCGGCACGTACTTCGCGCAACAACGGCAACATCGTCTTAGGGCCGCGAATGCAGTTCATGCCGACGACGTCGGCACCCGCATCCTTGAGTCGCTTGCACGAGTCGGCGACTGACCAGCCCTCGCGCATGACGCCTCGATCGAAGACGGCAAGCGTCGCCACGACCGGAACACCGAGCTCGCGGGCCGCTTGAACGGCAATCAGCGCCTCCTGGGCAAAGTAGAACGTCTCGACGATGATCATGTCGACGCCGGCGTCGGCCGCCCAGCCCAACTGTTCTTCAAACATGCGGCGCACGGTGACCGCCGTCGATGCATCGGAGGGGTCGAAGACGTTGGTGTTGCAGATATCACCCGAAAACAGCGTGCCCGTCTCCCGCGCGACCTTGCACGCGATCGCCAGCGCCTGGCGATTCATGACTTCGAGGTCCGCCTCGCGCCCGATGGCGCGCAGCTTCTCGCGATGCGCGTAATACGTGAATGCCTCGACGACGTCGGAGCCTGCGCGTACGAACTCCCGGTGCAGCGCCTCGACGACTTCCGGATGTTCGAGTACGACTTCGGGGACATACGAGGCGGCGGACACGTAGCCACGACGCTCGAGTTCGAAAAGATATCCTTCCGCGCAAATCACCGGACCCGCGTCGAGTCGCTCGAGCAGACCCGATGATGCCTCTGCACTCACGATGAGCGGTCAGAAGTTGTATCTGAACCGCAAGCCGATGGTGCGCCCGCGACCGATGCTGCGCGTCTCGAAGTCAGGATTGGGCGCTTGCCGTCGCGAAAAGCCCTGACTGAAGATCTCCACTTCGTCGGTAGCATTGCGAACGAAAACTCCTGCCTCCCACGCACCACCCGACAGGAAATTGACCGCAAGATCGAGTCTGCGATTGACTGGCGAGAAGTCGGGCTCCAGCGAGCCCGGGATGAACTCCCGAGTATCGAAAGTTTCAAAATACCCGCCTCGCAACTGATAAGCGGCGCTCAGCTCCAGTGTGCCAGCCACGAACAGAGGCATCGTGTAGTTGAGCGTCGCGCTACCGGAATATTCGGGCGTCCCAGGTGCGCGCTGGCCATCGAGTGCAATGATCACGTCCGGACCCCCTGTCACCTCGTCCGGGAAGCGGATGTCGCCGTCCGCCTCGGTCTTGTTGTAGGAAGCATTGATACCGAGGATCAGTCGATCAGTCAATTGGACCTTTGACTCGAGTTCGACACCGGTCCCGCGAACGTTGCCGCCATTGGCAGTGTAGAGATAGCTGCATTCCGGCAGCACTCGCTGCGCCTGTACGTCCTCCCAGTCGTTTAGATACGCAGTCAGATTGACGATCAGGCGGTCTTCAAGCCAGCTGCTCCTCTCGCCGATTTGGTAGGTCCAAACGGTATCTGACCCGAAGCCGAGTGGGCCCGGCTCGCCGCATGAGAGCGGTAATGGTTGATTGACGCCTCCGAGCCGAAACCCCTGTGCCGCTTCCGCAAAGAACATCAGATCGTCCGTCACCTGATACGAGACCCGTAGGCGCGGATTCACGTCGTTTTCCTCGATCGTCTCGTCGACGATCAGAGGTGCAAACGTGTCGAAGTCGATGCCGAGGATGCCCGCGAAGTACAGGTTGAAGTCTTGCTCGTACTCAAAGTAACGCGCACCGAGCGTGACGTCGAGATTCGAAACGATTTCATAAGTCATCTCGCCGAATACCGCCCATTGCTTCTCCCCTAATTTCGTGTCGCCGTAGAACGGCGTGTCGTCCCGCGGCGTGCCGAGATCCGTCGACGTGATGCCGAATCCGGCCAGAAATCCTTCGAACGCATTCGCGTCATAACCCGGTGTCGGGATGTCCTGCAGCTGCGATCGCTCGGAATCCTCGTAGTAGAGCCCCGTGATCCAACTCAGGCGTTGGTCGCCGCGCGACTGGATCCTGAGCTCCTGCGAAAACGTCCGCAGCGTATTCTGTATGTCGTTGGTGGAGATCACGTCGTCCCACGGAATGTGCGCCAGGCCGAGACCACGTCGACCGATCAGATACTGGCCGCTCGTAAGGCGATCGAAATTGCGGTCGATGTACGATGTCGACGAAATCAACTCGACTGGTTCGAATGCGTATGACACCGTCAGATTCGACAGATTGAAATCGTCGTTATATTGCTCGGGGATGTTGGTGTCGTTGGTTTTGAAGGCCGGGAGGGGATTGACTACAAATCGGCGGACCTCGGGACCACCGCCCGAGCGTAGCCTCGCGTAAGTATGGCTCGCATCGATCGTCAAGGAATCCGACGGTGCATATCGAAGGACGGCCCGAGCCTGCGTATTCTCTTCGTCGTTCGCGTTGTCTTTGTCAATACCGACATTGTAGATGTACCCGTCGTTCTCACCGGTAAAGCCCGTGAGCCGCAGTGCCAGCGTGTCGCCGATAGGCGCATTCAGCATACCGCGGATCGAGTAATTGATGCCGGCCTTGTAGGTCTCCGAGACTGTCCCTTCCGTGGACATATCCCACTCGCCCAGCTGTGGCCGGCGAGTGATATAGCGGATATTGCCTGCCATGGCTCCTGCGCCGAATAGCGTACCTTGCGGGCCACGCACGACTTCGATCCGCTCCAGGTCGAATACCTCAAGATCCGGTGTATTCCCCTGCAGCGAGATCGGCGTGTCGTCGAGGTAAACGGACACCAGCGAGCGGTCGTGCAGAGTCGTGTGGTTGAATGGGCTGATGCTCATGCCGCGAATGATGAATTGATTCTGGCCCGGGCTCGATTCTTCCAGGAACACCGATGGCAGCGCTTCAAGATAGTCGCTGAAACCCTGCCCGCCCAGCCGCGCAAGTTCTTCCGGATTGACCACGCTGATCGCGATGGGCGCCTTCTGGATATCGACGGCATTCCGCCTGTCGGCTGTCACGACGACTTCTTCGAGTTGCGGTGCTACACGCCCGTCGGCCGTGCCTTGCGCGTGCACGGCGGTACTCAGCGCGCAGGCAGCGAGCGCGCATACCCGCCGCATAGCCAGTGAAATCGAGTCCGAGCCCTTGCGATTGATCATCGAGCGCCTCCCCTGATCGGCCGCATGGCGGCGTATGCCCCGCTGGTCGTCAAAATCGCGATGAATTGAGTATAGGAATCGACCGTGCCGCACTGGAAACATCACCTAGGCATGCAGTACATGCCTTTTTGAGGGGAACGTGGCGTGCGCGCGTCAGTTCGCGGCGAGCGGTAGCTCGATATAGCTGGCGCGTTCGCCCCCGAGGTGCAAGGAGATCCGCGCCGTCCGGGCGTCGACCCCAGACTCTCGCCCGACATCGCCGCCGCTGTTGAAATTCTTCTGGGTGTAGATCGAGTTCGGTGCGTGGACCAGCAGCCGCAGCCGCGAGCCTTGCGCAATGCGGCGGGCGAAGAACTGGAAATCGGCCAGGGTTACGCGGAAAGCGCCATTGATCGGCGCAGGCGTAGGCGTCCGCAGCGAGTTTCGATAGCGCACGCGGAGTTGATCTTGCGCGAGTTGCACGCTCGTGCCGTCCGGCCGGATCTGATAGAGCACGAGCTCCAGATCGGTATCAGGTACATCGAGTTCTATCCAGAGTTCGGCGCGCACCTGCCCGGCCAGCGTGATGTCCTCCGCCAGCGGTTCGGTCTCATACACGAGCCCCGCGCCGAACAGATTCACGACCGCGGACGTGTCGAGCAGATAGTCCGCGCGATACGGGGGCTCGAGCGCCCCGGCGCGTGTATCACGAGGATTGTAGACGTAAGCATCCGTTGCCGACCGGCTCTTACTCCGGCCGAGTATACCGTCTGGTGCGAGATAGAGACGTTCGGGGCGGGTTTTTAGAGCATCGATGCCGGGCGCGGATCGCCATTCATCGGATTCCTCGACATAGTAATTGAAATTGTCGGCCAGAAACGCGGGTCGTGGGCCGCTACGCAGCGTCCAGTCGTACCATTCGACATGCAGCTGGTCGATGTCGACAAGGGAATGGTCGCCGAACTCTACGCCACCGACCTTGCGTAGCGGTTTGCGCGTGCCGGCGTGATTCCAGGGACCCATTACGACGTAGTGCCCAGCCTTCCCAGTTTCACTGCCGTGTTGCATGTGCTGCTTGTAGAACTCGAGCGCGCCACGCTGAACTCCGTCGTAGTGACCGGTAATCGTCAGGACCGGCAACTCGATGCGACCGTAGGTTTCACGCTCGGGCACAAATGAATCCCAATACTCGTCGAGATGGGGATGGGCGAGCCAGCGATCGAATGCCGGCGACGGCATGCCGGCAACGTCGTCGAGTTGGTTGAAAGGCTTCTGCGCGAGATGATGCGCGCGGAATACCTGCGTCCAGTATTCCAGATCGCCTTCGAGATTCGGATTTAAAGTACGGCCGACGACGCTCGACAGCCAGTTGAGTGTCCAGCCCGAGTAGATGTTCTTGAATGAGGGCGGCAGGTCGAAACCCGGATATGCTGACGCAGTTGGCACAATTGTAAGCAATCCCTTAGGAAATCGTTTGAGCGTCGCCCACTGGTTGTATCCGGCAGCCGATCCGCCCCACATGCCAATCTTGCCGTTTGACCAGGGCTGGGCCGTAATCCAGTCGATCGCCGCGCTGCCGTCCATGCCATCCATCTCATATGGCCAGTACTCCCCGCTCGAATTACCGCGCCCGCGAACGTCAACGACCACAAACGTGTAGCCATGGCTCGCAAAGTACATGCCATTTGTGTGGTAGCGGTCAGCACCATAGGGAGTCAGTGTCAGAATGGCAGGTCGCCTTTTTTCGGCACCCGCAACAGCGTGATAGACGTTGGCTGCAAGCTCGGCGCCGTCCGGGGTGCGTAGCCGAAGACCCCACTCGATGCGTACGCGTGACGCCGATTCAGCTCCGACGGCCATCGAGCCGGCCACGAGCATTGTCGATGTGGCTGCGACGCCCGCAACGCTGCGGCATAGTTTAGTCATCATTTTTCGATTACCAGCACCGGATCGCCTAATACGTTGAAATTCGGGACTATACCCAGCCCGGGATCGGTCGACACGGACATAGAGCCCCGGTCTCGTCGCGGCGCTCCTGCCGCGGTCGACACCGTGACGTACGAATTAAAGTCGGTGGAAGAAAAATGAGTATCGGGAGGCGTGCTTTGTGCGACGTGCGCTATTGCGGCGGTCACGATGTCGCTGCCCCAGCTATCCTCGATGGTCATCGCGATTCCGGCGGCAGAGCACAGATCGCGGAGTTGTCTCAGCCGACTAATTCCACCAAGCCGGGAAAGTTTTAAATTGACGACGTCGGCCGTGCGATCCTCCAGGACGCGCCCGAGCATATGCACGTCGGTGACGATTTCATCGAGCACCATCGGAAGCGTCGTAATCCTGCGCACCGCTAAACATTCGGCGTACGTAGCGCAGGGTTGTTCGATATAGACGTCGATGTCCCGCACTGCGTTGCATACGCGGATTGCTTCATGTTGTGTCCAGCCAGTATTGGCATCTGCGATCAATACGTCGCCTCGTTCCAGCACGGCGGCAACCACGCGAATGCGATCGACGTCCTCATCCGGATCGCCACCAACTTTAAGCTGGATTTTTCGATAACCCTGGGCGCGGTACCCGGCCACGTTCTCCGCCATAGCCCGCGGCTCTCGTTGCGCGATCGCCCGATACAATGGCACCGACGGCATCTGCGCGCCGCCGAGAAGCACACACACCGGAAGTCCCGTGTACCGGCCGAGCAGATCCCAGCACGCCATGTCTATCGCGGACTTGACGTAGGGATGGCCGCGCAATGCCGCATCCATCGCCCGATTGATACGATCGATGCAAAGGGGATCTGCATCGAGCAGTTTCGGGCCGATTTCCTGCAGTCCGGCGCGGACTCCGACCGCATACGCCGGCAGATAAGCTGGGCCGAGCGGGCAGCATTCACCGTATCCACGCAGACCAGTGTCCGTAGCAATCTCGACAATAGTCGAATCGAACTCCTCGACAAAGTTTCCGCCGGACCAAGAATAGCGGCCCTCCGCTAACGGCAGCTTCACGCTCCAGGCGGCGATCCTTGTAATTTTCATTTCGTGTCGCGGGTTCAGTAGGTTATTGCCTGCAATCTAGCGAACGCACGCGGGAACGACTAGCACAAATTGTCACTGGCTCAATGCCTTTTCTGCGAGCACCTATTCTGGAAGTCAGTTGCCATGAACGCTATCGGTCAGCGCGATATGGCGCCGAATCGATGGCCGGCTCGACACCATCGATGAGATCTGAAACGAGCTCTGCAGAGCCGACGGCAAGTGTCCAGCCGAGGTGACCATGGCCCGCGTTCACGTAGAGTCCAGCGACGCCCACAGGCCCGACGAATGGCAATCCGTCGCTACTCATCGGTCGCAGCCCCGTCCACGGTACGCCACTGGATGTTGCAAGTTTGGCGGCAATGTGCGGATAAACTGATCTGAGCAGCTCATGTAGGTTCTCGATCCGCTTCGTACTCAAGTGATCATCCGTGCCCGCCATCTCAGCGATACCTGCCATTCGAAGCCTGTCGCCGATCGGAACGACGCAGGCATGCAGCGCATCGTCAATAATGGGAATCTTCGGCCGCGATTCCATGTGAGCAACGTTAAAAGTCACCGTATAGCCTTTAACGGGCTTGATCGACAACACCGCGCCCATGGGCCCGATCAGCGAGGCGGTCCCATTTCCCGCCGCGATGACGACGGTTTCTGCCTCTATGACACCCTTGAAAGTTCGTACCCCGAAGATGCGGCTGCCCCTAGACATGACGGATAAAACCCGGACGCCAGTCATAATCGTTCCACCACAACGCCGAATCTCGTGAACTAATGACCGACAGAATTTCAACGCGTCGCCAGTCTCGTCGTCGGGGAAGTACAACGCTCCCGCGATTAGCTCGCCAATCATCGCCAGCTCGGGTTCGATGCCGACAGCCTCATCTCCCGTCAGCACCGAGAATCGCAGGCCCAGTTGAGCAAGCATGTCCGCCACAGCAAGTGGCCGGATCATCGCGCTCGAAGTGCGAAATATCTTCATTGCACCGCTGGTCGCTGCGTCGCATTCGAGGCCAAGTTGCTCCCGAAGTGCGCGCGTGCGATGCACAGAGTGATTTGCAAGCACAAAGCTTGCCTGCGTCGCGGCACGGTGTCGCAACGTGCTAGAGTTGTTAAGGAACTTCAGACCCCACAAAAACATTGAAGGGATGGCACTAACTCGAAGCCTGACTGGCGACTGCGAATTGAAAAACGAAGCTGCAAGCTGCCGATGCACGCCAGGTGCATTCCAGGGATCCGACATCGAAGGTGTCAGTAAGCATGCAATCGCGTTACTCGTCTCGAGCGCCACGTCTTCGCGTGACTCGATCAAAGTAACGTGATGCCCCCGTCGCGCCAATACATATGCTGTCGTCACACCCGCGAGACCTGCACCAACGATGATTACACGGCTCGTTTTCATTCCTGGTTATGCTTCCGGCCAGGCAAGCGAGTAAGGAGCAAATGGGTGTCGGGCCGTAAGTTCGCACCGACACTATCATGCGACGGAAGTGGCCGCGATCTCAATCTTGGCGCGCCGTTCGAGCAATGTTGCAACCACGACCACCGACATCGCCGAAGAGTGTTTCTCTAAGAGTTCACAGAAGATCTGGATAGGTGCTCGTGTGGTAGGCGGTGGGCACTCCGTCAATTTGAAGACTTGCGGGGGATTTCCAGTGAATCGAGACATGTGCTTTGGTTCATGCTCGCGCCATGGAACGGATGACGCTGAAGGTGCTGGAATGCCGACGGGCTTTCGTCGGAGAAGGCGTGACGGCGTTGGTCGTCGGGTTGAGCGAGACCAACTTGCACGGCGACTCCGAGGTCAAAGTCCTGATGCGGCTGCGGTTACCGCCCGGCGCGAACAAGATTGCGGCCTATGACCTCGCGCTCAAATATCTGGACGTCGGATAGGCATCACGGCCAACGCGACAGCGATCATTTGCACTGCGACTGCGACGGGCCTCGTGCTGGTTCCAACCTGCACGACGATTGCATGCAAATGTCTCACGGCTGAGTTGACTCGATCGCCTTTTAACTTTCTGGTGATTTGCCACCATTAGTCGCTGACCCATCGCGTGCCAACTGCGCCAAGCTTGTTCCCGATCTTGCGAAGAATGAGAACAGGGGAGAGCGATCGTGCAGGCATTCATTCGTCGTTTCCATGTCGGCCTGGCTTTGGCGCTGGTCGCGCCGCTGGCGCTCGCACAGGCGAGCCCATTCACGACCGGCGCCACTTCTTTTCAGACCAA
>JBGTBX010000044.1:0-23864 GCA_041749115.1 Gemmatimonadaceae bacterium
TGCGGAGCGCTCGCCAGCGGCGAGCGGGCGCTCGTGAATGGCGCGTCGGGTGCCGTTGGTTCAGCCGCAGTCCAGCTCGCGCGGCACCTCGGCGCGGAGGTCACCGGGGTCTGCAGTCGCACGAACGTCGAGCTCGTCCGCGCGATCGGGGCACACCACGTGATCGACTATGGCAGTGACGACTTTACTGCGAACGGGAAGACTTACGATGTCATCGTGGACACCGTCGGCAACGCGCAGTACGCGCGGGTCAAGCGGTCACTCTCGGCGCGCGGCCGACTGCTTGTCGTACTTGGGGGGTTCGCGGACCTGTTGCTAGCACCGCTGGTCGGGATGACCGGCACGCGTCGCGTGATCGCCGGGCCAGCGATCTCGCGCGTGGAGGACCTGCACCGATTGGCCGAGATCGCGGCGGCTGGGGCGTTCACTCCCGTCATCGACCAAACATTTCCGTTTGAGCGGATCGTAGACGCGCACCGCCGTGTGGAGACCGGACGAAAACGCGGCAGCGTCGTCGTTACTCTCGACGCCTAGCGATGGGCGTCGGCCCGGAGACCGTCAACGCTACGGTGTCGGCGTGGTGGGGCCTTCGTCAATCTGCAGCAGGGACGGTGGAAAGCCGAACATTTGGTGCGAGGTGCGCGTGAAGTGCGCCGCGTCGGCAAAGCCGGCGCCGTGCGCGGCGGTCGAGATGGATTCACCTTTGGTCAGCAGATCCCAGGCGAGGATGAAGCGTCGCCATAAAACGTAAGGTCGCAGGCCCATCCCCGTTTGCTCGGCAAATAGGTGACGGAATCGGCCGGGCGAGAGGAACACGTGCGCCGCGACGTCGTCGAGCGCGACACTGCGGCCCAGATGTGCCTGGATGTATTCAGTGGCGCGGAGGATCCGCTCGTCGGTGACTTTGGTGGGAGGCACGTCCTTCGCCAACGCGGCCACAACGCTGATCGCGCCGACAATAAGGTGCTCCCTAGTGGTGCCGCCGAGCCACGTGGAGAAGAGATCGGCACACACGGCTCGCAGGTCGGCATCGTCGACAGAAGCGAGACCGCGCTGGAGGTATCGTTCGGTCAAGGCACGGCCATATGGGGTCTCGGGTTCGATGAAGATCACTACGTTGTACGTCGCCGAAGTCGAGTCCAATGAATGAGGCTGACGCGACGGAACGACACCGAGTGGATACTGGGTCCACGCCTCGCTCTCGGAGGTTCTCAGCCCGACAGAGCCCGAATAGCCGAACACCACCTGAATCGCTTGATGTGCGTGCATGGGGATCACCCGGTTAGCGCGCCCGATAAGCAGCACTCCGCCGTTCCACGCGACGAGGTCGCCGACACCGATCGGAGTGGTCATCAGACGCGTTCGCGTGCCGCGGCCCGCTGCGGCGTCCAGAGTCCGGCCATCTGCAGGAAGCTGCCGTTCTTTCGCGCGAGCACGCTAGCTGGCGGCGCCCGGCGGCCCCAGCACGAACAACGTATTGCCGAACGGATCCTGCACCTCGAACGTCCGCGCACCCCAAGGCTCGTCGTGCGGCGGCCGCAGGGAGGGCAGGTTCGCGCTCCACTCTGTGAACAACCGATCCGCGTCTGCGACCTCGAGGGAGGCACAGGCGTGTCGGCCGTGGCCATCCATCGGGCAGTCGAGCGTGCGCGCTATCCCCCCTCGCGCAACGCCGAGCAGCCCTTGTCGGCCATCGGCGGTCGCCTCGAACTTCAGGGTAAAACCAAGCGTCTCGATGTAGAACTCGCGGGCGATGCGAAGGTCATCAGCTGGCAGAACCGGAATGGCGCGTTCCACGGGATTCCTCGGACGGGGCAGGCGTCAACCTGACAACACAGCTAAACTGCAGGCAGGCGCAAATAGGAAGCGGGGGCGAAGCCAGCGCAACATCTCCCTGCATCAATCTCGCGGACCGGTAAGGAGAAAAAAAGCACCGTCCGTCAGAGCGCCGCCAGCGTCACGTCGGATTCTGCGGCAGGAGAGGTCACTCGGTCGCGGCGACGGAGTCCATGAAATGCCGAAGTTTAACAACGTCCAGTGCGCCGTTGGTGCGAACATCAGAGCATAAATCGATGCCAAACGGCCGCACGACGCGAATTGCCTCACCAACATTGGCCGCTGTTAAACCGCCAGCCAGAAAGACGGGAGCTAACGATAGTTCAACGATCTTTGCACTGATCCTCCAGTCATGAATCTGACCGGTGCCGCCGAGCGTTTTGACTGCTGCCAGTGGCTTTCCTGAATCGAGGAGCAGGGCATCGACGTGTGGTGCAACGCGCCGGGCCTCCTCGATGGAAGCCTCTCCGTTTATGTGGAGCACCTGAACGAGCGAGACGCCGGGCAGTGCCGTCCTGAGTGCGGCGTACGTCCCCGGATCGGGTTCATCGCATAACTGCAGTGTGTTCGTGCGGCACACCGTGTGCTGCCCAATAATGTCAGACGCGCTGGTGCGGCTGGTGAGAAGAAACGTGCCGATTGGCGGTGGTACCGTTGCTACGATCTCCGCGATCTGTGCTTCAGAGATCACCCCTGGCCCGCTCGGCATTTCCGACACGAGGCCGAGCGCTGCGGCGCCTGCCCGAATGGCAAGTTGAGCCTCTTCAATTGAGCTGATGCAACAGATTTTGATGCGAGGCAACATTGGAGTGAGTGTCCACAAGTTCAGGTCAGCGAATAAGCTCGCACTCTCCGCAGTGTCCGTGCGAATCGGGAACGGCACCGGGCGATCCAACTGAAGGGAGTCATCAGCAGGTCGATCCGTGGAAACTGTTCGCCAGGCGTCTCTGATTCCCGGAGCGGTCGATTCCTCCGACGCGAGTCAACGCCCTCTCCGCTGCTGAATCCCTATCGACTCGACACCCGCCCCCAATCTCCAATCTCCATCACTCCCAGCAACGTGACGTCTGCCTGCGCACCAGGACGGAGCACCATGCATCCTCCTTCTTCAGGGATCCGTCCACCAGTACGTGCGGTTACCACGTCGTTTAGCATATAGCCATGGGTGAACAAGATACGCACGCCGCGCTCAGGAACGCGAGCAATCAGTTCCCGTGTCCCTGCGCGGCGAGTGGACCCGTAAAGGAGAGAGTCGATGACAAATCGTCCAAACGCGAATTGCGCAGTCTCTGTGTTGCGCGCAAAGGGGCTGGATACGACCTCGGTGACGTCGATGCGCAGTCGACGCATGTGTTCGCCGAGGTCGCGGGCGTCCTGTTCGCCGCGAGCTGAAAGATTGCGTTGCGTCGAGCGATCGCCGAAGTCGACCGGCTGACGATCGCCGCGTGAACGATCGGTGTGGGTATGGCGGCACGCGAGAACGAGTCCCCCGTTTCGGAGCTGTTGCACCAGGGACTCGGGGCCCTTCGCTTGAGCGCCGGCGAACTGCGGGAAGAACGCAACGACGATCGCGGCGGTGATCGCTCCGCGGGGAATCATCGCACTGCCTCGCCTCGCCGACATCGCCAGTAAACCAATAATCAGCAGTGGCGCCACGTAGCTCCCCCCGCGTTCGATGACCTCCCAGAGTGGAAACCCCGCTGCGACCCACAACGCTTCCGTAGCGAACTTCCAGCCTGCCGCTGCGAGAAGTATGCTTGCTTTCCGTGCAAAAAGCACCGCAACTGCAAACAGGAGATCGACAATTGCCGCCGCCTCGGACAGATGGCTTAATCCAATCGCATCCAGATTGTTGGCGAACGAGCGGGTCGCGCCAGAGAGGGCCAGCATCCCATGACCCACGAATAGTGCCGCCGCGATGACGCGTATCGCCATGACGCTATGTGTCGTCAGGCGCAGATCGGCGGGACGAAGGCCGGCGATCCATCCCCGCAAATTGCGTGGGAAGCCCACGAGCAGTAGCATGATCAGAGGAACGCCGTAGTTTCCGGCTCGCTCAACAGCTTCCCAGGCACTCTCTCCAGTGAGTGGCCGGAGCAACGCCGTCCATGTCGCCCAGATCGTCATGTATACGAGCACCGCCCGGTTCGGTCGGATTAATCCGATCAGTCCGGCCACGATGTCCAGTGTGCCCACAATTGGCATGATCGCGTACGCGATGTCCGGTCCGATTCCCACCAACGCGAAGTACGGGAGCCAGGCGCTCTTGGTAATGATCCCGAACGCGCCATGGCCAATAAAACACATGGCGATTCCGATGCGAAAGATTGCAAAAACGACAGCTGGGTTTGCGAAACGACGGGTGCCACTTCGAGTCATGGGCATTGTCTCCTCCGGTTGCTCGAAGGGTACGACGTCGCCTGGCCACGAAGGTGATGGAAGTGTTATGGATCTGAAACGAGTGCGTTAAGCACGCAACCGATATCCGACCTTCCATACCGTGATAATAAGCTGCGGAGTGCTCGAGTCATCCTCCAGTTTGCGTCGGAGTTCGGCGATGTGCGTATCGACCGTGCGTGTCGTGACGTCGGCCGAATATCCCCACACATCCCGAAGCAGGTCGTGTCGTGAGGCGGCCTCACCTCGGCGGCGGTGCAGCGCAGCCAGGAGATCGAATGCCTTTGGCGACAAAACGATTTCATCCTGGCCGCGCCGGACCACTCGCCCGTCGAAGTTGACGGCCAGAGAGCCAATTGTAGTCATCGACGTTGGCGCGACAGTTGTCGTCGCGGAGCGCCTGAGGAGTGCTTTGACGCGCAACATCAGCTCCATCACGCCGAACGGCTTAACCACATAATCATCTGCACCCGCACGAAAGCCCCGGATTTTGTCGACCTCTTCAACACGCGCACTCAGAATCAAAACGGGGACCGCCGGAAGCGGTTGTCGAAAAATGGGCAGCAGGTCAAAGCCGCTACCGTCCGGCAGCATCAAGTCGAGGATGACCAGATCTGGCTTCGTTCTCCGAAACGCCACCCTTGCGGCGTCAACTGTTGGAGCGACCTCCACAACGTGGCCTTCGATTTCGAGATTAGTCCGAAGGCCCAGCGCGAGGTCACGTTCGTCCTCGACCAGAAGTATTCTGCTCATCACGACCCTCCGACCGACGGCAGTCGAACGACAAACTCGCAACCCCCACCTGTTGCTTGACCAACACGAATCGTTCCTCCCGTCGACAGCACAAGATCGTGAACGATTGAAAGTCCAATACCGGTTCCAGTCGCCGGTTGCGCCAGAGTATTGGAGAGTCGGACGAATGGTTCGAAGATTCGCTGTCGGTCTGCGGGGTTGATTCCGGGACCTTCGTCAGAGACGCGAAGTTCGACACACCCCTCTGCATGCGCATGCGCGCCAGACAGGCGCACTTTCTGATTCGGCGGTCCATACTTCACCGCGTTGTCGATCAGGTTCGACACGATCTGTTGAACGACAATGGGTGGGGCGGCGACGATGAGATCGTCGGCGAGATCCACGGCGATGGTGGTGCCGTGTGATTCTGCGAGGAGCCGATGTGTCTCGACGATCGGAAGGATATGCTCGGCGATGTTGGTCGACGTACGATCGCTCTCCTCAGACGCACTGCGCAATTTAGTAAATGTCAGGACCCGTTCGACGAGATTGGTCAGACGCTTCGCTTCGCGATACGTAATCGCCGCAAATTGTCGTCGCTCCTCGGCAGATCGCTCGCGGCCGAGCATGAGCGTTTCGGCGAACATCGATACCTGGGCCAGCGGCGTCCGGAGTTCGTGCGAAACGTTTGCAACAAAGAGCTCACGCATTGCGCTCACACGGCGCAGGCGGGTGAATTCTGCGATCGCCAAAATTCCGAGTAACACGCAGGCACCCAGTAAAACCAGCCACGTCGCCACGCGCGACTCAGGGATTCCGCCGACGATGAGTTCGCCTGCAAGTGAACGCCCCAGCTGGATATGCACTGAAAGTCCACCAAAGAGAGAGTCGACCGTATCGACCCCTGCGAATTGCGGGTCGACCGCGGTAGGGGTCACGAAGAGGTTGTCGCCAGCTGGAGTTGTGACGCGAATCCGCAGTTCATCGGGGGCGAGGCGTCGGGCGATCAGTGATCCAGGCAGCAGCGCCCGCATCCCGGGAACTTGCTCAAGCAGCGGTGCCATGGCCGACCGTGGGGAGACGATGCCGTAGATCGCACGCGCCTCGTCCGACGGCTGGCGGACCACTCCGATCGCGACAAATACCGGGGTGCCGGCGAGGGTATCGAAAAAGATGCGATGGGGTTCCCGACCAGCCAGATCAGCCGCCGCGATTGCCTGATCGCTTAATCGACTTTGGTCGTTCGCTGGAATCGGACCGTCAGCGCCCGCCCACGTGATCTTGTTTTGTGGGACGTCGATCCGGAACGCGAGCGACGCAGGATCAAGCAAAGCGCAGGTGCGTGCAGACCGGGACTCGAGCAGGACCCGCGGGTGTGAGAGGCGACCTCCTTCCGCGACACTCACTCGCGCATCAACCCATCGTTCGACCGGCCTCATGCCATTCATCACCTGCTGGTGCAACAGCGTGCTGGCTTCACGAGCATATTGCCATGCAGCAATACCGCCGTAGTCCTTCAGTACGCCGGTCACGGCGCGACTGCTCTGGCGTTGCTCCTTGACCGCCAGCCAGGTCGTCACCGCAACGCCGAGCACCAACCCCGCAATTGCAACGGGAATGGCAAGGTTGCGCCATCGATTGGCCGATGTCCGGTGAGTCGATGCCTTCACTGAGCGGGGCTGGAGGTTAGGGGCGTTCTCCTTCGAATGTTAAGGAAAGGTGCAGGCCCTTATATGCGGAAAGTGTGCGGGAATTGTGAGGCCTCACCCGATCATACCGTTGGACCGCGCGACTGCTGCAGGATGCGGCAGCTGAATGTTACGGGAACGCGCCGCGATCGACATCGCGCAAAAACTTGATGACCCCGCCGAAGTAGAGGGCCTGATCATCGTACATGGCCATATGCCCGCTGTTGGGACCGAGGAGATAGCGACCACGCTGCACGGTACGCGACATCATTTCCATGTGAGCCGGGTCCATCGTGTCGTACGTGCCGGCGATGACCAGCGTAGGGACCGCGATCTTCGGCAAGTCGGCCACACGATCCCACGTCAGAAGCTTACCGCTCGCCCCCAGTTCACTTGGTCCCTGCATGGGGATGTAAACGTCCGTGTTCGTGTGCGCCATCGTGCGAGCGACGGGCTCTGGCCACTCGGCAAAGGGACGGCGGAGAAAGTGCGTTTCATAGTGGTGGGGAATAAGCAGTTCCATGTAGCGCGGATTAGCGTAGTCCTTGCGCGCCTCCAACGCCTTGACCTCCGCGAGCACGGATTGATCCATCGCCGGCATTAGTGTGTTCTTCGCGTACTCGTTGTACGCCGGAATGCTCGCCATCATGTTGGAGATGATGAGCCCCTTGAGGTGCTGCTGGTACTTTAATGCGTACTCCATGCCGAGTATGCCGCCCCAGGAGTGGCCCATGAGGAAGAAGTTCGTGCTGTCGAGCTTCAGCGCGACGCGCACCTGTTCAACTTCCTCAACGAAGCGTGCCGTTTCCCAGAGATCGGGTTCCTTTGGCTGATCGCTCCGGGTAGACCCAAGTTGGTCGTAGTAGTAGTACTCGACACTGGCGCCGGGGAAATACGAATCCGCTGCCTCCCAGTACTCATGTGTCATCCCGGGACCGCCATGAACCAGCAGCACCTTGATGGTCGGGTTGTTGCCGACGCGTTTGGTCCACACGTTGAACGTGCCCTTGGGTGTGGACACCGGGATGATCCGCACGCCGCCGCCCTCGATGTCTGTGCGTCCGGCCGTGTCGAAGTAGGCCTCGCGCGCCGTGGAAGCAGCCGACACGTCGCTCGACGGTGCGGAGCAGGCGCTGAGCACTATCGCAGCAGCCAGCATCGGCACATGGAGGAACATCCGCGCCTTCAGCGCCAGGTGGTTCCGTTCGGTCGGTGACTCGTTAGGCAGTACCGCAAAACGTCCTGCCAGCTGAACGGCCTGTGCCGCGGTGGTGCGTGATGCGGGCATGGTTCTCTGGGTAGTTGAAATGGACAGCACGACGGGTACCGGGATATGTGCGCCGTGCTCGTGTTGAGCAACCCCGGCCGTTATGGCCGCAATTCAGCTACCCGCTCACCCCTCTGTGGGAAACAGCAGCTCATTGCCATCGGGATCATCCACCTGGATCGAGTCGTATCCCCACCAGGTGAGCTTATGCGGTACCGATCGCTCGACGATCTCACGGCGAAGCTCGGCCAACCCGTCCGGGTTCAACTCGATGAACAACCGGGTTTTGTCTCTGCGTGTGTCATGCTGGCACAGAATGAGTTCGCAGTCTCCGCGATTCACCTGGCAGACCGTGCCTGTGCCGTCGCCCTCGTGCCAGGCTTTCACGAAGCCGAGCATATTGATGTAAAAATCGAGGGCCCGACCGACGTCGCTGACGAAGAGTACCGGCCGCGCGTACCACTTGTGAACGATCGGCGTCGCGACTGTTTCCTTCGCCATTATTTTACCCTCCTCCGGTCTCAGTGGTTTTGGAACTGGTCGCTGGCCGCTTAAACAATCGAGTGAGGGCGCAGCTCGCGAGACCCGTGCCCGTCCGGCCTCCGGGAGCGCCTGTCTATGCGGCAGGCATTCCAAGCAGGCGCCGCACCGCGGCTACAACTTGCGGCCACACGGCTGACTGCGGATCAATGAACACAAAGTGTCCGGCGCCCGGAATCACCGTGGACTCGAACGTGTCGCCGGCTTGTTTGGCGGCGGCATTAAACGCCGAGCTCTGTTCGCCGAAGGAGCTGCCAGTGAATGCATGGATGCGAGCCCCAAACGGCAGCAATTGTATGGGTGAGGCGGCGCGGTACCGATCGGGACGTTCAGCGGGCGAGCCGCCCATAAGCTCCGTGATCACCGGACGATTGCAGATCGCCTGCTGATCGGCGAGCATGGCGCCGAGATCCCCGGGGCCGTCGAGATTTACTGCGCCCGTTACACGAAGCGGGTCCTTGTTAAACAGCTCGCTGGTGGGCGGAATATTTGCACGTCCCGCGAGCCACAGTGCGAGATGTCCGCCTGATGAATGCCCGACGGTGATTACGCGCGTGAGGTCGAGAGGGTATTGGCGAGCGATCGTGCGCAACGCGTCGGCGCCAGCCGCCACATCCTGATAGGTCCCTGGCCAGCCGCCGCCGGCGTGGCCAAGGCGACGGTACTCGATGTTCCACGTCGCGATACCGGCCTCAGTGAGTGCGGCCGCCACCAGTCGGATGTTGTTGATCGCGACCATGTGCGGTGGAAAGTTGCCAAGCTGCGACACCCAGCAACCGCCGTGCACAACAATGGCGACTGGGGGCCGCGCGACGCCGGGGGGAAGGCGCAGTTCACCGAACTGCAGCGAATCGCTTCCGTACGGGATGCGGATCGCGCCGGGCGCCACCGGTGCGTTCGCGAGTTCGACCGGTGAGCGATCCTGAGCTGCGGCGGTCGACGCCCCGGTAAACACAAGCGCGAGCGAAACGCCACGAAGTGTTCGGCTCAATGAGTTCGTCATGCGCGTTCCCCCGAGGCAAATTTGGAATTGAACAGAAAGTAATGCAGCAGTTCTATCGTGCGGATCGCCGCGAGAGTCGTTCTGCGCCCCCGACGAGGAAAGCTGTGGCTCGTGGGCCCCAGCATCGTGCCTGGAGCCGGTCTCATTCCCGGTAATTCGTCACCACAGATCCGAATTCAGCGATGCACATCTGTAGGAATCTGCCTCCGAAGGCACTATTGGATAGAGCCATGCCCAAACTCCCACCGCAGCTTGTTCCCGGCACGAATTCAGTGTGCCTGCCACTGGCGGTCCTACTTGCGCTGCCGCAGACTGGCCGGCAACGTTAGGTTGGATGTTCCGCTCCGTCTGCGCCACCGCAGCGACGGATCGTGGGCTACTTTGAATGCTTCTCGCTTCCCGAGGTCGCATGAACACACCAGCGACTGAACCAGCATTTACAATTGGACGCATCGTGAGCTGGCTTATCGTCACGCTCATGTTGGTGTCAGCTTTGTACGCAGCCACGATGGCGGTGCTGAACTGGAGCACTATTAGCGTCTGATCGTTTCTTGCGCTCTGGATGGCGCAAGTGTTCGCGGTTCCTCTCGTTTAATCAGAAGGTTCGGAATGACCAAGCGACAAACCCGCTTGTTTTTTATCGGCGGTACGCTGCTGTTTGCTGCGATCTTTCTCGGGATGACTGTTGACAGTCATCGACAATTCGCGACCCTGACCAACGCCGACCAGATTACTCCCGCCGTCAGCGCCGGAAAGGATGTGTGGCACCGCGGCAACTGCATCAACTGCCACACGCTCCTGGGAGAGGGCGCGTACTACGCGCCGGATCTGACCAAGATCACCGATCAGCGGGGCACTGCTTACCTGACGGCCTTTCTCAAAGACCCTTCGCAATTCTATTCCGAGAAGGTGCACCGTCGGTTGATGCCCAACCCCAAACTCAGCGATGCAGAAATCTCCGAGGTGATTGCGTTTCTGGGATGGGTTTCGAAGATCGACAATCAGGGATGGCCGCCACGTCCCATTCTTGTGAGTGGTGGCACCTTTCCGGGGGCCAGTGATGCAAGCGGTGGCGCCGCCGCAGACGTCGCGACGAATTCACCAATGGCCGAAGGCCAAACCGTTTTTCGCAGTAGTCCTCCAGGGTGTTTCGCCTGTCATTCAACTGTCGCGGACGTGAATCTCGCCGGCCCGTCACTCGGCGCAATGGCCAGCAGGGCCGAAGAGATTATCGCAACGCCACAGTACACCGGCACAGCGACGACAGCGGAAGAATTCATCCGCGAGTCCATTCTCACGCCAAGTGTGTACGTGACTCCGGGCGCCATGTTCTCGGCCGGAGGGCGGTCGTTCATGCCCGACAATTTCCGCGACACACTCAAGCCCGAACAGCTTGATCAATTGGTCGCATATCTTATGACTCTCCGGTAGGAAGAGCTCTCATGCGCTACCGTTCCCAATGGGTCGCTTATTCCTATTTTGTCGTCGCGCTGCTGCTGTACGGCTTGCAGATGGTGTTCGGACTGCTGAGTGCCGCCAAGTATCTCGGCCCGGACCCGTTGATCAACGTGCTCGCGTTCGATGTCACGAAGGAAGTCCACACCAACCTGCTCATCGTCTGGGTGCTCACCGGCTTCATGGGCGCCACGTACTACGTCGTACCCGAGGAATCACGCACCGAGTTGCACAGCGTCAAACTTGCGTACTGGACGCTTGGCATCTGGACGTTAAACGGCGTGGTGGCCGTTGTCGGGTACCTCTTTGGCTGGACCGAAGGCAACAAGCTGTTGGAACAACCGGTCCCGGTAAAGCTCACGATTGTTCTGTGCATGTTGCTGTTTCTGTACAACATCTTCATGACTATCCGCAAAGCCGGCCGGTGGACGACGACCGAAGGTGTGCTCGTTGCGGGCCTGACACTCGCTGCCATTCTGTACCTGCCGGCCCTGCTGCAATTTCACAATTACACCGTCGCCATCTTCTACCGCTGGTGGACCGTACATCTGTGGGTGGAAGGTGTGTGGGAAATGGTGCAGGCCGGACTGCTCGCTTACCTCCTCATTCGTTTATCTGGCGCTGATCGCGAGCGCATGGAAAAGTGGCTCTACGTGATTGTAGGCCTCGTGTTCATTGCGGGAATCATCGGCACCGCGCATCACTACTACTGGGTCGGTGTGCCAGCGTATTGGTTGCCGATTGGCGGTGTGTTCAGCGCACTCGAACCGATGGCACTGTTCGGCATGGCTATCTACGCCTACTCGGCAATGCGCCGTGCGGGATTTGCGCACCCCAACAAGCTTGCGATGCATTGGGCCGTGGGCAGTGCCGTGTTTACTGCCTTCGGTGCCGGGTTGCTCGGGCTTGCACACACGTGGCCCGCCGTCAACAAATGGACACACGGCACGTTGATCACGCCCATGCATGGCCACGCGGCGTTTTTCGGAGCGTACGTGATGATTGTGCTGGCCGTCATTACGTATGCGATGCCGCATTTTGCTGGCAGAGGAGATGATTCGCGCGAGAGCTCCATGGGATACTGGGCATTCTGGCTGCAGGTGACTGGCATGTTCGGAATGACCATGGCCCTGGCCGCCGGAGGTATCGCTCAGGTCTACCTCGAACGCATCATGGGGCTTGGCTACCTCGATACACAACTCAAGCTGCAGGTGCATTTTATAATGCTCATTGGTGCGGGGATCATTTTCACGACTGGTGTGGCACTGTTCATCTGGGACTTTTTCCGGGTCGTGCCGATTCGTGCAGCGATCGTGGATGCGTCGAGTCCAGAGATCGCGGTGGTGCCCTGACCGATGATTGCGGTCTCGAAGACCGGCGTTGATGAATCCTCAGGGTTGATGTCTGAGGGCGCGGGACAAACGTTGCGGCGCCTGATAAACGAACCGTATTACGTGCCGGTGAACGACGAAGTATCGATATTCGAATCGTGCCATCATCGGCAACTCGCCGTGATGCTCAAGGGTCCGACCGGGTGCGGCAAAACGCGATTCGTCGAACACATGGCGTGGCGCCTTAAGCGTCCGCTGGTCACCGTCGCGTGCCACGACGATCTGTCCGCGAGTGACCTCACCGGTCGATTTCTGATTCGTGGCGGTGAAACGGTGTGGCAGGATGGCCCGCTCACCATGGCTGCCCGGCACGGCGCGATCTGTTATCTCGACGAAGTGGTGGAAGCGCGGCAGGACACGGTCGTGGTGATTCACCCGCTCACCGACGATCGCCGTGTGCTTCCCCTCGACAAGGCTGGCGAGCTGGTAGACGCCGCGCCCGGATTCCAATTAGTGGTGTCGTACAATCCCGGCTACCAGCATGTCCTGAAGGATCTCAAGCCGAGTACGCGTCAACGTTTTGTGGCGATCGATTTCACTTTTCCGCCACTTGAACTCGAAGTGCGCATTGTGACCCACGAGGGCGGCGTTGACGAAGCCACGGCGCGAATGCTGGTTAACATTTCGCACCGTGTTCGCAACTTGCGCGACACCGGTCTCGCCGAGGTACCCAGTAGCCGGCTGCTGGTGGCTACCGCGCGATTGATTGCCAGTGGTGTTCCGATGAAGGAAGCGTGTCGCGCGGCGATGATGGCGCCGCTTACTGACGATCCGGAGCTGCTCGGTGCGATGCGCGATCTGATCAACGCGGTGGTGGGCTGACGCTGCGGCATGTCAGAACCCGAAGATGTTCTGCTCGAAGGGGCGCATGCCGCAACGACGTTCATCGCGCGCTTGTGGCGGCGGAATAGGGCAGGGCCGCGCGAGCTGGGTCTCGTGGATGTGCGGCGCCGTATTGAACTGCTCACTGGTGCGCTCTACGGCAACCAGCTGCCGATCGTTTTGTCCGATGCACCGGCACGTCCGTCGGCCATCGCACGACTGGTGCGTCGTATACCGCGATATCTCGTTGATATTCGTGAGTTGGCAGGCACCGATGGCGTACGCATTCGGTTGCCGCGTGCGCTCTCCTCCAGTGAGGGCGACGACGCAGCGTTTGCGCTGTACCGGCTGTACGCCGTGCAACAGGCTGCGCGCGCCACGCGCGGCACTCCGTTGTTGTTGCATTCATCAATGCCATGGCTGACGCGTGATCTCTTTCTCCTGTCCGAAGCGGTGGCAGTTGACCGGGATATCTGTCGTGACTTTCCCGGGATGCGCGACGACGTTGTTGCGGCGCGACGGAGCGCGCGGGGCGAACGACCACCGCTGCAGCGACTGTCGTTGATTGAACAGGATGTGGAGCGACGAGTGGTTGCCGTGCTTGAGGCAGATCCCGGTGCCACCGTCGATGAAGTCCCGCTGTGCGAATCACCGGCCGAGTCGCTGGAGTGGGCAACATCCACCGCCGCACATTTGCTCGCGACAATGCAGGGACGTTTCCGCGGTTCGCTTGCCGTGCCACTGTGGGGCAGAACCGAAATGCTGGAAACCGCGATGGCCGGCCGGCTGGTGAACAGTTCCGACGACCACCCACATGCGCCGCCCAAGCGGGTGCATAACCTCACGCGTCGGCCCAAGGCGCGCGAGGCGCCGGACGATGAAGACGACGGCCCCGTGGGGATGTGGATGGTTCAGCTGGATGCGCCTCAGGAGCATGCCGAAGATCCGATGGGGCTGCAGCGGCCAACAGATCGCGACGACCTCGCCGACCCGGCCGCTCTCGCAGACTCCCTCTCGGAATTGCCGGAGGCTCGGCTCGTGGCGGCACCGGGTTCGCCAGCCGAAATCCTCCTGAGCAACGACTTGCCCGACCGGCAAACAGAGGTGCAAACACAGCGGCGCGGATCGTATGGCGTGTCGTACCCGGAGTGGGATTATCGCATCGCAGCTTACCACGAGGCACACACAATCGTGCGTGAACAGGTGCCGCAGCTGGGTGACGTTGCATGGGCCGATACGGTCCTGCGAGGTCATGCGCAGGAAGTCCAGCAGATCCGACGACGCTTTGAACGTCTGCGTCCACAGCGGCTGCGCCTTGGCCGTCAGGCAGACGGCCCCGATATCGATGTGTCGGCGTACGTCACGGGTTATGCAGACCGGCGCGCGGGTTATGCCCCCGACGACCGGCTTTATGAAACCACGCGTCCGGCGCGGCGCGCAATTGCCATCACACTGCTGATCGACATCAGCGGATCGACAGACAGTTGGGTTGAAGGCACGCGTCGCATCGTAGATGTTGAAAAGGAGGCCCTGTTGCTTGTGTGCGAAGCGCTCGACGCATTGGGTGACCGGTACAACATTCTCGCGTTCTCCGGTGAGGGGCCCCAAGGCGTGTCCGTGTCGCAGGTGAAAGGATTCAGCGAGCGCAACAACGCGATCGTGCGGCGCCGGATCGCGGCGCTCGAACCCGACCGCTATACCCGAACCGGAACAGCTATACGTCACGCGACGGTCGCACTCGCGCGCGAGGCAGCACAACATCGGTTGCTGTTGATACTCTCGGATGGGAAGCCTAACGACGTCGACGTCTACGAAGGACGTTACGGCATTGAGGACACACGACAGGCGGTGGCCGAAGCCAGGCTGCAGGGTCTGCATCCTTTCTGCCTCACCGTTGACCGGGAAGCTCCCGTGTACATCTCGCGCATTTTCGGTGCGGGCGCGTATGCGGTGCTGCGACACGCGCGTACGCTGCCATCGGTCCTGATCGAAGTGGTGCGTCGCCTTGTACAGACTTGACTAAGCCGGTCTTCGCTTTGGCCATGCGCGTCTTTGCGATGCGCTTGCCAGACTCAGGCAGCCGGTCAGCCCATTCAGTGTATCGCCTGACATTGTCATGCAACAAAGCGCTACAACATCGGCGGGTATTGCCCGACGCTGTTCAACACCTTCTCCGCTTATCATCCTCAGGAGGTATGGCGCCATTCGCCATCTGACGTCAGTGTAATCCCACTGAAGGGACGTCGCTGTCGCCGCATCTGGAAATGGAGGGACTACTCATGAAAGCACTCGTTTACCACGGACCCGGGCGCAAAGCGTGGGAACAAGTACCGGACCCAAAGCTCAAGCAGCCGACGGACGCAATAGTACAGATTGATACCACCACCATCTGCGGCACCGATCTGCACATCCTCAAGGGGGACGTCCCCGCAGTCACGGACGGCAGGATTCTGGGTCACGAAGGCGTCGGAACGATCACGGAGGTGGGCGCGGCCGTGAAGAGCCTGAAGGTGGGTGACCGTGTGATCATTTCGTGCGTTTCGGCGTGCGGATCATGCGCCTACTGCCACCAGCGGCTCCCGTCTCATTGTCTTGACGACGAGGGCACGTCGGGGATTGGCTGGATTCTCGGCCACCTGATAGACGGCACGCAGGCGGAGTACGTGCGGATTCCGTTCGCTGACAATTCATTGCACAAGCTCCCTGAAGGTGTCAGCGACGAAGCCGCAATTATGCTTTCCGACATCCTGCCGACTGGCTTCGAGATCGGTATTCGGAACGGTGACGTTCAGCCGGGCGACGTGGTGGCCGTGGTGGGTGCTGGGCCGGTGGGACTTTCGGTGATCATGACTGCGGGTCTCCACGGCGCATCGAGAGTCATCTCCGTCGATCTGGACGACAACAGGCTCGAGATGGCCCGGAAGTTCGGCGCCACAGACACCGTCAACAACGGAGAGGACAATTGGCGCGATCAGGTGATGTCCATGACGGAGGGCGGGATGGGTGTTGACGTGGCGATCGAGGCCGTGGGCATTCCACAGACGTTCGATATGTGCATTTCCCTCATCCGCCCCGGCGCCTCGGTGGCCAACGTTGGGGTTCACGGAAAGTCGGTGGAGCTCCGGCTGCAGGATCTCTGGATAAAGGATGTCAACATCACGACAGGCCTGGTCAGCGCGACGACGACCCCAATGCTCCTCAAGCTCGTCAGCCAGGGCAAGATCAAGCCTGAGCAGTTCGTGACGCACCGGTTTAAGCTGGACGAGATGATGGACGCCTACGACATCTTTGGCCGGGCCGCGGAGACGAAATCCATGAAGGTGGCGATCTCCCGATAGGGGAGGGGCGGAGCAGACCTATGAGATGTTGTGGGCATAGCATGGACGGACCATCTACGCCTTGCGAAGACTTGCATCGGGAACGCGCCCCGATAACCACGGCAGATACGCGCAGGTCCGGGTTGAGCTACTCGCGCGCCGGCATCGCACGTCGTTCGATGAGGTCACGTGTGAATTCAGCAGTGGATCGACGCGCGAACTCAGTCGTTTTTCGCGCACAGAGAGCGCCTGGGGTGGTTCGGCCCGCGTCGTACTTGTCACCAGATAGGGCGTAAGCACACCAGCGACCGGACGCGGTTGGCGTAGATGGCTCTGCGTCTGCTGCAGACAATGATACAACTCGGGAAGGCACTCGTTGCCCATGCAACGAATGTCAGAGTTGTGTTGGATGTGTTCTTCCTCCTACGGGTGGAATGCCTGATGTATATCGAGTCCACAGTTCTCTGACGCGACGCGTCCGTAGCGCCGCTATCCCCGCAGGTACGTTGTGTAAACACGCGATAAGCAGGCGCGCTGTTTAGCGCATCACGTACTCGCATCGGAGAGCAATAGTGAAAAGGTCGATCGGAAAAATGGGCATCGCCACGCTGGTCGCAGTATGCAGTTGTACAGGCGACACGGCGGTCACGGGTCCCGCATACGACGTGGCTGCGACGTTGTCGAAAAATTCAGAGCCTGAAAAGAAGGACAAGGATCGCAACGTGCTCCCGATCGGGCGCTTCACGTCGAAACATGATCGCTGCAAGGACCGCGCGTATGACACATTTGATTTCTGGGTGGGGCGTTGGGACGTATACGTGGATGGCCTGACGTCTGTGGTCGGAACCAACGTTGTGACGAAGGACGTGGACGGTTGTGTCATTGAAGAACACTGGTCCGACAGCGACGGCATACGTGGTCGCAGTTTAAACGCGTACGACGCGTCGACTGGCACGTGGAGTCAACTGTGGATGGATCAAACCGGCGGCGCGCTGCAGTTGTCAGGCACGGGGGGCGCAGGAATGATGCAGATGGCCGGCACGCATCAGACGAGTCGATTTGATCCGACGCTTCAAACAGATCGGATTACGTGGACCCGCATGGCACGCGATCGGGTGCGGCAGGTGGGCGAACTCTCCACCGCAGGCGGACCATTCTCGGAACTCTACAGCCTGAACTACGTGGGAGTTCACCGCGAGACATCCATCGCGCCGTCACTGTTCGAGTTCTGCAGCTCACCGGTGCGTCCACGCTTCCATTCGTTCGACTTCCTCCTCGGCGAGTGGACAGTTCGCGGCGAAGGCAAGGAGACCCTCAAAACGACCGTCTCAACGGACCTGGGAGGGTGCCTTGTGGAAGAGCGGATGCGTGGCCAGGGTGGATATGAGGCCGTAGCTTACTCCGGATTTCGTTCGGCGACGTTTGTCTGGAACTGGATGTTCATGGACAGTCAGGGCGTACAGATTCAGCTGTCCGGCCCCTCCACACTTGCGGGCACGAATATGATCCTGACCGGTCGCCGGTTGGACCGCGACGGGCACATGGTCGACGTGCAAGTCGAGTGGATTGCCACCGATGTGAACACCGTGGAGCAGCGGTGGAGTTTTTCGACCGACGGTGGCGCGACGTGGAGCGTACCAGAGGTGGTCACCATGACCCATTGATTCCGAGGGCACGCGTTCAGTTGTGCACCGACAGCTGAACGCGTGCTGCGTCACTGGAAGATTACCGAGCGAATGTGCGTGGCTTCTCACGGCCCTCCAGTACGCGCTGCACCCAGGCAGCATGTGTTGAGACGCGAGTGAAATAATCCAGCGCGCCGTAACTTCCCGGCCCGGCGGTGCCAGGCTGACCCGCCGAGCTCACGCCGGCTACCTGCGGCTTACCGCCAACCATGATCAGGGCAGGTCCGCCGCTATCACCAGCGCCCGGTATTCCTTCGAGATCGGTGCCGTTCGGCGGCGCGTCAAACGAAAATACGAGCTGGCTAGTGGTGACTTCATCAATGCGATTGGTCGCGCCTCGCTTCTGGTCATCGTCACGACGCTCGCGACTGTTGCCCACTCCGGTTCGACCATGTCCGACCAACGTCGCCACCTCTCCCATCTCGCCCGCGGCGAGATAGAGTGCTAACGGGTTCACATTCTCAACCGGATCTTTCAGCTCAAGCACGGCAATATCGTGTGGATTCATGTCTTCCCACTTGGGATGCACGAACGCGTTCGAAACTGCGTAAGCGCGGTCGCCGAAGTAGACTGCTGGTGCCTGGCTCCGCGTCATCAGACCGACCGCCACGTGTGCTGCGGTGAGCACCCACCTACTCCCGATGAGCGTTCCATCACCCACGCGTCGACCGACGCGTCCGACGGCCGGATACGCGGCGCCGAGGTCGAGGTATCGCTGGTCGGCGCGGTCGTGGCGAATGATAATTGGTGTCTCCGCCGACAAGAGCGGCGCCCCCCTGGGGAGACTGTAGGGAAACAACAGCGTAAGGACGGAAAACGACGCGAGGTATCGATGAAGCATTGAGCGGTACTCCAGGATGGTGGTGGAACGCACTTCACTCTTGCAGGCCGGGCTTGCCCCCGTATGATAGATTGCCGGAAGAGAATCCACTCCGTTCGGTGCATGAGCACTTGATGAGCAAACGCATGAGCACTTCATGAGAGGCCAGATGAATGATCGCATAGTCATTGTGCAGAGGTAACGGATGTGACCGCGGAAGAATCAATGACCGGCGACGCCAGGTCGCGCGCTGCAGGTGCGTTGATTCGGCTGGGCGCCCTGGAGCTTGACGTTGCCTCTGAGGTCGTGCGCATCGACGGCTGCCCAATTCCAATGGCACCTCAACCGCGGCGAGTACTGTTGTATTTGGCGACGCATCGCGATCGCGTGGTGACTCGCGCTGAGCTGCGGCGAGCACTCTGGGACGATCGGTTTGTCGAGTTTGACCAGGCACTCAATTTTGCCATTCGTCAGATTCGACGAGCGCTCAGCGTTAAGCCAGGTTTGGTCAGGGTGATCGTGACAGAACGGGGACGTGGCTATCGCTTTGACGCGAGTAGGAGCTCGTCGTGCGGTGAAGCCAGCACATCGCCAACAACTGGCGCGCCGATGCTGAGGCATGTCTCGAGATTGCTCCCGTTCCGGGAAATGCGCAGGTGGAGCTCACAGCGGCTGACGGTGTCGCTGGCAGTTATAGCGATTATGCTGTGGGGCTTCGTCGCAACTCGACCACGTGCACGACACAAAACGGGCCAGCCCGTCGCCGTTCACCTGTCCGTAACGGCTCGTGGAGCGGACGCAAATCGGGATTCCTCAGCGCTGAGTGCTCAAATCACGAGCGCGCTCACGAGCATCCCGGGTGTCCGCTTAGCAGGGGACGGAGAACATGTCGCGCGGTTGTTGGTTGACCTCGCGGCGGGACCGCACGGTCCGCGTCTGGAAGCGACGCTCCGTTTTACGGACGACCCACGACCACGCTGGCGCGTGGTAGCCTCGTCCCAAAGTACGGACCTTGAGCGGCTGTCACGCGACATCGCGCGTGATGCGGTCGCGGCCCTGGCCGCCATGGAACTTGCGCGGGGAACGCGCCCTCGCGCCGACGGACGGGTTGACGCAGTCGTCGTCACGCGAGGCGGCCCGGCAACACCGTAGAGTTATCAATGATTAGAGTGCGATGGCCCGCACTGAGGGCGATCTGTGATAGCATTCGGCGGTCGTTCGTGGGCGCGCTGCAACTTCCTCCGGGTGCCGGTGCTCGCGTCTGACTACCTCGCCAATCGCAGGGCGAGTATTTCGAACGTATGGTGTTCTCATGCGATCAAAATTGTGGGCTTGCGCTGCGTCTGTCTTGAACGCTCTTAAGCCCGAGGGTACGACCCCACAATTCGACGGTACTCGCCCGGCGCCACGCCCATTGCTTTCCGGAAACAGCGAGTGAAGTGGCTCTGGTCTGCGAAGCCGCCGGCTACCGCGATCTCACTTAGCGGTGCACCGCCGGCGATGAGGGCGCGACACGCATGCTCCACGCGCAACTGCCGGACGAAGTCGCCAACCGTTGTGCCATAGGCGTACCGAAAGCTCTGTGCGAGATGCCACGATTGGTCACACCTTTGCATTTTGGCGCGGTAGCGCCAACGCGCGTGCGCAGCTGCTGTCGTACTCGATGCCTGACACGGGCCAACTCGTGCTCGCGTTTCCCGCATCCGATGATTTGAATCGCAGCGCGACGTTCCGACGGGTCGCCCCGAAGTCGCGTTATCGGCTCACTCGTTAGGATTGCGGGCATGGCCGTCGTCGTTGGAAGCACCACGTCGCTGATCGTGCATTGATGTACTTGGTAATCAGCGTCGCATCAAACCAGTTGCAGCTGAGTGCCGATCCAGCGCACGACGTATCGGCACATCGCACCAGTGGCAATCGTGGTGCGGTCCAGCGTAACGAGGGCGTCGAATGCTTTGGTAGCAAATTTGCCGGCAATCGTCATCCTGTAGCTGTTGCCGTCGCCAAACGTCAACGTCAGAGGAACGGTGGAGAAGGTACTGTCCGCCTTCACCGTTCCCTGATAGTTCGTACCGGCATGCGACAGCTGCACGGAGCCGGTGCTGACGTCATGCGTCACGAATGTCAGCATGTCCATGACCGTCACTGATCCGCAGGCGTTCTCGGTCACGGCGACCACCGTCGAATACGTGCCCGCAAAACTCGGCGGAGTTGTCTGGGTGGGTCCCGGAGAAGAACACGCACTGCACATTGAAAGCGCTGCTGCTGCGATAAGTCTCAAAGACATAAAAGCTGACATGGGCTCACTCCAGGAATGGGTGACGCGCCACCACGGATTGTTCCGGCAGTGGCAGGGTACACGTCGCACCGCACCAACCTGCGATGGCGCGCTCACGTCATTATGCCTGCTCGTCTGTAAAACTGCGCCCCCTGCGCGGTATGGAACGTGTCAGAGAATGGTGAATGGTCAGCGGGCACCAGCGCTGTGACCGGCGGGCTTGACGTTTCTCTGACGGTTGTCCGATGTCGAAAATTGCGGTTGTGCGCTCATTTTCAGTGTATGAATGCACATCACTGCTTGTCGCCGCGCGTACGCCGCACTCTACGAATTACCGCAACGCTGCTCTCCGCAGCTCTGATAAACGCGCCCCGGCACGTCGCCGCGCAGTCGCTCGCCCTCGCGGACAAAGCGTTTACCAATAGCGATTGGATTGCAGCATCCCGTGAGTACCGCGCGATAGCGCGCAACGATTCAACGGACATGCGCGCCCATTTCCGTCTGGCAATTGCCCTATTCGAGTTGGAGCAGCTTCAGGAGGCCGTTCCACTGTTCGCACGAGCGGTGACGTCAGGGTTCCAAGTGCCAATGGCGGAATTTCGGCAAACGCGCGCGTTCGCGAGACTTGGACGAATCGACGACGCGTTGGAGCATCTTGAACGAGCGGCCGCGGCAGGTGTGACCGTCGAACTGATTCGATCGCACCCGGATATTGAACCGCTGCGGAAACAACCGCGTTATACAACGCTCGTGGACCGCATGGAGAATGCCCGATATCCCTGCCGCGCCAGCGAGGAAGCGCACCAGTTCGACTTCTGGATCGGCGAGTGGTCTGTCACTCCATGGTCAGCGACCGGTGAATCGGCGCCAGAAGCTGGTCGCAACCGAGTAAGCATTCAGCTGGAGCATTGCCTCCTGATGGAGGAATGGACGCCCACTGCTGGTCCAGGTGGCAAGAGCTTCAATTTCTGGGACAGCAATCGGCGAAAGTGGAGGCAGGTCTGGGCCTCGGCAGACGGAAATTCGCTCGACTACGAGGGAGAATTCCGGGATTCCGCCATGCGGTTCTCCGGCTGGACCCGCGACTCGTCAGGCAAGCGCGTGTTGCAAAAACTGACGTTCTTGAAGATTTCCGCCGACACCGTCAGACAAGTATTCGAGGAGTCTGCAGATGAAGGCCGCACGTGGCGGATCACCTTTGATGGACGTTATGTGCGCCTCGAGCCCCAACCTCGTGTCCGCACCCCGCCGCCAATTTCGCCGTCGTCACGCTGACGTGAGCAAGCGATACCCGGTCTTTCGTACGGTGAGGATCATCGTGACCGATCCCGTCGCCTCCTTCAGCTTGCGACGCAGCTCGACCACGTGTGTGTCGATCGTCCGACTCTCCACTTCGACTTCGTAGCCCCACACTTCACGCAGCAGCTCCGTTCGCGTCATGACTTCTCCGGCGCGGCGAGCGAGCGCGTGCAGTAAATCAAATTCTCGCGGCCGAAGATTGATCGGCTCGCCGTCGTAGGATGCACACCGCGCAGACGCCTCAATGTGCAGTCGGCCCAGCTGCAGATTAGCGTCGGGTCCGGAAGGCGGTCGGCCGGACTGGTGGTACGCGCTCCGGCGAAAATGTGCTTCAACGCGCGCCAGGAGCTCATCGAGACTGAACGGTTTAACGAGATAGTCATCGGCACCTGCACGGAGCCCTTGAATGCGATCCGCCTCACTGACGCGTGCCGATAGAATAAGCACCGGCATTGTGAGCCCCTCTTTACGTATCGTGCGCAGGATCTGCAGACCGTCGACGTTTGGCAGCGTCAGGTCGAGAATAATCAGCCGAGGCATCCAGTGACGAATCGTGTCGATCGCTTCAGCGCCATCGGCGACAATGCGGACATCGTACCCATCCTGTTCCAGGGCAACGCGAATGCCTTGAGCAATAGGTCGAGCGTCTTCGGCGATGAGAATGCGGGACATAAACTATGCCACCGGACTGGCCGGAAGGTTGATGGTGACGAGTGTGCCACCACGCGCGGAGCTCGTGAGTGCAACGCGGCCGGACATTTGCTCCACGAGCGCGCGGACAACGCTGAGACCGAGGCCGGTGCCAGTTCGCGCACGCGCAACATCGCGATCAAGGCGTGTATAGGAGTCCCAGACCGTGTGACGATCAGCTTCGGGGATGCCGGGCCCTTCGTCGTCTACCTCAATAACACCTCGCTGATCACGATAACTCAACCGCGTAACAATCTGCTGACCCTCGGGCCCGTAGCGCACAGCATTATCAAGTACGTTGAGGAGGACCTGGCGCAACGCCCCTGCATCAACCAGCAGCATCGGATCGCTCTCTATATGGATATCGATCATACACTGACGCTGTTCGGCGATCGGTTTGAAACCCTCAAGCACCTCGAACAACACCGGAGCCACCTGTTGTGCGTGAATCGACATCGGATAGGACTGTCGATCGAGTCGCGCGACGTGCAGAATGTTCTCCACCATGTGATGGAGCCGCATCGCCTCCGTCCTGATGACACGCGCCGCATCCTGCACTTCACCAGGGCTCGCCGCTCGTCCCGACTGCAACAGTTCGGCAAACAACACGATCTCCGTGAGCGGTGTTCTGAGTTCATGCGACA
>JBGTBX010000045.1:0-9385 GCA_041749115.1 Gemmatimonadaceae bacterium
CCCCCCCCCCCCCCACGGAGCCAGCGCAACAACAAGCGACGCGGCCAGCGACAGCAGCCACATGCCTCGCCGCGTCACGGAGTCAGGTCGGGAGCAGTGCGATCGAGGCATTCGGGACATGACGGGAGTGATCGAAGAAGCGCCTGCCGACCTTTCGATCGGCAGGCGCTGTGCGTGATACCGGTGCGTTCCCGAAACCGGCGAACGCGTTAAACCGTATCACCGGAATCGTTAGGCGTTGCGATCGATACAGAACTGAGCGGACGACACGTTCGGATTGTTGTCTTCGGCCTGCGGGATGGGGAAGTTCAAGTCCGTCCCGTAGTTTCCACCTTTGTGCCAGGCGCCGGTGGGAAACACGGTGCTCTCCGCACGCCCGTACTGCCGCATCAGGCGCCGCAGGTCACCAAGGCGTGTGCCTCGGCCGAAGAGCCAGAAGGCACGCTCTCTGAACAGCTGATCGACGCGCGCTGCGTCGGTCCCGGCATCGGTGAGGGGCGTGAGTCCCGCAACCGTGGTGCGGGCCACATTGAGGGTCGCAAGAGCCGCCGTGGCATTCGTTGCCTTAAGCTGCGCCTCGGCCTCAATGAGGCGCGCCTCCATGCCGCTGCTGATCACAACCGGCGTCTCGCGCACGGGCCAGATGGTCTGCACATAAATGGGACGCAGCAGATCATCACGGGAGTTGATTGTAACACCGATCGCACGGCAGGCCACATCGCCTCCCTGACAAATGCCGAGTCGCGGATCGTTTGCAGTGGCAAACGGAAGGCCGTTGATCCCTTCTGACGCGCTCACGCTGTACCGCCGCGCAAGGTTATTGAAGTTCCACATCTGGTTGTTTGTAGCGGTGGCCGCGTGAAGCATCGTGTACGTGAAACTGGTGGGGACACCGGCGACCGCGGTCAACGCATCAGAGTGCCGGTTGAGATTCACCAGAATGCGTCCCTTCAACACGCGGAGCGCGTTACGAACCCGCACATCGTCGACCGTATTGCCTACGACCAGCGCGAGCCCCTGATCGGCCAACCCGAGCGCGCGTTGGTAAGCTGCGACAGTGGTGATCGGTGATCCGTACGTCAACACACCGTTCTCGACGCTGCTGAAGACGAGTCCGCTGCAGTAGTGCTCCGCCTGCAGATTGATGACGTAGCCCTGCACGAAAAACATCTCGGCGCGCTGCCACGCCGGAGCGCCCGGATTGTACTCCTGGAGCAGAGTGACGGCCTGCTCGGCCGACAGTCGCGCGCGGTGCAGGTTGCGGTTGGCGGTCGTGAGGAAGAGGTTCTCGCGCGTGATGGTGCGCTGATCGATTTCCTGCCGGGCGATGAACGAGTCGCCGTTGATCCACTCGTCGGCCAGCAGCCCACCGAGCAGAAACAGGCTCTCCTCGCCACTGGTAGCAGCGTTAAGCCGCGCGAGTGCGCCGAGGCGGACCGCGTCGGCGCCGGCGACCGACTGCACGTCGGTCGGGTTGACGATGTCGGGGTCCAGGACCTCCAGGATCTCGGTCGCTGAGCACGAGGTAAGCAATACCGCCGCGGCAACGGCCGTGGCGAAAGAGCGAAGCGGGACGTCACGGCGCAGGCGCAGCCGGACTGACGTCAACAGGTTATGAGTCTTCATTCGGAAGTCCATCCTAGAATCCGAGGTTAAATCGGAAGGTGAAGTACGTCGGGGGAGCGAAGGGCTGGAAGCTGGACGGGGCATCACCCGTTGTGCCGAACGCCTCGGGATCGACGCCGAGGTAGTCGGTCCACAGGATGCCGAGGTTTCGGGCAGCCAGCGTGGTAGTGAGCGTACGGCCGCGGAAGACGCGCTGGACCATGCTGCGCGGTGCGGACCAGGCCAGAGACAGTTCACGGAAGCGCACGAAATCTCCCTTCTCGAAGAAGCCGGCGACCGAGCGACGGGGGTGCTCGCGAACCATCACGGTACGCGCCTGCTCGAAGAGCGGAGCGTCGGGATTGATAAGTCCTTCGCAGTTGAATCTGCTGGCACAGCGGATACGCTCAGTGTTGTTGTACACGAGGTGCCCGCCCTTGTAATCAACCATAGCCGACAGCCGCACGGTGCGGTTAAACAACTCGATCGAGTTGGTGAGCGCGAACTCCCGCTTGGGGAGCGGATAACCGTGGAACTCGTTGGTATCCGAGACGGTGATCTCGCTGAGGGTGGGGTTGGCGTTGTATGAGATAATGCCGTTGCCGTCCTTGTCCTCGTAGCCTAACAGCCGGCGTGACCACCAGCCGTACAGCGGGTATCCCTCGCGCTGCTGCTGTGTGGCGCCGGCAATTGGCGGAACGTTGCCGAGGCTCACCAGTTCGTTGTCGTTCGCCGACGCATTTAACGACACATCCCATGCGACAGACTTTCGATTAACGATCTGCGCATTAATCAGCGCTTCGAATCCGCTGTTGCGCACCTCGCCGAGGTTCTCAAATCGCGCAGTGGCACCGGTGCCGATCGACGGCGGGAGGATGCGACTGATGAGGGCGTCGCGAGACCGTTTGTTGTAGTAGGTGAGTTCGGTCGTTAGGCGACTGCGGAAGAACGTTCCGTCGATGCCCATCTCGATCTCGGTCGAGCGTTCCGGCTTAAGCTGCCGGTTGCCAAGGGAGCTGTACACCAGTGCCGGCTGATCGCCGGACTCACCGCGGAAGACCGAGGTGGAGAAGAACTGAACGGCATCGATCGTTCCCGGCTGTACGCCGGACGCACCGTACGCCGAGCGGATCCGCACCTGATCGATGAGGTTGCTCTTGGGGAAGAAACCTTCCTCCGAGATCAGCCACGACGCTGCGAGCTTGGGATAGAACACCGTTTTGAAGTCTGCGCCGAACGCGCTGTTGCGATCGGAGCGCACCGCCCCGGTGAGGAAGAAGCGATCGCGGAAGGCAAGCGACTGTTCAATGAACCCACCGAGCGTGCGGCTCTCGGCGGTCGACTCATCCGCCGAAGCGACGGAGCCCGATGTGACCGTGGTCGCCCCCGGCGGGAGTTCGCGCCCGGTGGCGCCGTTGCGGTTGAAGATGTTCCGGTAAAACTGGAAGCCAGCAGTCGTCTTGGACTCCAGCGACTCCGTCAGCGTACGCGTCGCGGTCGCGCCGGCGTCGACTGTGTAGACGAAGAAATTGGTGCGGTTGTCTGTCTTGAAGCCAAGGCGGTCAGTCCCGACGTTGGCGCAATTGGCAAAGCGGCACAGCTGAGTGTCGAGCCGCTGAGTGAAGTCCACTCCGAAGTTGCCGCGCAAGGCGAGCCAGTCCGAGGCACGCCAGTTGGAGTTGAGCGAGCCGATCATGCGCTCCACGGCCTGCGACGTCTCGGTCTGGTAGACATCTCGAGGGGTAAACTGCCGCCAACCAAACAGCGTATCGCCGGCAGGATTGAGGTTGTTCTTGAAGCCGGGACCGCCGTAAATGTTGGCGGCGATGCCCGCCGTACCGGCGTCATCGCTGCGTGGCAGATAGAGGTCCTGAGATGTATAGCCGAGGCTGGCCTGGACCTCCGCATTTCGCGGCAGGGAGATGTTCAGGTTGCTGCGCCCGGTGACCCGGCTCAACGCCCCCGGGTTTGCCTGGCGACTGCTGAGCGACTGGTTGCGGGCCGCGAGGTAGCGCTTTTCGAACTCAGGAACCTTGGTGACGCCATCCTCTGTCTCCCACTCGCCATGCAAAAAGTAGCGCGAGACGTCCGATCCCCCGCGCAGCTGAATTCCCTGCTGCTGCCGATAGCCGATGCCGAACGGCGTGGATTCCTTATCCGCAACCAGGTTGTAACTGGTCACGCTGTCCTGAGCGCAGGTGTTCGCGACAACTTGCGACAGAAAACATTGAACTGTGTTGGACGGCGATGACGTCGTGTTCGCGGTGGTCCCGGTGCGCCACCCCCACCAGGCCGTCGGATAGTCGTTGCGGTCGGTGATGGCAGTCTGCTCGGTGTAATACGACCACTGCGGGCGCCCCGCCGTCCCCTTCTTCGAGGTTATCACGATGACGCCGTTGGCGGCATCGGTGCCGTAAAGCGTGGCTGCCGAGGGGCCACGAATGACCTCGATCGACTCGTACTCTTCAGGATTCAGGTCGTTCAGGCGACTTGGTGTTGTGCCGCCAACGCTTACCGACGACGAACCGGTCGACGACTCAACGCGAATGCCGTCGATCACGACGATCGGATTGTTGGTCAGCGACAACGAACTCGTGCCGCGGATGCGGATGCGTGTTCCGGCGCCGGTCTGCGTCCCCGGGCTGATCTGGACTCCGGCAGCGCGCGAAGTGAGCAAATCACCCATCCCTGACACGGCACGCGACTCCACAAGGCCGGCGGCGTCGACCTGCGCGATCGCGTTGCCCACTTCGACGCGGCGTTGCTGACCGGTCGCGGTGGTCACGATTGGATTCAGCGTCACCGCCACGGCGGTGATTGCGAAGTCGAGGGTAGCCGTCTGTCCGGAGGTCAGCGTCACCGATCTGCGCATCTCGGCGAAGCCGATTCGGAGCACCCGCACCTCCACCTGTCCGGGCGAGACGCCCTGCAGGGTATAGCGCCCGTCAGTGTTCGTCTCTGTCCTCTGGTTCGTGCCGACCACCGAAATCTGGGCAGCAGCGACGGGCAGGCTGGAGGCCGCGTCGGTAACCCGACCGGAGATTGTACTTTGCTGCGCCTGGGCGGAAGCCAGCGGCGGGGCCAGCGTGGCCATCAGGGTGGCCAACCTGAGTATTCGCCTGACAACACGTGTTTGCATGAGCACCTCGGCTGCATGACTGGTGAAGTATTTTGGACTGGAACCGTTGGACCAACGCGAATAAAACGAACAGCAAGTCGCCCAGAAAGCGACGCCCGCTCAGGCGTCGGCGGCAGACGAGGAATTCTGGAGCGCTGCGATGAAACGTGCAAGCGGTGAAAGTCGTTGAACCGATCGCTGCGCACCCGTCCGCCACGTGAGGGCGACTTACCTTGGGGCCTCCGCACGCTCGGTGTCACTCTGGCCGCGGCAACGGAATACGTTCCACGGTCGACGAGGGACGAACGCGCTCATTGGTACCGTGGGCGCAGTAAAACCCGCCGAGGGGCTGGCAGGGGTCCGCCGCTTAACAGATTCGCTCGTTAGGTGCGCACGGCCGACAGCCCGCCATCGACACCCCACACCTGTCCCGTGATCCAGCCCGACTGGTCGCCCAGTAAAAAGAGCGCTGCCGCAGCGACGTCGTCGGGCTGACCAATCTGACGAAGCGGATGCCGCTCTCGGCTCGACTGCGTGCGTTCCTCGTTCGAGAGCAGGCGCGCAGCAAGTGGTGTGTCAGTCAGTGAGGGAGCGACTGCATTGACGCGGATCGCCGGTGCCCATTCTGCCGCAAGGGATCGAGTGAGTCCCTCCACCGCCCCCTTGGCCATTGCGATCGAGGCGTGAAAAGGCATGCCCTGCCCTACGGCAACGGTACTGAACAGCACCACGCCAGGCTGCTGGCCGGCCTTGAGGGCGTTGGCGGTCGCTTGCAGGACGCGCACTGCTCCCAGGGCCGAAATACGGAAATCATCCAGGAAGTCCTTTTCCTTGAGCGCCCGGAACGATTTGAGGTTCAAGCTCCCCGGGCAGTACGCGACTCCATCAAGGACTTGCGGCAGATCAAGCGAGGCCAGATCAACCTCGAGGATGTCGGCCTGCCGTTCCGTCAGAGCAGGCGCAACGATCCCTGAAGCACGACGCGACACACCATATACGGCGTGGCCATCAGCGAGGGCTCGCTCCGTGAGCGCGCGTCCAATCCCGCTCGAGTGGCCTACAACGAGGTACGTGCGCTTCATACTGCTGGACCGGACGTCATACAATCGAAGCTACGCAGGTCGCGACGCACCTGCTTCCCTTTGCATGCGAAGCTTCTTGATTTCCCGGTTATCTACGCCGGCGGCGAACACAAGTCCGACCACAACGATTCCTGTTGGAATCGCGACCACCAGTCCTATGGCGAAGAGGGTGAGATTACTCACCTCGGTCACCGCTTATCTGCAGAGCGACGCTACCGAACGACAGGATGGATGGAACCCACAGACCAACGAAAAGCCCCTGCTCATGGCTCCCCGTGAACCACAGCGTGACTGAGAGAATGAATGATACAAAAGCGGCAACAAGGATCGTTATTGCGGCGCGGCGGCGCTTTGCGTTGAGTGACGTCATCGGAGCTAGGTGACTTGACGGAGTGACGGGCTTGTTTACCCGGGCGTGCAAAGCGTCAAGTCGCGACAGTTCTGGAATGTTCCAGCACCCCCCGAAATACTGACGGCTGTTATCCGGCGAACATCAGGAGCGCCGCTAACGCCAGCATTCCAGCTGCCGGCAACGACTTCACAATGGGATCGCTGACTCGCACATGCATGGCCAGTGCGCCTAACATCAGCACACCCAGCGCCGCTGCGGCGGGTCGCACGAGTACGGGCATCCAAATACCGGCAATCAGTGCGATCGCGATGGCCACCTTGAGAGTGCCAATCAGGATAACCATGCCGGCTGGCAAGCCGTAGGCCGCAAACTCCTCGCTCATGTTTTGCGCGTTGCCGCCGCGAAACGGTGTGCTCTTGTTCCGGCGAAGCAGCCACACGTTGAGCAGCCCACATGCCGCCACGACCTGGCACACCACGATTAGGATTCGCATCAGTAATTCTGGTTAGGGAACAGTGGTCGAGTCGGCGCGACAGAGAGTACCACAATCCGACTCGTACGTCATTCAAGGAAGGAATGCAACTGGGTACCACGATCGCTGCCTGCCTGTCGGGAGTCGCCTTTCTCGGCTTTGGGACGAGCCTGCTGATATCGCAGCATATGATCACGGATTTTACGCGATACGGGCTCGCACGCTACCGGGTACACATCTCCACGCTCCAGATCGCCGGGAGTGTCGGAATCATAATCGGATTGTGGTTTCATCCGTTGCTCGTCGTGGCCGCAGGAGGCCTCGCGCTGATGATGATCATTGCGCTGATCGTCCGGCGACAGATTGGCGATCCCCTGTCTGCTGGGATCCCGGCGTTTGTGCTGCTCTGCCTAAATCTTTATGTCCTGATTAATGCGATACCGATAGCGGGATGAACGCACGACCGGGATGCAAGCGGCGCGAGACGCGCGGTCCGTACGCCCTGGCCGGTCAACCAGCCCTGCGCCGTGGCCCGTCCAGCGCGACGGCCATGGACGACCGGCCCGTACGCCCCATCACCCGTCCCATCCCTGAACGGTCGACAATTTCCGGTCCCGTCCCAACATTGGACGTTCCCTTTCCTTCACGGGTCTGCCATGCGTCCGCTTCTGATCGCCCTCTCCTCTGTGCTGCTCGTTGCTTCACCTGCGCTCTCTGCGCAACGTGTCGTCGATCCTCCGCGCCGTAACTTCCTGTTCAAGGATGCCCGCGGCGAGCTCGCCGCAGCGCGAGCGCGAGGCGACTCGACCGTCACCCTCGTCGTCGCTGCGATGCCGGGGATGAATGCCAAGGCCGTTGCGCTCGTGCAGCGACTCGGTGGGACGATCCGCTACCGCACCGACGACGTGGACTACCTGCGCGTTCATCTGCGCGTCGATTCGGTCGATCGTCTGGTGAGCGACCCGCTCATCCACAGCGCCGACGTCTCGATCTCGAAAGGGGGCCGCGCAATAGGCCGGGCGGATCAGGCGGTCCCGACCAACGCCCCCGCTGCCGAGGCGCTCCTCCCGAGCGACGCGAGCCGGAGCATTGCCGCCTGGTCGGCGGCGATGCGCGACACCACAGAACGCAGATGGCCGCCACCGCTCCCCGAAACACCACTCATCAATCGCTACGACCCGCTGAGCGACATGGGCGCGATTGAATGGCGACGCGCCAACCCGACCTTCGACGGACGCGGCGTCGGGATCGCAATCATCGACCAGAGCCTCGATGCGCTCCTCCCCGAACTGCAGGTGGCCAAAACGCTCGACGGAAAGTCGACGACCAAGATTGTTGGCTACCTCACCGCGGTAGACATCGAGGAAGAGGACGATGGGCAGTGGCAACGCATGACCGACACGGTCATCGCCGGACCCGCTGGGACCTTTACATATAAAGATGTTTCGTACACGGCCCCTGCACCTGGGTCGTATCGCATTGCAATCATCGATGAGGCAGTCTTTGATTCATTAAATCGCGCCGGCATCGAGAAGGATCTCAATCGTGACGGGAATCCGAAGGGGTCGAGCCGGCTCTTCGCAACGATCTGGAATGAGGCGAGCAACGACGTCTGGCTCGATACGGATCAGGATCATGACTTCCGCGACGAGAAGGCATATACGGATTACGCGGTGCGCCCGGAGTTCGGCGTGCTGGGCAAAGACAACCCGGCCACCGCTATACGCGAAAGCGTGAGCTTTGCGGTGCAGACGGACCGCGCGCGCAAGCTCGTCTCCTTCAACTTCGGCGTCGCCAGCCATGCTTCGCTCGTGGTCGGTGCGGCGGTCGCAAGCAAAGGAACTGCCGGACGATTCGACGGTGTAGCACCTGGTGCCCACTTGGTGAATGTCGCCGAGGGTGGCGCAGCGTACGGGCAGACCGAAGCGGTGCTTATTGCGATGCAGCACCCGGCGGTCGACGTCGTATTCATGGAACAGAGTTCCAACATCGCCCGCAACTATCTGCTCTTCGACGGACGCATGGTAGCGACGGTGATTTACGGTCGAGCCATCGCCAAATACGGCAAATCGCTGATCATTCCGACGCACAACTATGCGGTGCTCGCGGCGATCGACGACTATGCACTCGCTCCCGGCGCAATTTCGATCGGCGCCCATGAAAGCAAAGCGAACTTCATGGCCAACCACGGTGTGCGTGTGGCTATGGACGACAACCTTCTGATCACCGGCGGCTACGGTCCGATGGGGAACGGTGCAGCTAAACCCGACATCATCGCTCCATCAAATTACGTGAGTACAGGGCGCGGCTTTCTCGAGGGGACGGCAATTCCGGGGCTGATGCAGTTGCCGCCAGGGTACAACATCGCTGGCGGGACGTCGACTGCGACGCCCACCACGGCCGGTGCCGTTGCGCTCCTGATCAGCGCTGCCCGCCAGAGAGGTATCGCCTTCGATCCTTACAGTTTGCGGCAGGCGGTTATGACGTCGGGGCGTTGGATTGATCACCTCCCGTCGTACAAGCAGGGGAATGGTGTCGTGAACGTTGCCGGCGCCTTCGAGGCACTCAAGGCGATGGACACGGTGCGCACGGCGCTGGCGATCACGAGCCGTGCCCCGGTACGGCATTCCACGAGCCATCTGCTCGCCGAGCCGAACATCGGCGTCGGGATCTTCGAGCGGGACGGTTGGGTCGCAGGGGATACGGGGAGCCGGACGATTACATTCACCCGCACCAGCGGGCCGCGCAACGCGTTG